>JBMFQU010000019.1:0-23609 GCA_049968435.1 Brevinematia bacterium | reverse complement strand
CATTCAATCCCTAATAGAAGGTTAGAAATCGTTTTTAGCATTCTTACTTTGATTTAGAATAGGTAATATAGAACTTTAAAATAATCTTTTTCGTGCTAAAAGTTTGTACTGAAGGTGATTCGTAAAAGTTGATAAATAGGTAAGACGAAGGTATATAATATCTAAAGTCAGAGTTTATGAATATAGGATGTGGTAAAATAGAATTAGATGAGTTCTTACTAAATGTTGAAAATCCTACAGAGGAATTCTACAAACACATAGAAGAATGTAAAGAGTGCCGAGAAGAATTTTTAAACATAAGAAGAGGAGTGAGAAAAATGGAATTAATAGAATTTGAAAAACCAAAGAAAGAATTAAATTACGGCAAGATTCTATTACAAATAAAAGACGGTTTTCTTGAGATAGTCGATGCAATTAGCGGCACAAGATACGGTACCAAACTTGCAATGTTTCAAGAATTTAGAGGAGAAAAATTTATATCAAACAGAAAAGAAGTAATATATGAAACTGATGATATAAAAATATTTGTAGGTTTTTATGATGCAAATGAACTTGTTTTAAGTGTTAGGATTAATGACTATGAAGAAATAGCAATTCTTAATGAAAGAAAAGATATAATTAGAATTACAAAAGGTAAAAGTGGAGTAGATACTAGAATAAAGCAAGGGAAATACTTTGTTAGGTACAAAGACAAAGAGATAGCACTGGAAGTCAAGGAGGGGTAGATGTTTTTACCTACTGCTAGAAAATGGAGACCCCAAACATTTGACGAAGTTATAGGGCAAGATGAAGTTGTAAAAGCATTAAAAAGTGCCATATCAACAGGCAAAATAGGTCACGCATATTTATTTTCAGGGCCAAGAGGAGTAGGTAAGACAACTTTATCAAGAATCTTAGCTAAATCTTTAAACTGTATACACGGCCCAACTGTAAATCCTTGTAACAAATGTGAAAATTGCATAGAAATAAAAGAAGGCACCTCAGTAGACGTTATTGAAATAGATGGAGCCTCAAACAGGAAAATAGACGATGTAAGGACAATAAGGGAAGCAGTAAAATTCGTACCAGTAAAATCAAAATATAAAATCTACATAATAGACGAAGTTCACATGCTTACAGACGAAGCGTTTAACGCACTTTTAAAAACCCTTGAAGAACCTCCTCAACATGTGGTATTTATCTTCGCAACTACAGAACCCTACAAAGTAAAACAAACAATAAGGTCAAGATGCCAACATTTCATACTAAAACCATTGTCAATTGATAGCATATTAAAACAACTAAAGAAGATATCAGAAAACGAAGGATACAAATTAACAGAAAAAATTCTAACTAAAATAGCTAAAACTGGTAATGGCTCAATGAGAGATGCAGAAAGTATATTTGACATGGTTGTATCATATATAGGCCAAGACATATTTGACGAAGAAAAAGTTAAACAAATAAATGAAGAAGAAATTGATAACCTATTAGGAATAATTGACATATCCCACATAGAGAAAATACTTTCTTATATATCCTCCAAAAACACATCAGAACTCATAAAAATAGTAAATACTCTAAACCATAAAGGTTTTGAAATGAAAAAACTCACTGAAGAATTAATAAAAACTTTCAGGAATTTAATTATCTTAAAAGAATTTGGACCCGATAAGAGCCTTCTTAAAATACTAGATGATGAAATAAAAATTTTAGAACAATTCAAAGAAAAATTTACAAAAGACGAACTAATATTCATTGAAAATGTTTTAATAGAAACTTATTCAGAATTAAGATTTACAATAAACGAATTATTCCACATTGAAAATGCAATCTTCAAAATCTCTAACCCAAATAATGTAATAACTATTTCAAAAATACTTGAGGAAGTAAAACAACTAAAAAATGAGTTAAACAAAGAATCACCTAATACTACAACTAAAAATGAAAACAAAACTGCCAAAATAGAAACTATTTCCGAAGATACAAATAAGAAAAAAATAATAGATCCTGCGGATACTCTAATTGAAGAAATAGAAAAAACACCAGGAGATCTTACCAACGAAGAACTAAAAGAAATAGTTAAAAATGCTATATCCAAAAATACAATTAGCGGATTAGAAAAAAAAGTCAATATAACTATCAATAACGAGAAAATAATTATAGAAGTACCACAAGGATTCAAAGAGGAAATACAAGGAAAAATAGAGTCTATAAGAAACTACATCAAAAAATTAACTTCAATAGAATTTGAAGTAGAGCTAAAAGAAATTAAATTAGAAATTAATACAGAAAAAACATATAAACAAAAAGATAAATCAAAAACTAAGTCAGAAGAAGCTATACCCTCTATATTTGGAAATGTGGAAAAAATAGATAAATTCTCTGAAAAGAATAATTAAAATTCTAAGTATTCTTCCATCTTTTTAACAAAGTTAATATCATAGTTATTCTTCTTAAGAAACTCTATTATATCTACAACTTTAACAATCGATATAACATTAACCCCAAATTCCTCTTTTATTTCTTCCGTAGCAAGTTTTTCTTTTCCTCTCTCCATTCTATCAACTGAAACAACAACTCCCAAAACTTTAGGATTACCATTACTTTTAAGTATCTCCATACTTTCCCTAATTGATATACCTGATGTTATGACATCTTCAACAATTACAACCTTATCATCTTCAGAGAATTTATGTCCTACTATAATCCCTCCTTCCCCGTGATCCTTTAATTCTTTTCTATTAAACGAACATTTTATACTAATCCCGTATTTATCATAGATCTTAATTGAAGTTACTACAGCCAAGCTAATACCTTTATAGGCAGGACCAAAAATAGAAGTTAGCCCTTCAAAGTTTCTATAAACTACCTCCGCATAAAATTCACCAAGAATTGATAATTTCCTTCCATCATCATAGTTACCAGTATTTATGAAATAAGGGGTTTTCCTACCACTTTTAGTAGTAAACTCTCCGAATTTTAAAACATCAGATTCTATGAGAAATTTTATAAACTCTTCCTTGTTCATACTGACTTAAATTATAAAACTAATAACAAAATCCTAACTAATTCTGATAAAAATAAAAAAGAGCGTTTGCAAAATTATCTATAATAGAAGCACCAACAAAATATTCAATAGAATCTTTGAGTGCTCTTGTCTGTGCTAAACCTAAAGTATCATCCAAAATACTCAGATTGTCCTCCCCTCTCATCTTAACTTCTTTCGTAGTAGCAACACCAAACATACTAATAGATTTTCTCATCTTTGGAACACTAAGTTTAACTTTAACAATACATCTTTCTTCTGTAAGCTCAATTAAGTCAGTGTCAATTTTATAACCTCCACCAATAGCCTTACTAATAGCTTCAAGTACTATACCTAAACCCTCCTCAGTAATATCAAAGATCGGTTCGCCCTCAAAATTGTATACAATAAAATGATGCTTTTCAAGCTTAAAAGGTCTAAAGGAAACAAAACGAGAAAAACTTCCATCTAAACTAAAATAATCTTTGCTTTCCATACAAACCTCTTAACTAAATATTAATATAAGAAAAAAATACTGATTTTCAACTGAAGATGCTTTTAGAAAGATAATTTAGCGAGAACTCGGGACTGGAAATTTGTAATTCTGCAATAATCTCCTAATAAGAGTTAAAACTTTGAATGCTGTTATTACTGTGGAAGAGAGTAACCTTTGTATGAACTTGTAGATGAATTGGAAGACTAAAAATAATCTCTAATCTTACTTGAAGCAATAAAACAATTCTAATACTCTTTGAATTACAAAATTTCTTAGAAAAACAAACTTCTTATAGATATTAGAACGAAAGTAACAATGTAATCAATTATAACTATTATGATAAATGAAGCAACCACAGATCTAGTAGTATAAATACCAACGCCCCTTGCCCCGCCTTCTGATTCCATTCCATAAAAACAGCTAACAGTTCCTATAAAAAAACCTAAAATTAAGCTTTTCAAAATCATATCAAATATATCTTGTTTCTTTAGAGCAAATAGGACTTTATCAAAGTAAGTTAAGTAACTTTGATCAAGATACAAAACAGCCATTACAAGTCCACCTAAAACTCCAGAGATAACAGAAATAGATGCCAAAAAAGGTATCATAGTAACTATAGCTAAAACTTTCGGTACAACCAAAAACTTCACAGGAGATATTGACATAACCTTAAGTGCGTCAATTTGTTCCGTAGCTTTCATAGTAGAAAGCTGAGCAGTTATTCCTGCACCTACCCTACTTATCAAAGATATGGAAGTTAAAACAGGGCCAAACTCTTTTATCATAACAAGCAATATACCAGCGCCTACATACTGAGAAGTACCCTTAACTATGCTATCCATAATTTTACCAACATTAAGCGTCATTATCATTCCTGAAAAGAAGGATATTGTAAAAATAATTCCCAATGATCTATATCCTACCTCTTCTAGAGACATAATAAACTCTTTTAAATAGAAAGGCTTTGAGAAAAAATTTTTAAAAACTTGAAAAGAAAATATAGAAAGTTTACCAATATACTCAAAAAAACTATATACATAACTACCTAATTTATGGATAAAATTAAACCTAAACATCTGATGCTACATTAACTTCTTCAAATAAGATATAAGGTAGAAAATGATCATATACAGCTTTCGTTTCCTTAGAAATCTGAATAATCCTTTTGAACAATTCATAAACATTACCAAAAAGCATTGTATCTTTAACTCTACCGATAATATGTCCATCCTTGATTAAAAAACCAGTTTCAATATTAACTGAAAACTCACCAGCGTTTACATTACTTTGTCCACCACCCAGAAGTTGATAAACAATCAGACCTTTATCAATGCTTCCAATCATAGAGCTAAGTGATACATCACCATTCATAACAACAACATTTGAAAAGGATGGTTTTGGTAAAGAAAAATAATTCCTAAAACCATTACCCGTTGAGACATCATTTCTGAGATAACCTATTCTTAAATCATTTATAAAAGATTTTAAAACACCACTTGAAATAACTTCTTTGTAGTTAGTAATTACTCCTTCATCATCAAAAGGCTGAGATGAGATACCAACTTCTATATGAGGATCATCTATCAAAGAAAACTTCTCTGAAAAAACTTTTTCATTAATCTTATCTTTAATAGGTGAAATACCTTTAAAGACATTCTCTCCATTAACACCAAGACAAAGAATATCAACCAAAGTTATAAGAGAGGTAGGAGCAAAAATTACGGGATATTTACCACTCTCAATCTTAGCAGTGTCCTTTGAATAAAGGTAAATATTCCTCAAATATGAAACAAGAGGTGAGAAATCAATATCATACCTTGTCGAAAACTTACTATCATAGAGCCATAAAAGGCTATCGTCATTCCCAACATAAACGCCTTCAACAGAAACACCCCAAATAGTTTTAGAATTTGACAAATCTAAACCAGATGAATTTATAACACTTTTTCTAATGAAACTTTTCTCAATTTCTAAATTTACTTCTATCGAATGATCTATCTCTTTTATAGAAGAAATAATCTCTTCACCCAGTTCAATCATATCCCTCTGGCTAACATCTTCCAAAGAAGGATCTACAAAATTTTCATTTAATGTAGCTTTTGGTTGCTTAGGAAATGATATATCTAATTCTTCACCAAATTTACTAACCTCTTCCGCCTTCATAAAAATTTCATCAACTTTACTTACATCATTCGTGGAAGAAAAACCTACTTTTCCATCTTTTATGATCCTAACACCTAGCCCTTCCTTTGAAAAATTATTTACAGAATTTAACTTACTTCCCTCAAACTTTACAGTAGTTGAATTTTCTTCAATAACTATAACATCTCCTTTTCTAGAAAGAATTCTATCCTTTATGAGATTAAAATTAAAAGGCATATTTCTCCCTTTTGCACTTATCAAGATTATATAGTATTTGAATACAAAAATCAAAAATACAAAAATCAAAAAAATTACTCTTCTTCAAACTCAATTGATATTCCTAACTCTCTAAGTTGCTTTTCTTCAACATAAGAAGGAGCACCACTCATCAGACACAGAGCTTTTTGTGTTTTAGGAAATGCTATAACATCTCTTATACTATCCATACCTTGAAGGATTGAAACAAATCTATCAAGACCTATTGCTATTCCTCCGTGAGGTGGAGCACCATATTTAAAAGCTTCAAGCATAAAACCAAACTTTTCAAGTGCTTCTTCCTCAGATAAACCTATAAGTGAAAATATTTTCCTCTGTAAGTTTTGATTATGTATTCTTATACTACCTCCACCAATTTCAGAACCATTCAAGATTATGTCATAACTTTGGGCTCTAACCTTCAAAGGATCACTATCTAGCAAAGGTATATCTTCATACATAGGTGCAGTAAATGGATGATGCATCGGATCTAACCTATTCTCTTCTTCATTCCACTCAAACAAAGGAAACCCGACTACCCACAGGAATTTAAACTCATTTTCAGGTATTAAATTTAACCTTTGAGCCATTCTTAATCTTATCTGTCCTAGTGTAGTAGTAGCAATCTTCCACTCATCAGCAACTATCAAAATAAGATTACCATCTCTTAAATTAAGAGCATTTACAATTTCCTTTCTAACACTTTCACTGAAAAACTTCGTTAAGTTAGACTCAAGATCACCATTTTTAACCCTAAACCAAGCAACTCCCTTAGCTCCAAACTCCAAAACCCACTCTCTTAGGAAATCTAACTCACTTCTACTAACTTCATCACCCCTATCAACAACTATACACTTTATAACCCCTCCGGATTCAACAGCATCCTTGAAAACCTTAAATTCAGTATTACCTGCAATGTTAGTTATATCTTGAATTTCTAAACCAAATCTTGTGTCAGGTTTATCAGAACCAAACCTATTCATAGCATCTTCATAAGAAAGAACTGGAAATCTTTCATCAATTTTTATTCCATAAACTCTTTGCAAAACTTCTTTAATCATACCTTCAACTAAATCAATAATAGTAGCTATATCAACAAAGGACATTTCTAAATCAACTTGAGTAAACTCTGGTTGCCTATCAGCTCTCAAATCTTCATCCCTAAAGCATCTTGCTATCTGATAATACCTATCAAAGCCCGCAACCATTAGAATCTGCTTAAATATCTGAGGAGATTGCGGTAGTGCATAGAATTTACCTTTGTTCAACCTACTAGGTACGATAAAATCTCTAGCACCCTCTGGAGTTGACTTTATTAAGTAAGGCGTTTCTATTTCTAGGAAGTTATTTCTATTAAGGTATTCTCTTATAACTTGAGTTATCTCATGTCTCTTTATGATATTTTGCTTCATCATCTCAGATCTCAAATCAAGGTACCTATACCTAAGCCTTTTATCTTCAGAAACAATTTTAGGATTATCAAACGGTATAGGTGGTGTCTCAGAAATATTAAGTACTTCAAACTCTTTTGCAAGTATTTCAACAGTACCGGTTTTTATATTAGGATTTACGCTTTCCTGAGGTCTCTTTCTAACGATACCCTTAACAGCAAGCACATATTCATCTCTTATTTTACTAGCACTTTCATGAAGTTCTTTACTAACCTCTGGACTAAAAACTATCTGGACGACCCCTCTAATATCTCTAAGATCAACAAAAATAACCCCACCATGATCCCTTACTGATTTAACCCAACCATTAACAATAACTTCTTTACCTAAATACTTTTCTGTAATTTCACCACAATAATCTGTCCTAAGCCACTTTGATTCCATACAAACCTCTTTTTTCGGTTAATTATAATAAATCAATGTTGTAAATTTAAAACAATTGTTCCATTAGGAACCAAGATAAATTTTTAGTATCACTATTAGTTTCAATAACCCTATATCTCTATGATAGCAAATATCCAATTTTAATAAGATTTCTACTGATCTCAATGAAATAAAGATCAATTTTTAAATTTCTATAAGTTTAAGAAGGGATGCGTTGCACCCCTTGATAGTTAGACATCGAAGTATAAAACGAATTCATAAGGATGAGGTCTTTGAGCTATTGCTAATACTTCTTTTTCCATCTTATAGTTTATCCAAGTTTCGATAACATCTTTTGTAAAAACATCTCCCTGTAACAAAAATTCATGATCTTCTTCCAAAGATTTAAGAGATTCCTCAAGTGAAGCAGAATACTTAGGTATTCTGGCTTTTTCCTCTGGTGGTAGATCATAAATATTCTTATCAATAGGTTCACCTGGATCTATTCTGTTTTTTATACCATCAATACCAGCCATAAGTATAGCAGCAAATGCTAAATAAGGATTAGATGTTGCATCAGGTGGCCTATACTCTATCCTTTTTGCTTTAGGAGAAGTTGAATAAATCGGTATCCTAACAGCAGCGCTTCTATTTCTAGCAGAGTACGCAAGATTAATAGGTGCTTCAAACCCCGGCACTAACCTTTTATATGAATTAGTTGAAGGATTTGTAAACGCAGCAATAGCTTTTGCATGCTTAAGAATACCACCAATATACCATAAACCTTCTTGAGAAAACCCTGCATATTTATCTCCAGCAAAAAGATTTTTACCACCCTTCCATATACTCTGATGCACATGCATTCCTGTACCATTATCACCATATATTGGTTTTGGCATAAAAGTTACTGTTTTACCTCTTTTCCAAGCAACATTTTTAAGAGCATACTTGACTTTCAAAACATTGTCAGCTGTTTTAGTGAGCGTATCAAATTTAAAACCAACTTCACCTTGACCTGCTGTAGCAACTTCGTGATGATGGGTTTCAACATTAATATTCATATACTTACTCAAAATTAAAGTAACTTCCGACCTCAAATCCTGTAAACTATCGTGTGGAGGCACTGGGAAATAGCCTTCCTTATGCCTTATCTTATATCCTCTATTAAAAGTACCATCTATGTTCTTCTCATTACCACTATTCCAAGCTGCTTCATCAGAATCAATGAAATAATAAGCCGAATGAGAGTCTTGATCAAAGTAAGCTTTGTCGAAAACAAAAAACTCAAGTTCTGCCCCAAAATAAGCAACATCACCTATACCAGTTGAAATCAAATAAGCTTCTGCCTTCTTAGCAATATGCCTTGGATCTCTAGTATAATCCTTACGAGTTATAGGATCCTTTATATCACATATAAACACCAGAGTCTTATGCTCTGTAAAAGGATCCAAAAAAGCACTTGTAGGATCAGGAATAAGTATCATGTCACTTTCATTTATACTCTGCCAACCTCTTATCGAAGAACCATCAAAACCTAACCCTTCCTCAAAAACATCTTCATCAATTACCTTGGAAGGCACCGAGAAATGCTGCCATAAGCCCGGAAAGTCCATAAACCTCAAATCCACTATCTCAATACCTTGATCCTTAATAAACTTAATAGCCTCACTTTTGTCCTTAAACATAATTATCCTCCTTATAATTTATTTATTCCCTGCAATTATCGTACCAAAATTCAATAATACTTGTTATCTTATTGCTAAAAACGGATAAAAGACAATATTAGCCTTAATATAGATTATCCGTAAATTTGCTTATTTTTTAGGAAAAACTTTTATTTTGCTTAAAAAATATGCAGATTTAAAAATTATTTTGAAATTACAAAGGAAATTAATTAAAACTTTAGTAATGAAAAGTAAAACCATTAAGATTCAAGAGATTATAGATCTATTATCTTCATTCAATAATATTAAGGACATAAAAGAGTACTACGCTAAAATGCTTGAATTTTTAGCAAAACTAACTGACTCAGATATATCAAGCGTTTATATTCCTTGTGGTAAGGGTTTAGAACTTATATATTATGTTGAAAAAAAAGGCAATAACTTTGAGTTAATTAGAAAAGAAAATTATTACTTACCTTTTGATAAAGGTATTGTTGGATGGGTTTATAGGAATAAATCCCCATACTTCTCAGATAATACTGACGAAGATAGTTTTTACATACCACTTGAAGGTGAAACAAAGTCAGATATTGCATTACCTCTAATGATAGATGATAGAATTGCTGTCATATTAAACTTCGAGAGTTTCTCTGAAAATAAATTTTCAAAAGAGGATATTGAAAATTTAAATTTAGTTGTATTACTTTTTTCTATTCTTCTACAAACTAAATTACAAATGGATAAGATCGAATCTGAAAATAGATTCTCAAAATTCCTTTCAATGATATATAGAACTGCTAACGAATACGAAGACTTGGATTTTCAGTTTAGTAGAATAATTAAACTTCTTGTTAGTATTGTAAAGATAGAAAGGAGTATGATATTCCTTCTAGATGAAGAAGGAAAAGAGTTAAAAATTGTAAAAAGTTTAGGTTTATCAAAAGAAGAAGAGAAAAGGGGAAGGTATAAGATAGGAGAAGGGATTGTTGGAAAGGTGATAAAGTATAGGAAAAGCATATCAATAAAAAACATATGGGAGGAGAAGGATTTTCTAAACAAAACAAGAGCAAGAAGAGAAAGAAGTAGAAAAATTTCATTTTTTGCTAATCCTATAATACACAATGACGAGATTCTTGGTGTTATAACAGCTGAAAAGGAATTTATAAATGACAATGACTTTGAAATAACTGGGAAAATAATGGAAGAAGTATCAAAAGTTATAGCATCTTCTGTAATGAGATATATAAGAAGGAGAGAAGAAAATAAAAAACTTCTTGAAGAAAATCAATATCTAAAAAATCAGCTTTATGAAAAGTATAGAATATCAAACATCATTGGAAAATCAGAAAAGATGTTAAAAGTTTTTGAAATAATAAACACTGTATCTCCTACTAATTCAACGGTGCTTATAGAAGGAGAATCAGGTACGGGAAAAGAGCTAATTGCAAAAGCAATACATTTCAATAGTCCTAGGAAAGAAAAACCATTTATAGCAATAAACTGTGCAGCAATCCCTGAAAACTTACTTGAAAGCGAACTATTTGGTTATAAAAAAGGCTCATTCACAGGCGCAGTATCAGATAAGAAAGGGAAAATATTACTTGCAGATAAAGGTACATTATTTCTAGATGAGATTGGAGATATGCCTCTACACTTACAAGCCAAAATACTTAGGGTCCTACAAGAAAAGGAAGTAGAACCCATTGGTGGTGAACCGATAAAGGTAGATGTAAGAATAATAGCAGCCACAAATAGAGATTTAGAAAAACTCATAGAGGAAGGTAAATTTAGATTAGACCTATACTACAGACTAAATGTTATAAAAGTTGAATTACCACCGCTTAGAGAAAGAAAAGAAGACATTCCTTTACTTATCGAAGAATTTATTAAAAAATTCTCCTCTGAACATGGAAAAGAAATAAAAGAAATAGAAAACGAAGTTTTAGAAAAATTAATAGATTACAATTGGCCAGGGAATGTAAGAGAACTTGAGAATACAATAGAAAGGTTAGTAATACTATCCAAAGACGGAAGAATCACAAAAGAATTAATGCCAGAACATCTAAAGAAGCATACTTCAATCTATCTAAGTTATGAAGACGAAATATCAAGTATAATATTTAGGGAAATAGAAAATCTCGACATATATAAGGAAAATAATCTTTACGATAAGATTATCAAACCTATTGAGAAAAACTTGATAAAACAAATTCTTTCTCTCACATCAAATAATAAACTAAAAGCATCTAGAATATTAGGTATAAATAGAAATACCTTAGATGCGTACATAAAGAAATACCAAATTAACCTCTCCTAAAGTTTTCATTTATTAAAATAACAAAATATTAAAATAACAAAAGTTAAAACTATTAAATTCTAAAGTTAAATTTAAACTACTAATAGAATAAAACACACTACGGATTAATTTAAAAGCAAAAATTCCTTGATGATATTAGGAAAACCTATGAAATTTTCTTGAATTTAAAATTGTAAGAATATTATAATTTTTCTAGATTTGGGCGGTTAGCTCAGTTGGTTAGAGCGCCACTTTGACGCAGTGGAGGCCAGAGGTTCGAATCCTCTACCGCCCAAATGTCGGGATGTAGCGCAGCCTGGTAGCGCACACCCTTGGGGTGGGTGGGGTCGCTGGTTCAAATCCAGTCATCCCGACATCGTTTTTATCGCCCATTTCGCAGTTTCAGAAATAACTTCATTACTATCATCAGCAAGTTCTTTTATTTTATCTATCAATTTATATGCCTTATTATTCACAGCAACTATTATTGCATTTCTGATAAGTCCGCTCCTACCTGCTCTTAAAAAAGCTTTACCATAAAATGTTTTTTTAAATTGATTATTACTAGGTATACTCATAACATCTCTTAAGTTTAAAAAAGGTGTTAAATTTATATTAAATTCCCTAATTTTACTAACAAACTTTTTTACAAAAAGCCCCTTATTAAAAGGACAAACCCTTTGGCATATATCACAACCAAAAATCCAATCACCCATCTTAAAAGCAAGATCCTCTGGTATGATACCTCTATATTCTATTGTTAAATAAGATATACATTTTCTAGCATCAAGTACATAAGGAGTTAAAGCAGAAGTAGGACAAGAATCAATACATAAACTACACCCACCACAACCTTTAAATTCTATAGGTTCATCCTCTCCCAAATCTAAATCAGTTAAAACTTCTCCAATAAAGAAAAAAGAACCATACTTAGGATTTATCACACAGGTATTTTTACCTTGAAAGCCCATACCTCCTGCAACTGCAAATCCCTTCTCATAAAGTGGAGTAGCATCAGAAAAAATTCTATATCTAAATTCTCTACCTAGATAAAACTTCAATTTCTGAACAAATTCTTCTAGCATTTTCTTTAAAACAAAATGATAATCTTGTCCCCAGGCATACATTGAAACTCTACCATATTCTTCAGAAGGAAGATCAAAGTTCGAAGAATTAAAATAACTAGCACCAACAAGAATGATACTTCTAGCCCATCCCTCAATCGATGCAGGATTAAACTTTTTATCCAAAGGTATATCAAGATACTTCATATTAGCATTCAAAGAAAATCTTATCCACTCCGAATATTTAGAAAAAAGAAAAGTATTTTTTAAAATAGATTCAGAAGAAACAAAAGATACCAAATCAAATCCACTTTCTAAAGCAACTTCCTTTATTTTTTCCTTCATTAAATAAAAATCCCGAGCATAAGCTCGGGATAAAATAAAAATTAATCAAGAATTTCAAGAATAACTCTTCTACCGTTTTTAACGGCAATTGCACTAACAATGGTCCTAATGGCTTTAGCAATTCTACCCTTCTTGCCAATAATCTTACCAATATCTTCGGTTCTAACCTTAAGCTCAAGGATGGTAGATTTTTCACCCTCAACAACTTTAAGGCTAATATCTTCAGGATAATCAACCAAAGCTTTAACAATCTGTTCAACGAGTTCTTTTTCTTTCATACACTACCCCTCTCTAAAAATTTTTTCTATTTTAAAGACGATGAAAATTTCTCAAAAAGTTTTTTCACCTTATCAGAAGGCTGAGCACCAACAGATAACCAATATTCATACCTATCGGTATTAATAAATAATTTATTATTTTCAAGTGGAGCATAAAAACCTAAATTTTCAATATAAGCACCGTCTCTCTTTTTCCTAGAATCAACAACTACAACTCTATAGTAAGGCCTATTTTTAGCACCTAATCTTGTCAATCTAATTCTAACCATACAAACCTCTAATATGATCTTTAGCTAATTATAAAATTAAAATTCTACTTCATTCAAGTTTAAAAAACTTTTTTCAAAAATCAATTTTAGTATCATAATTTATTTAAATATTCCTGAATTCCAAATCCTGAATTATAACATTATACATATTAGATAAACTGAACTTTAAAAATGATCAATAAATAAATCATAATAAAAATCATGACAGTATTTGAAGGTAAATTATCTGGAAAAGGTCTAAAAATAGGCATAGTAGCAAGTAAGTTTAATAAACTCATAACGGATAGATTAGTTGAAGGAGCTCTCAATCTACTTAGGCAAGTTGAAGTTGAAGAAGAAAATATTACTCTATATTGGGTACCAGGATCCTTTGAAATACCAATAATAGTAGAAAAGTTATTGAACACGAAAAACTACGATGCTATAATTTGTCTAGGTACCTTAATAAAAGGGGAAACTCCTCATTTTGAATACATTGCAACCCATGTAACTAAATCAATATTAGATCTATCAGTAAAGCACCTAAAACCTGTAGTATTTGGAATAATAACAGCTAACACAGTTGATGAAGCTATAGATAGAGCGGGAGTAAAAATGGGCAACAAAGGAATAGAAGCAGCAATAACAGCAGTAGAGATGGCTAACCTAAATAAAATCATTCAGAAATAGAAATATTAATAGGAATACCTATCATTCTCTCTAAAAGCAATTTATCAGCTTCGTCCAAATTAAATTTTTCTTTATTAGGTGACTTTAAATTGATAACTATTGAATCTCTTGTGTTTTCAATACTACTCAAGGAGACATTAAAATCGAGCATTTTACAGACACTAAAACTAAATCTTACAAAAGCTGATAATCTATTTATTATCATCTTATCGTGATCCTTAAGATTAGTGTACCATTTATGTGAATACTTTGGTATTGATCTAGTATGATACCTAGCAACAAGAGCAATAAACAATTTTTCCTTAGTCTTTATTTCTCGTATATCAGCCTCTACAAACTTCTCCATTGATAATTTATGGTATGATTCCTCTGAAAAACTCATACCTACATCATGTATTATACAAGCTCCCTTTATAACAAATTCTTCAAAAGAATCATAAACTAAAAAATTTAACTTATCAAACTCTCTATAAATTCTTACAGCTAACTCATACATTACCTTTGAATTTGTTAAATTACTACCATTTTTTAATGCAAACTCTTCTATATAACTTTGAATCCTCAAATATCTATCAGGATCACTACTTTGATTGTACATTTTATTAAACATTCTTAAAACATTATTAAGTCTATAATCTATTCTAATTTGTCTTTCTCTAAAGCTTGAAACAGCATCTTGCCACACATTCTTTCTAGAATTTAAGAAAGAATCAACAAAATCCTTTTTTCTAGAAACTCTAAGACTAATCTTTGAAAGAATCCCTACAAGAGTAATTATATCTCTAAAATGACTTAAACTTCTCTGAAAATCATTAATTGCAATAAATGTATCTTTAAGGTAATTCAATAAACTTTCATCACCCAGACCAGAAACATCAAAAAAACTAGTTAAAAGCCAAAATAAATACTTTACATTCTTTAGTTTAACTCTAACATTATTAAAAAGTTCATAGCTTGGTTCAAGCAAAAAAGATAATTTTGAAAAATAATACTCATTCGTTATCATTTTATACACCTTGTAAAGGTCCTTAAATCTTAAAATATACTTTTCATTCTCAATTTCCTCAAGAAACTGATTAGAAACCTCTACATACTTATCTAAAACCTTAGAGACCTTTTTGTAGGCTTCTTTCATATATTTATGTCTTTTATTTGAAAAATCCTTAACCAAAGATCTAGGAGATTTTTCACTATTAAGCAAGCCTATCATTGTATCCATATCCCTTATTTTACCAAAACAACTAATTATCTGAAATGTGTAAGTATAAAACTTCTTTAAAGTAGATACATTATGAAGCCTTATAAGAAACTTAACAGTTGATGTTATTTTCCATCCTTTTATCCTTATAAAATGAAGAGTCTGCTGCGAAACATTACCTACATCACTATATGTATCAACAAATCTTTTTAAATTATAAACAAATACCTCTAAATCGCTAACTAACCAATCTTTAACTTTAAAACCGGTTGATTCTATGCCTTTAACTTTTTCATCGTACATAAACTTTAATACTTAGATATTTTGAACGATTTAAAAGGTTTCTTTCAATGGATATAGATTAGTAAATAAAAGTTTATAACATTAAGTTTTTAGTAAATTCTTCTATCTCTTTCAAAATTTCATTCTCATCCTTCCAAATCCTTACATAAACCCAAATATCTATTCCCCTTAGTTTATGTTGAGATAACCTAAAAAATTCTATTAACTTTCTCTTTACACGATTTCTTACTGAAGATTTCTTACTAAACTTTTTACTAACTGAAATAGCAACTCTAAGCGTTGCTTTATCGTTTTTTAAAAACCTGACCGTACCGAAAGAAAAGCAAACAACAGTACCTTCCTCCAAAAGTCTCTTAAAATCTTTAAAATTTCTTATTTTATGAGAATCTACAGAAAATGAAAATTTACTTTCTTCTCGATTTAAGTTCATCGTAAAGTTTCTCAATTGGTATATCAAAATATCCCAAAACTAGAAGAGAATGAAAAATTAAATCACCAAGTTCATAAATTATCTCTTTTTCATTTTGATTTTTCGCAGCTATAATAAATTCTCCTGCCTCTTCTCCTACTTTCTTTAAAATCCTGTCAATACCCTCTTTCATCTTCTTTGCAACATAAGATCCATCAGGTAACATTACCTTCCTTTCTATTATAACATTATAAATTTCATTTAGAATATTAGAATTGGCTCCCACTTCCGAAACACCACCTTTATAAAAACAAGAATAATTACCTGTATGGCAAGTTGGACCAGTAGGAATAACCTTGACTAACAAAGCATCATTATCACAATCTAAAGTTAAAGAAATAACCTTATGGAAATTACCTGAAGTTTCACCTTTATTCCATAACTTGTTTCTAGATCTACTCCAAAACCAAGTAGTACCAGTCTCTATAGTTTTCTTAAGTGCTTCTTCATTCATGTACCCCAACATCAAAACTACACCTGTCAATTCTTCTTGAACTATCGCAGGTATAAGACCCCTATCATCATATACAACTTCTTTAAGTGAAAAATTGATTTTAACCATACTAACATATTAAATTAGACAGACTATCTATATCAATATCAGATACTTCAAAATCAGATTCTACAAACTCTCTGACCTTCTTATTGCCTTTTTCAGTTATAGAAAAAACCATCTTCCTCTTATCAAGCTTATCTATATTTCTCTCTATATAACCATCCTTTTCAAGATTATCCAAAATTTTTGACATCCTGGATTCAGAAACACCTAACTCCTTAGAAAGCTCACCTGCCGATAAACTAATAGCCCTCAAAAGACACAATACCATAATCTCATTAGCAGTTATACCAAACCTCTTCTTTATACTTCTCTCAAGCTTATAAACAATCGAAAATATTTTCCTCAATCTACATATGTTCTCCATAATTACCACCAAAATTTTATTTTGTGAATAATTATTAATGATAACTTTTTACATTTTCAATAGATAAACAAATATGGCACTTTATTTTATCAAATTCGTTAAGTTTTATAGAAAGGAGGATTATATGAAGAGAGTTAGTTTAATATTATTTTTATTAACTCTTATGTTGGTTGGAATTTTAGGATGTCAATCTCTTCCAACTCTAGAAAATATTGTACAAAACGGAGAAACAATTTCTGTAAATCAAGAAGACAAACAAAAACCAACCATACAAATTCTAAACATATCAAACTACCAAATAGTACCTGATATTTTTTCAGTTCTACTTCTAAGTACTGATAACAAAGATATTAAAGAGATCGGTGTAATTCTTCCGGATGGGACTACAGAAATAGAAACCAATTTAGAAATAACTATCTCTCCAACTATTGTTTATTCTTCAATAGTAAAAACAATTGTTATTCCTCAAAACAATATAACTACAAATGAGATAAAGTTTTTTGCAAAAGATAGTTCTGGTAATTATAGTTTAACAAATTCAATAAAAGTTATAGTAGATAGAATTAATCCTGATATAAACTTAGTAGATCTAAACGATTTACAATATGTACAATCTAATCTCCAATTAATATTCAGAGCAGAAGATGATACAAAGGTAAAAAACATATACATATCACTAAACAATGAAAATTTTATAGAACTATCTTATGAAGGAATATTTATAACTAACGTTTCTTTACCTTTAGGTACGAATAACATAAGGTATTACTCAAAAGACGCAGTAGGTAGAATTAGTTTAATAAAGAATCTTAGAATAATCATAGATGCTAATATTCCATCTGTTGTAATAACTTCCCCAACAAACGGATCAGTATTTAACACTAGTAATATAACAATTTCTGGAGTCTCAACAGTTTCATCAGGAACAATTTCAAATACCTATATATCAATAAATAATTCACCTTTTGAAGAAGTAGGAAATCAACAAAATTGGACCGTAAATAAAACTATACTAATTCAAGGTACAAACTTAATAAAGGTCAAAGTAATAGATTCTTTAGGTAAAGAGAGTACAGTAAGCGCTATAAATGTGTTTATTGACTATACACCTCCCACACTATCATTTGTCTATCCTCTAAACAATGTAAATATAGTTTCTGAAAATATAACTGTACAAGGACATAGTAGCGATAATTATGGAGTAGATAAAATTTTTGTAAAGCTAAATAACGGTAACTTTACACTAGCAGAAGGTACTAGTAATTGGTTTATAAACATGAGTATACCAATAGGTACAAATACATTAATAGCATACGCAGTTGATAAGGCAGGAAATATTAGTAGCAATATATCAATAACATTTGTGAGGATAAGTAATCAGGATGGTGGATCAGGAGGAGGTGGCGGAGATGTTTCTGGAACATTTCCTGGTAACGATCCTAATAATGACCCAAGAGATTTGAGGGTTTACTTTGTAATGAGCGACAGATTCGTAGATGGTTATGCAGGAAATAATAACATATATGGTGATGAATATATGGCTCCTAATAACGATGATGGAACCGCTTTGAGATATTATAACGGTGGTGATTTCAAAGGACTTATAAACAATCTTGATTATATAAAAAGTATGGGATTTAATGCTATCTGGATAACACCCGTTGTCAAACAACCGGAAGGAAGATATGTGAATAGTGGACAAAGTTATGATGCTGCAGGTTTTCATGGTTATTGGGGATATGACTTTGATTCAATTGACCCTCATTTAGAATCACCAGGAGCAACTTTTCAAGATTTGATAAATCAAGCACATTCAAAAGGTATTAAAATCATCTTAGATGTAGTACCAAACCATGGACATGGTGGAGATGCTCACCCAAGTGTAAGATGGTATAATGACAGATTAAAAATAAAATTCGATGGACAAATATGGGAGTATAACCAAACCAATGATCCGTATTACAATAACACAAACGGTGTCTCAGATATATGGGAAAATTCGCCGGGATTTTTTAATTACAGAGGTGATTATAAGTTATTAGATTTACTTGACTTCAATGAATGTGATCCAAGGACAAGGCAACATATTTTTAATGTATATAAGAAGTTTATAGATATGGGAGTTGACGGCTTTAGAATAGATACTGTTGCTTATATGAGGAAGCAATGGTGGGGTATTTTTGCAGATAAAATGTGGGAGTATGCAGCATCAAAAGGTAAACCTTGGTTCTGGCAGGTTGGAGAAGCTTGGGTAGCTACAAGAAGTGAAGCTCTTTCATACACAACATATTCTTCTCGTAAGGCTTTGAGTGTTTTGGATTTGCATGGTTCTTGTATGGATTTTCCAGGGCAAGCTAAAGGTGTTTTTGCAGGAGGTAGTGGTTTTGAGCAAATGGCAAATATAATGAGTAGTGACTATAGTGGATCTATAGATCCTACCTTCCTAGGTACATTTGTAGATAACCATGACAAACCAAGATTTCCAGGTGGATATGCAGACAACGATTCTATGGTTAGAATGTGGAGGAATGCACTTAATTGGTATTTCTTAGCAAGAGGAATACCTATAGTATATTATGGAACGGAGTTTGAAGGTACAAGTGATAACATAAATGACTACGGTGCTGGAGAACCAAAGAATAGAAAATACGTAGGCCAAGATAGAATTAACAGAGTATTAGCAAATCCAAGCAATTATCCTATCTACCAACATCTTAAACTACTTAATGCAATAAGAGAAGGTGAAATTTCCATAAGAAGAGGTTCTCAAGTTAATATATTACTACAAGGGGATCTAGCTATATTCAAGAGGGAGTATGTAACATCAGTTTCATATGTATTTATAAACAAAGGTACATATTCAGCAAATTACAATATTCAGCTACCTAATGGTAGTTATAAGCTCCTAACGTATACAGGAATAAATTCTCTATCAACCAATAATGTTAATGTGAGTAGTGGTAGTTACAATGTTACAATTCCTGCTAATGGATTTGCTATAATGGTATACTCTTATCCTGCCCCCGCTGGAAACGTTTCATTAAGTGTTAATGGCACCCCACAAAGCATGAACAATGCTTTAGGTAATCTATGGAAAACTACAATAAACATTGCAAGCAGCGGAAATGTTAATCTTTACATAACTGCAAATTACACCAATGGTAGTGGTACAAAAACATTCGGCGACACTGATGAGGTAGGCACATTTCTACCAGTCAGTGGGCAAGCAACCGAAACTTCTACAGATCCTATAACATTCTATGCACCAGTTGGAGGACCTTATGAAGTAGAATTTAATGATGCAACTTTATCTTACTCTATAAAGTACGTAGGTTCAACACTTATAACAACAATAATAGTTAGATCTTATGTAGGTAACAATAATTGGGTTGGTGTTTGCGGTAGTTATTCACCTGTAACAAGTTATAGTGATCCTGAAAATCATGTACCCAATATGGCATGGTGGGGGAATGACCCCTCAACAAGAATGGAATTTAAAGGTGTAGATCCGAATGGCAGAAATATCTGGGTATGGACTAGCACAAGTATTCCATCAGGAAAGAAAATAGAATTTAAACCTAGAAGGAATGGTGCTGATTGGTATCCTGGTGCTAATTTAAGCGTAATGGCTGGCCAATCGGTTGATATCACGTACGATTGGGGCTTAACAACAAATGAAGGTACCCCCGATATGAACGATACTTTACCTCCATCTGTAAGTATAACATATCCATCCTCTAACCAAACTATCATTAACCAAACTAACATAACAATCTACGGCACATCACAAGATAACAAAAGTGGAGTACAGAACGTATATATATCACTAAACTCATCACCTTTTGTCTTAGCAAACGGTACAACATCATGGAATTATACAACAAACTTATCCTACGGTAGCCATACTTTAAGAGTTTTCGCAATTGATGTTTCCAACAACGTAAGTACTACAAATCAATTAACATTCACAATAACAAATATTTCAAGCACTTCAAGAATAATAAATTACTACTCGACATGGTCTTCAGTGAATATACACTACAATAATGGAAACGGATGGACTCCAGTACCTGGAGAACCAATGAGCAATATAGGTAATAACTGGTGGAGAAAAACGATAAACATCGTTGGAGATAGTTACTCTTTCGTATTCAATAACAATAGTGGAACATGGGATAACAATGATAGTAAAAACTATAATCTAAAACTTGATATGGGAAATGAATTTTTTGTACAAAACAAAATAATAGGCATTGGCCCAACTAATTCCTCATCTTCCTTACCTGTGAATGTTAAAATATGGTACTATAGACCTGATTGGACTACAGTAAATATACATTATAACAATGGTAGTGGTTGGACAGCAGTACCAGGGGTAGCTATGAGCAATGAAGGAGGTGGATGGTGGAGCAAGGTTATAACTGTTGTTTCAAATCAATATACATTTGTATTCAACAATGGAAGCGGAACTTGGGACAACAATGGAGGACAAAGCTACACTTCAACTATACAATTCACAAACATCGTTAGATAAAATAACTTTAGCTAGATACAAATCTTCAAGGAGGGCAAAGCCCTCCTTAATTTTTTAAAAAGAAAATAAAAGCATCATTTCTTCAAAACCAATGTAAAAGAATGACTTAATCTAATAGACATTCTCTTTTAGATGTTTTAACACAGCTTTTATGTATAGAACAAAACTAAAGGAAAATAATTAAAAAAGTTTTTAATTAAAAATCTTTAAGACTGATCTTAGCAAAAACTTTACCAAAAGAAATTTTCACCTAAAGAGTTTCTAGCTTTGTTATAGTAAAATATTTATAGCACAATAACTTCTGGTATACTATATCCATTAAACTTTGCTGCGTAAACTGTGGTATAAGCACCTGCTGAAAGAATATAAACATAATCTCCAATATCAGGTTCGGGAAGCTCTACATTTTTAGCTATTACATCCATACTATCACAAGAAGGCCCTCCTATATTAAATAATTTAGTTTTTCTACGAGAATTAGTTTTAAACAGATAATTTATACCCCCAATAACTTCCATAAGACCGTTAAAAACACCTACATCGAGGTAAATCCAATTTTCACCATTTCTAAAAGCTTTACCAATAACTCTAGAGACCATAATTCCTGCCTCACCTACTATCCTTCTACCTGGCTCCATTTGCAGAATTAATTTCTTTGAATCAACAAATTCAGCTAACTTTGAAAAAATACTATCCCTAAAATTACTTATACTTCTAGATTTCTCAGTATAGTCAATAGGGAAGCCACCACCAATATTAAGTAGATGCATACTGAACTTATATTTTTTACCTATCTTGAAAACTTCTTTTATAACCTCAAGAGCATACTCAATACTTCTAACAGAATTATTTTGAGATCCAGCATGAAAAGTAACACCAACTAAGTTCACTTTTTTCCTTTTAGAATAAGCTATTATATCTTCTACTTCCCCTATGTTTAAACCAAACTTACCACTGAGAGGCCAAGAACTTTCAGGATTATCTATCTCCAATCTAAGATAAATATTTGCATTAGGGAAAGCGTATTTTATCTTGTCAATCTCTTCCTTTGAATCAACACAAAGATAATTTATTCCATAATGCCTACAAACCTCAATAAAGTTAATAGGCTTTATAGGATTACTTGAAATCATTCTATTACCACTGACACCTAGTTCAACCAACTTGACAACTTCATCAACTGAAGCAACCTCAAAATTTGCACCAAAGTTAGCCAAAACTTCAAGTAATTTAACATTGTCGTTGGCCTTAACCGCATAATAAACTTTAAAGCCTGGAAAGTTATTTACAAGCTCATAATACCTTTTTCTAACAATACCTGAATCGATAACTAAAATAGGAGTTGAAGGATTTAGAGAAGCAATCAAATTATCAATCTTTGGCTTTAGTTTCGTAAAAACTTTTTCAGGAAACAGTTTATACTTTACAACACCAAAACTAGGCGGAGGAACCTCTTCAATTTCCATCTTTCTATCTACCTCCAAAATTTGAAATAAAATATAAATATTTAATAAACAAAAGTCAAATTAATAGCAGGATGTTTGAAAAATACTTTTAATGTCTTTCCCACTCACCTGCCCTATGGTTCAGTAGTAGGACTTTATCCTCCTCCTTTTAAGACCTCCTATTAGAGGAGGTTGAAAAGTTCTTAGAGAAATAAGAATTGTTTTTAACAAACTTTTTAGTTTCACCCCTTCCCTGCTCCCAATAAGCAAGGGGAGAAAGATTTTTCTTAATAGTCAATCTCTTATAAGTAAAAAAGTAAATACTTTACCCTAATAGAAGTTAGGATTTTTAAGAAACCTCTTTCTGCTTCCCGCCTACCCACCCTTTAGTTCCATGTAGGAGGGCTACGCTCTCCTCTCATGTGCCACCCTTTAGTT
>JBMFQU010000018.1:0-24269 GCA_049968435.1 Brevinematia bacterium | reverse complement strand
GAATTAATAAAAGATAAAGCTTCAATCACTAATATAAGGTTAGAAGTTGTTTTTAGTATTCTTACTTTAATTGTTTAGAATAGGTAATATAAAATTTTCAAACAATCTTTGTGTAAGTTGAAAAATAGTTTTACGAATGGTTATACTTGGTTTTAGTTTTTGGGGGCTTTGATGGAAAAGAAATTATCCTTTCCGATTGATGAATTAGAGAAGTTAGCTCAAATATTTAAAGAAAATAACCTTCAAGAACTTCTTATAGAAAGTGATGATTTTTATATAAAGTTATCTAAAGGGGTTTCCAATGTTCTAAGTTCAGGTGTTGTTTTAAGTACTGTTTCTGGAGGAGTGGTACAAGGTGTTCAACAGCCTCAAGTTAAGCTTTCTCAACCTACTCAAGTTGTTTCTTCTCCTAAAAAGCAGAGTGTGGCAGATGAATTTTCAGATGAGACGAAGTATCATAAAGTTAAATCTCCTATAAACGGTACTTTATATAGATCTCCTTCTCCGAATGCCGAACCTTTTGTTAAAGAAGGTGAGCATATAAACTCAGGTCAGACCTTATGTATAGTTGAAGCTATGAAGGTTATGAATGAGATAAAATCTCCAGTATCTGGTAAAGTTGTAAAGATACTTAAGAATAATGCAGAAGTTGTCAAATCTGGAGATGTTATTATGATAATAGAAATTGGGTAAGACTATGAGAAGTATATGGAATGTATATAAAAAAGAAATAATTGTATATTTTACAACACCAGTTGCTTACATTACGATGTTTGCATTTTTAGTTATTTCGGGTTATTTATTTCATTTCTATGTATCCTATGTTAGAATATCTGATATGAGTAGAGTTTTTAATAACATGATAATAGCTGGAATGCTTATATCTCCTCTCCTTACTATGAGATTGCTTTCTGAAGAAAAGAAGACAGGAACTTATGAACTCCTAAGGACTTCTCCTTTGCGTTTGTACCATGTAGTTATTGCAAAGTACCTAGCTAGCTTGACAATATTTATGAGTGGTTTATTCCTTACGCTTGGGTATGTTGTTATAATGTCAATATATGGTAAGCCAGATTATGGTACTATTGTTTCAGGGTATTTGGGCTTTATTTTAGCCATGAGTGCGTTTTTATCAATTGGGCTTTTTTCTTCTGCACTTTCGCAAAACCAAATGGTAGCTGGAATTATAGGATTTGCTCTTATATTTATTTTGTGGTTTGTTGATGTGCTAAGCGGAGTTGTAAATAATGATTTCATCTCTAGTATCCTTTCGGAACTCTCATTTTTGAATCATTTTTCAAGTTTTCTTACTGGTGTAATTGATACAAAAGATGTTTCTTTCTTTATATTTTGGATAATACTTTCTCTTGTTGTTACCACTAAAGTTATAGAAACTGGTACTTGGAAAAACTAATTACCAATTCCACTTTTGTTTTTCTTCTTCGATATAAGGTTTTACTTCACTGTTAAAAATTTCTAGTAATCTTGTTTCTTCCATTCTGTTAAACTTACCTTTAAACTTAGCTCCTTCGTCAATTAGTATTTTTTGAGAATTTAAATCGCCTAACATTTTTGCAGTAGGTAATAGTATTATTTCCTTAATTGCAAATACATTCCCTTTGACTTGTCCACCAATTATTACTATTTCTCCAAAAATGTTACCTTTAACTTTACCGTTAGAACCTACTATTACTAAGTCAAGTGATTTTATATAACCTTCATAACTACCATCAATTCTTAATGGTCCTTCTACAACAAAATTACCTCTAAATATGGTGTTTAACCCTATTATTGTGTTTACTCTTTTTATCTGAATGTTCTCTTCTTTCGCAATCTTGGTTATCTCATCTGCCATATTATATTTTACCCCCTATTAGTACATTTTTTACTAGTATGTGAGGTCCTCCATCTCCTACTGGTAGTGGAGATTGTCCACCTTTACCGCATCCTCCCATTGTACTATGAAGCTTCAGATCGTTACCTATTGCTACAACGTTATTTAAAGTTTCAAAAACATTTCCTGTTAATGTTATATCTCTTAGTAATTTTGTTATTTTACCGTTTTCAATTTTATATCCGTATGCTGCTGAGAACGTAAACATTTCTAAGTTTGTTTGTCCTCCTAAGAAATCAATAGCATAAATGCCATCTCCTAATTTCTCAAATAATTCTTCAACTGGTGTCTCTCCATTGTCGATGAAAGTGTTTGTCATTCTAACTATGGGTGGGTATTCAAATGATAATGCTCTAGCATTTCCTGTTAGAGGTTCGTTCATTATCTTGGAAGTAAGCCTAGAGTGTAATCTTGCGTTGAGAATACCGTTTTTTATTAAATAAGTTTTATTGGCAGGTATTCCTTCATCATCATAAGGAGTGTAACCTACTGTTTCCTCTATACCTCCGTGATCAACTATGTTTAGAAAATCAGGTCCGAATTTTTTACCTATCTTCATAACTTCCCATAGTTTGCTATTGGAATATACATGGTCTGCTTCTGATAGATGTCCGAATGCCTCATGTGCGAAAACTCCAGTTAGTCTTGGGTCAATTATAACATTATATATTCCCCCTTGAACTTGCTCTGCCGACAGTAAATTTATACTCCTTTTAGCTACTTCTTCAGCTAAATTATGTAAATCTTTTACAGTCTCAAATCCCGCATACTTGGCTATAGATTCAGAACTTCTTTGAATATTTCTTCCATCCACTGCAAAAGCTGTCATCGAGATACCAGTATAGGTAAATTCCATTTCTATTTCGCTTCCTTCAGAATTTACATAATATTTTTTCTTTCTAAAGTCTGCGTATCGTATTCTTATGCTTTTTATCATTTCATGGCTTTTTAAAATGCTAGCATATTCATTTAGGAGATTTATTTTTTCTTCTAAACTTACATCAGAAGGGTTTACTTCAAACTTTGTTGAGATCTTATCTCTTATTGGTCTGTAGGAAGATAATTCAACTTTGGATTTTGTACTGATTATTTTTGCGGAATTCTCTGTAGATTTTATAATTTCAGATATTTTATCTATGTTATTAAATGAAGAAAATGCCATTCCGTTGTTTTTTATTATTCTAATCGCTCCTCCTGAAGTTCCTTTTATAGAAACCTCTTCTATTCCTGTTTCAGAAATAGTTATTTGTGTTCCTTCTGTTTCCTCGAATCTTATATCACAAAACTGACCACTTGACTTTTTTAATCCTTCTTTCAAGACTTCTATCATTTTCCTCTCCAAAGCATTTAAAAATATAATCAAAAATATAAGTTTATTTCAACTTTCTGGGGAAATTACATCTTCATATTAGCTACTTCTGTCAAATTTACAAGATGATTAGAGTTTTTAGAAAAATTATTTGTAACTAAAGTCCTCAAACCTATTATGATATAGTTAGATTTCTACATATAGAGTTTTTTAAAATTACCCCTATGTATATAGAAAATAGAGCTTTTATTTACCTGTTTTTTATTTCCTTTCTTTGTTTATCTTTTTCTCAGTTGGTTTTTGTTCCAGTACTTTTCTTGTTAGGTTTATTTATTTTATATTTTAGAAATATTCTTTCTAAGATTTCTATAGAAGATTATATATTTTGGATATTCATTGTTGCTTCGTCAATTTCAGCCATTTTTGCCAAAAATAGAATTATTGCATTTGGTGGTGTCTTACTATTGGTTATATACTACATTTCATTTTTAGTTGGTAGAGGTATTAATTTTGATAAATGGATCATTGTTAATGCTTCTTTGATTTCTTTTTTTATTTTAAGTTTGTTTGGAATATTCTTTTATTTATTTCCTGATTTATCAGTAAAGTTAAAGATTGATAATATTAGCTTACTTGAGATTCCATCCTCTAAAAGTTTTTCCTTAGGTGAGAATATCATTAGAAGTCCTTCAATTACTCCTAATCCAGTTATATTTTCTTCAGTAGTTGCTTATTTGATGTCATTTGTCGTTTTATTCTATTTTTTTAGAGGGAGAAAGTGGACTTTTTTACTTTTGATAATTTTCTTATCTATTTCTGTTGTTTTTACTTCTAATACTAGGACTAGTATTTTACTTATTTTTTTATCTTTTTCTTTGATGTTTGTCTTCTTAAATGCGAAAGAAGAATTGATATTTGTTTTGTCTTCGTTTTTGGTATTTTTTGTTTTCTCTGTTATCTTTCAAAACTCTTTAATTTCAAGGTTTCATGCTATTGTTGAAGGAGAGGATTATAGTAGTTTTTTTAATAGATTGGATTCGTATAAAATTGCTTTAAATTTACTATCGAGAAATTTTCTTACAGGTTTAGGTCTTGTCAATTTTAAAGAGTATGTACCTTATTACTATGGGAATTATATTCATAGTATCTATCTTAGTATTTTGGTTGAGACAGGTATTATTGGTTTTTTATCTTTTATATCTCTTATTGTTGTATTATTGGTAAGGTTAATAAGAAATTTTCTAGAGTTTAAAGATGTTTTTGTTTTTTCTATTATTGTTTTTGCTGGTTTATTTCTATTACATGGTTTTATTGATAATACTTTGTATGTTTTTTCGTTAGGTTTGTTATTTTGGTTTTTGTTGGGGGTTGGGGTTAGAGAAACTTCCAAAAACTTTTGATTTTAAACATGAATTTTTTATAATTTTAGTATAAGTAATTATTTTTATTGTTTTTATTTTAGGAGGTAAATTTATGACACTAAAGAATGAGAAAGTTGAGGATTTAATTAAAAATGCTTCTGAATTGATTAGCCAGAAGCATTATACTAATGCAATTTCTCTTTTGGAGGAAGCTATTAAGTTGTATCCCGAGGATACGGAACTTCTTTACCTTTTGGGAACTGCTTATAGAAAAAGCTTACTTTTTGACGAGGCAATTGAGGTTTTTGAGAAATTACTTAAGATTGATCCTAATCACAGAAAAGCTATTTTAGGTCTTGCTGATGCTTGGAGAGGCCTCAAGAGATGGGATGAAGCTCTCAAGTGGTGGGAGAAGTACATTGAGCTTGAGCCTAAGGATTCTCTTGTAATTACGAGGATGGGAGATGCTTATAGGAAGCTTAAGAATTTTGAAAAAGCAGAGGAATACTATATTAAAGCTATTGAAATTAATGGTAAAAACAAATTCGCTCTGATGGGTATAGGTGATATGTTTTATAAACTTGAGGATTACGATAAGGCTTTGTATTACTGGGAGAAGCTTATTGATATAAGACCTAATACTCTTAATGTTCTTACTATGCTTGGCAATATTTATAGGAGAAAGAAGAAGTTTTCAAAAGCTGTTGCTTATTATCAGAGGGCTCTAGGTGTTGATTATGACAACTTTTATGCTCTTTATGGTATTGCTGATGCACTTAGGGGTATGGGTCAGTTTAAAGATTCTTTGAAGTATTGGATTAGGCTTGCTGAAAAGTATCCTGATAATCCCAAAATACTTACAAGGCTTGGAGATACCTTGCTAAGGTTGAATAAAGATAGTGAGGCGGAGGTTGCTTTTAATAAAGCGCTTGAAGTAGGGTATAGTAAGTATGCTCTGATAGGTCTTGCCAAAATAAAGATGAAAAGAAAAGAATATCAACAAGCTATTGATATCACTAATTCTTTGATGAAACAACATCCTGATGATGTTAGAATTGTGTTACTATTGGGCGATATTTACGAAGAAATGGGGCTTAAGAAGAATGCTGAAGCACTTTATAAAAGTGCATTACAAAGGTTTAAAAATAATAAAGATATTGTTTCTAGGTTAAGCAAGTTGTCTATCAAAATTTTTGAAGATAGCATAGAAAAGATTTAATTGGAGAAGTTTTATAAAATTGATAGGTGGTGGAATATGGATATAAGTAAGAAGTTTTCTTCTAACTTATCGAAATTACCTAAGTATCTATTTGCTGAGATAGATGAACTTAAGAATGATGTTGCCAGTAAAGGTGTAGATATAATTGATTTAAGTATAGGTGATCCTGATCTTCCGACTCCTTCTCCTATAATTGAAGCACTTTATGAAGCTGCTAGGGATCCTAAAAATCATAAATACCCTTCTTATTCTGGGATGATTGAGTTTAGAAAAGCTGCTTCTGAGTGGGTTTTGAGAAGGTTTGGAGTGGAATTTGATCCTAAAGATGAGGTTATTGCATTGATAGGTTCAAAGGAAGGGATAGCACATATACACTGGGCTTTCCTTGAACCTGGAGATTACTCAATAGTCCCAGATCCTGGTTATCCTGTTTATAATTCAGCAACTATTCTTGCTGGAGCAACTCCTTACAAGGTACCTCTTAAAGAGGATAATAACTTTTTCCCAGATTTTAAAACCATTCCTCATGAGGTTTTATCAAAAGCTAAGCTAATGTTTATAAATTATCCTAACAACCCAACCTCAGCTACCGCTACATACGAAAAGCTTGAAGAGGCTGTTTGGTTTGCTAAAAGAAATGAGATAATACTCTGTTCAGATCTTGCTTATTCTGAAATATACCAAGGTGATGAAAAACCAATAAGTATATTTAATGTACCTGGTGCTAAAGATATTGCTATAGAATTTCATTCATTATCAAAAACTTTTAACATGACTGGTTGGAGAATAGGTTTTGCGGTTGGTAATAAAGATATAGTTAAAGGATTGCTTGGTGTAAAGTCTAATGTTGATTCTGGTGTTTTTAATGCTATTCAGTATGCTGGTATAAGGGCTTTGCAGCAGGATATGGAAAAGTATGCTGAAGAAAATAGAAAAATAATCTCAAGAAGAAAAGAATTAATGAAAGGGATGCTAAAAGAAGTTGGCTTTGAGATTTATTCTTCAAAAGCAACATTTTATCTATGGGTTAAAAATCCAAAAGGATTTTCTTCTAAGGAAATATCAATGTTATTGTTGAAAGAAGCTGGTATAGTTGTTACTCCGGGTAATGGTTTTGGTGAGAATGGAGAAGGTTATTTTAGGATTTCTTTAACTTCTCCAGATTATAGAATAAAGGAAGCTGTAGATAGGCTTAAGAAACTAAATTTAGTTGTTTATTAAAATATTGTTTGTTATTTTATGTTGAGTATATTGGTTGTTGATGATGAAAGAGGAGTAAGGTTGTTTTTTGAAGAGTTTCTTAAAGATAGGTATGATGTTGATACTGCGGAAGATGGTGTAAAGGCTATAAATAAATTGCAAAATAAAAACTACGATTTAGTTTTTTTGGATCTAAGAATGCCAAATGTAGGGGGATTCGAAGTACTTGACTATATATCTTCTAAAAAAATTTCTAAAGATGATCCTCCTTATGTTGTTGTTCTTACAGCAATAGATGATATTGAAGTGGTTGTTAGTGCTATTAAAAAAGGAGCTTATGATTACATCGTTAAACCTATAAATATTAATCGCGTCGAGATAACGCTTTCTCAAGTTTATAACCTTGTGAATCGGTATAGAGAGATAGAGAATTTAAAAAGGTCTAATTTGGGTTTTGTTCAGTTTGTAGGCAAAAGTAAAGCGGCTATTGAGGTTCTTGAGAAAGTTGAAGTTGCTTCAAAGAATGATGTTAATGTTTTAGTCTATGGTGAAAGTGGTGTTGGTAAAGAAATTGTAGCTAAGTTAATACATTACAAAAGTTCAAGAGGTTTAAATAATTTTGTAACAGTTGATTGTAGTTCTATACCTGAATCTCTTATTGAAAGTGAATTGTTTGGTTATGAAAAAGGTGCTTTTACTGGTGCTTTTTCAAGGAAGATAGGTAAAATTGAGTATGCAAATAAGGGTACCATCTTTTTAGATGAGGTAGGTAATATTCCTATTAATGTTCAAGCTAAGCTTTTGAGGGTTATTCAGGAAAAATCTTTTTCTAGAATTGGTTCAAATGAAATAATAAATGTTGATGTTAGGTTTATTAGTGCTACCAATGTTGATCTTAAGAAATTAGTAAGTGAAGGTAAATTTAGAGAGGATTTGTTTTTTAGGATAAATGTTTTACCCATATATATTCCTCCACTTAGAGAGAGAAAAGACGATATTCCTTTGCTTTTAGAATACTTCACTGAAAAGTATTCTTATATTCATGGCAAGAAAATAAAGTTTTCTGATAAAGCAATTGAAAAGATGATGGATTATCCTTTCTATGGTAATGTAAGAGAACTTCAGAATATTGTTTTGAGGTATTTGGTTATGTTACCAGATGGTGCTGTGGTGGATGATGTAGTTTTTGAAAACGAAAAGTTTGAATTATCCTTTCCGAGGGATTATTCTTTGGATGAACTAAAAGATGTATACATAGAATTTGTACTTAACAAAGTTGATAATAACGTAAATAAAGCTGCTAAAATATTAGGTATTTCTAGAAGGAGTTTGTATAACTGGATGAAAAGAAAAGGTAAAAAATAGAAAGGGAAAATGTATGAAAGTGATTTTCTTGGGGACTGGTACTTCTACTGGAGTACCTCTTATTGGTTGTAATTGCAGAGTTTGTAGATCTGATAATCCTAGAAACAAAAGATTAAGGAGTTCCATATACTTTGAATATAGAGGTGTTAAGGTTTTAGTAGATGTTACCCCTGATTTTAGGCAACAAGCTTTGAATAATGATATAACTTACCTTGATGCTGTCCTCATAACTCACGCTCATGCTGATCATATAAATGGTCTTGATGATATAAGGCAGATTAACTTAGCTATGGGTTGGAAAACTATACCTTTGTTTGCTAATGATTCGGCATATTATGAAATTAAAAATAGGTTTGATTATGTTTTTAAGAATCCTGTTCAACTAGGTGGTGGGAAACCGATGGTTGAACTTAAAATGATAAATGATTTTGATGAGATAAGTATAAGTGGTATTAAAATTTTTTCTTTCCCTTATTACCATGGTAAGATAAAGGTAAGTGGATATAAGGTAGGTAATCTATCTTATATAACAGATGTTAGTTTTATACCTAAGAAAACGTTAGATTTCCTCAAAGGAACTAAGGTTTTAATTATAAGTGCTTTAAGGTTTTTACCTCATACAACTCATTTTACTCTTTCCGAAGTTAAGAATTTAGTTAATTATCTTAAACCGGATCTTACCTATATTACACATATGGGGCATGAAATAGATTACGATGAGGTTTCTGATCTTTTGAGGGGTAGTAATATATTCCTCGGATATGATGGTATGGTTTTAGAACTATGATTATCCTTTCACTAGGATCAAATATAGAACCTAGGATAGAATATATAAAACTGACTATCTCCTATTTAAGAGAATTTTTTGATATCTTTTATATTTCAAGCTTATATGAAACTGATCCTATCGGTTATGTTGATCAAGGTAAATTTTTGAATTTGGTTATTGTAGGAAATTCTAATAAACTTCCTTTTGACTTACTTAAGTTAGTAAAAAATACTGAAAGGAGAGTAGGTAGAATTGAAAGGTTTAGATGGGGACCTAGAGAAATTGATATTGATATAATTTATTATAAAAAGATTGTAATTAAATCTAATGAATTAATTATACCTCATAAAGAAAGGCTAAAAAGAAGTTTTGTATTGTTTCCTTTGTTTGAAGTTTTACCTAGTTTTGTTGATCCACAGTATGATATTCCTATAGGTTTTTTTGTTAATAAGCTTAAAAAACAAGGTATAGGAGGTATTACTCTTCTGAAATCCAAGTTCTTATAACTCTTGCAACTACATCTGGTTTTTCTCTTGCTATACTTATTATACTTTCTAGTAATTCCATCCTAGCTTTTTCCTCGACTGATAATTCAACAACAGCGCCTTCTTGTTCAGCTGCCCTAAGTGCTGCTTCTCGCATAAGCTGTTGCTGCCTTGCAAGTTCTTCTTCCCTGATTCTTCTTCTTCTTGCTACTTCTCTCATTATTGCTCTATATAGTAGCATCATTAAGAATAAAACTATTAGTACTAGTATTGTTGCAACTAAAATTCTCCTTATCTGGTATCTTCTAAGAAGCTCTTCATCTTCTTTCTGGAATTGCTTTGTTCTATCAAACTTTATAAAAGTTACAGATACACTATCTCCTCTATAGGGGTTGTATCCTACAGCTTTTTTTATCCAATCTTCTATGTTTCTTAATTCTTCTTCAGATGGTGGAGTAAATTTCCTTTTTACTTTACCGTTTTCGTCTAGGATAGGTTCTCCGTTTTTTGTTTCAACTTCCCAAACTCCATCTACCGCTACTGCTACTGAAACTCTATTTATGTCATAAGGTTGATTTTTCTGTTGAACTTTTTCTTTGCTAACTTCATAATTTACGATTTCCTCGTTTTTTGTATAGGTTGTAAATTTATCTATCTTTTCTTTTATTCCAGGTGGTACATTTGCTTCAACTCCTGGTGGTCCCTCAGGTATATAAGCAGGACCTTTAAAGTCTTCTTTGGTTGTCTTTTTGCTTATGGGTACATTTATTTCAACTTGACTTTCGTCATAAGGTGTAAGAGGATTATCTTGTTTTACAACAGTTGGTATGATTTTATCTTGTTGTATTTCTTTTTTATCCCATCTCATGTCAACTTCGGCACTAACTATAAACCTATCTTCACTGATTGCTTTTTTAAGAGTTTCTTCTATTCTACTTATAATTTCTCTCTTTATTTTTTCTTTTACCTTTATTTGTTCTCTTGCTGCTCTTATCTCATCTGATATATCATCTCCTAATAATAAATCACTTAGTACATTACCGTTATTATCAACTACTACTATGTTCTCTGGTTTTAATCCATCTATTCCTTTTGCTACAAGCTCTACAATCGCTTTAATTTTTTTCTTATTTTCTCTTATGTCTGAATAAGGTGAAGGAGTTATTATAACAGAAGCTGTTTTTTCAGTTTCATTTTCTTTAAATAAAGTTTCCTTTTGAAAAGGTAATACTATTTTTACATCTTCGATGTCATCAATCATCTTTAGGTGTCTCTCAATTTCACCAACTATTGCCCTATGGAGATTTACATTCCTTTCAAAGTCAGTGGTTGTGAATGATTGAGTATCGAAAAGTTCAAAACCTTTTATGTTATTTGGTATTATTCCTTCCCATGCAAGCTGCATTTTGGCTTTTTGCTTTATTTGATCGTTATCAACGAGTATGAATTTGTTATCCTTTGTCTCAAAAGGTATATTCAGTTCTGATAGCTTTTTAGTTATTCTTGCAAAATCTTCTGGCGATAATGCTTGTGGATATAGTAAAATCTTTGTTGAAGGTCTTGAAATACTTACTACTACTACAATTGCAACTATGACTGCTATTACTGAGGATATTAAAACTATCTTTGAAGTTAAAGAAAGTTGATTAAACTTTGAAAAGAGATTTTTAAAAAACTCCAATATATCTTGCATCAAGTTCCCCTCCTATGACAATATTATTTTTTAATAATAAACAAAAGTCAATTTTTTTGTTTTTTGTATATTTTTTGCTTAAATTTATAATTGTTCAATATACTTATGGGAGTATATGGGAGGTTTATATGGATATCAAGCTTAAAGGGTTTATTCCAAAAACACCTTTTACTGATGGTAGTGATGATAAGATGTTTGATCTCATAATAATTGGTGGAGGTGTTGCTGGTTTTTCTGCTGGTATTTATGCAGCTAGAGCTAAATTGAATACTATCCTTATAGAGAAGTTAGGCCCTGGGGGACAAATTGCTACTACTGCTCTTGTTGAGAATTACCCTGGTATTCCGGAGATAAGTGGGTATGATCTTGGTGTAAGGTTAGAAGAACAAGCCAAATCTCATGGTTTAAAGGTATTGTTAGATGAGGTTGTTTCTGTTTCTTTGAAAGGCGATGTAAAGGAAGTAAAGATTTCTAATGGCAAAACTTTAAAATCTTATGCTGTTATAATTGCAACTGGTGCTAGTTATAAAAATCTTGGAGTTCCAGGTGAAGAAAAATTTTTAGGTAGAGGAGTCTCTTTTTGTGCTACATGTGATGGAGCTTTCTTTAAGGATAAAGATATAGTTGTAGTTGGTGGTGGTAATACTGCAATTGATGAAGGCTTGTTTTTAACAAGGTTTGCTAAAACAGTTACAGTTATTCATAGGAGAAATGAACTAAGAGCTGAAAAGATCTTACAAGAGAGAGCTTTTTCTAACCCTAAAATGAGATTCATATGGAATTCTGTTGTTGAAGAAATATTAGGTGAAGAGAAAGTAGAAGCTGTTAGACTAAAGAATGTGTTAACCAATGAAGAGCAGATTCTAAAAACAGATGCTGTTTTTGTATTCATTGGTCTTGTACCTAATACTCAACTTTTTGAAGAAGTTGAAAAAAATGAATCTGGTTATATAAAAGTTAATTTTTACGATATGAGTACTAATATTCCAGGAGTTTTTGCTGTGGGTGATTGTATTGATAAACTTGTTAGGCAAGCAATTACGGCAGCAGGGGATGGTGCTACAGCAGCAGTGGCGGCTGAAAAATATCTAGAGGAACTTAAGAGAAAATTAAAAATTTAAATAACTTGAAATATTTATTATATTCCCTATATAAGGATTGAATACTAAAGCGTATCCCAAAGATATTTCTTCTTTTCCAATTTTAAAGGAGAAATTATTAAATATTCCGATTTCTCCTTCTCTTGATCCAACATTGTAGAATATAAGCGCTTTTAGAAACTTTTCATATTCAATTGCTATACCTATTCTTAAATCAAAGTTTCTAATCTCTTCTGAAAGGATTAAATCTGAAAAAGTAGAAAGAATGGCTTTGTTAAGTGGTATAGCTTTGTATTCGATGGTAGCTGAAAACTTAGGAGTTGTTAAAGATGCGTTATTAAGTGACATACCTAAGTTGTAGAGGGAGGAAGTTATTGTTAAATTGTTGCCATTGTATAGTGAAGGAATTGAAGTTATAATTTTGATTGATACATCCAAAAGTAGTTGAAGTGCTTCAAAAAAGTTAAACATTGAATAAATTGTATTTATTCCTATACCTAAGGAAAGCTCTTTTTCTATTTTAACTTTACCTTGGGTTCTAAACATAATTTCACCTAGTGATGTGGTTTGATTTTGAATATCTGAGAAGAAGCCTTCTATGTTTAGGTATGATATACCTGAAGAGATTATAATGTTATTGAATTTTCTAGCTACTCCTATAGAGTAAAGATTGTTGTCGTTTTGAAGGTTTAGGTAGGATATCAGTATTCCTGTTTTTTCGACCGTAGATGCGTTGTTGAAATTTATAACATACTCATTTATTATTAAATCATATGTTGTTTTCCAAGGAAGTTTTTCTATTTCTATTCCAAAGATTCTAAAGTTTATTAGTAATACTGATAGTATATTTAATAAAAGTTTTTCCATTTATCTGATTATCAACAATTTTTCTTTTTTAAGACAAGTTATTGTTTTGAATTAAAAATTTTCTCTAAGCTATCTTTATTTCTATCTAGAAATTTTTTATATTTATTAATCTATGACCGTTTATGTAGGAATGAGTGGAGGCATTGATAGTAGTGTAGCTGCTTTACTTTTAAAGGAGAAGGGTTTTAATGTTAAAGGTATTACTTTAATACTTTCGGGGGTTGAAGGAGAAAGGAAGTGCTGTTCTCTTGATGAAGTTAAGTATGCTGAATATGTTTGTAAGTATTTAGGAATTGAGCATGAAATTGCTAATGTACAAGATCTTTTTAGATTAAAGATAATAAATCCGTTTATAAAGGAATATATGAAAGGTAGGACGCCAAATCCTTGTGTTAATTGTAATTTTTACTTTAAGTTTGGTTATATGCTTGAGTATGCTTTGTCAAAGGGTGCTGATCTTGTTGCTACTGGTCATTATGCTAGAATTTCAAAATTAGGTGATACATTTTTGCTTATGGAAGCTTTAGATAAAATCAAAGATCAATCTTACTTTCTCTCAAGGTTGAATAAATTTCAGCTCTCTAGAATTGTTTTTCCTTTGGACTCTTTGACTAAAGAAGAGGTTAAAAGTATAGCAAGAGATAGTAATTTACCTTTGAAACCTAATGTAAGAGAGAGTCAAGATCTTTGTTTTATACCAGGAAATGATATAAATGCTTTTTTGTTAGCTAATGGGATTAATAGAAAAGAGGGTATTATAGTGGATGAAAGTGGTAATATTGTTGGTAAGCATGAGGGGGTTCACTTTTATACTATAGGTCAGAGGAGAGGGCTTAATGTTCAGATGGGTAGGAAAGTTTATGTAAAGTATAAAGATGTTAATAATAATAAGATTATTGTTTCTGATAATCCTTATTCTAAAACTTTTGTAGGTAAATCTCTAAATTGGATATGGTATAAACCACCTCAGGATGGGGATTTTGTAGTTAAGATTAGATATAGAAACTCTGGTGATTTGGCTAATGTTAAGATTATTGACAAAGATAAAGTTAAAGTTAGCTTTTATAAAGAACAATTTGGAATAACTCCAGGACAGCTTGCAGTTTTTTACGATGGAGAAGTTGTCGTTGGAAGTGCTTTCATAGATGATGTTTTAGATTAAAAAGCATTTTTATTAAATTTGATAGAGTAGTTAGTAAATTTTATAATTTATTGAAAGTAAGGGGGATAAAATGGCTAATATTTCGAATCCTTTGATTTCTGTTGAAATGTATGAAAATTATCAATCTTATTCTTATAGACTAAGGGACTTTTTTATAGGATTAGGTGTTTTTGTTATAGTTTTTATTAACTATATTTTGAATTTAACTCCTTCTGTTGCTGCTGGTGATCATGGAGAGTTGGCTACTACAACATATTCTTTTGGTGCACCTCATCCTTCGGGTTATCCTCTCTTTGCAATACTTGGTAAGTTTTTTACTTACTTTCCTTTCGGTAATATAGCGTATAGGGTAAACTTAATGTCAGCTTTTGCAGGTGCTGCCACTACTTTTGTTTTCTTTTTTCTTGCTTTGAAGATATTAGGTATTACTAGAAAACCTGATGTTGTAAGGGATACTGAAAGTCTTGACCTTAGGATATACATTCCTGCTATTTTAGGTTCTTTGATGTTGGGTTTTTCTAACTTACTTTGGAATCAATCAATTATAGGTGAAGTTTATTCATTAAATAGTTTTCTAAATGGTATTACGTTGATAGTTTTTATGTTGTGGTATGAAGATGTAGTTTTTAACTATTATCACACTAAAGAGCCTTATTTAGGTAGTAGATATTTAATGTTGTTGTTTTTTGTAATGGGCTTAAGTTTAACAGATCATCATCTATCTGGAGGATATATAGTACCTATAAGTGTCCTTGTAGTAGTTGTGATTTTCTCTGCTTTGTGGGGAAAGGTTAAGTTTTCTTGGGATGAGCTTTTAACTACAAAGTACCTATTAATTGGTGGTTTGGTTATATCTTTGTTAATTGCTGTAATTTTGTTTTACTACTATGGTTGGAGATGGAGAGGTCCTATTACTCCAACTAATGCCTATATAATAACTTTAGCACCTTTTATACCTATAGCTTTTGCTGGACTTGCAGGTTATTTATTTTCACCTAATAAAGTAGAAGATAAATGGGTTAAGGGTCTTTTGCTGTCTTTCTTCTGGGGAATGTTGCTTTTCATGGTTCCAATCATTGTGTTCTATGGGTATCTTTGGATTAGGAGTGTCGCTATATATAGTTTACCTGATGCCGAAGTTAGAATATTCACTTGGGGTGAGATAAGAAGCTTAGATGTTCTATGGACTCATATTTTAAGGAAGCAGTATGGAGGATTAAGTGGTACTCCTCTTTATTATAATCTGATACAACTTTGGGATCTTGTAAAGATAAATCTCCAGCAATTTCATTTGCTTTTGTATTTATTATTGATTCCAGGAATTATAGGTCTCTTTAAGAAGGATATAAACTTTGGCTTTTCTCTGCTTTTTATATGGTTAGTGTTTGTAGTATTATTTGCAGTTTCTGTTCAAGGTGAGCCTGTTGAGAGGTCTAGGGCTTTTTGGAGTGTTTTCTTAATCCAATCATATTTTGTTGTTGCTCTGTTTATAACCCAAGGAATGCAGACAACTATGGATTGGGTTGGAAATTTGTTTAATAGGAGAAATTAGTTTTACTCAGGAGGTAGCATGAGAAAGTTTGCTTTAATTATTTATGTAGTAATTTTTTTTAGTGCTTTTTTGTTTGGCCTGATGAGTAGTGTATATGCTCAACAGCTTAAAAAAGATGAAACAGATGTTATTTTTTCTCTAGGTACTGAAGATACTGATTTACTTATTGATCTAACATACTCTGATAATTATAAAATCGCTGAAAAGGCAGTCTATAGGTTGGGACAGATAAAGTCTAAAAAGGCTTTTGATAGATTAATATCCATATTCCTTTTTTCAGGTCCTTCAATAGAAAAGGGATTTGATGAAGTTATACTTGCTTCTATATGGAGTTTAGGTGAATTAGGTGATAAGAGAGCTTTAGATCCTTTGATAGATAACTACGATAGATTTAAGTCTGTACCTTATAGAGTTCAGATTATAAGGGCTGTAGGAAAGCTAGGTAAGGATTCAGAAAAAGCGTATATTTTTCTAGAAAGGACTTTAAAATCTACTGATAATAATTATATTGCTTTTGAGATTGTTAAAGCTTTTGAAAACTTAGGTAGAGTTGATGCTGTAAAAGTACTTTCGGAAGTTTTAAAAGAGAAAAGATTTGAAAAGTGGGTTAATGATGAGATAGAAAGAGTAATTAAATTGTTAACTACTCCTAAGAAAGAGGAGAAGTAATTATAGATGGTTATAAAATTTTGGGGTGTTAGGGGGTCAATACCAGTTCCTGGTGTAAATACTGCTGTATATGGTGGTAATACATCATGTATAGAGATAAGGGTAGAAGATAATGTTTTTATAATTGATGCAGGTTCTGGTATAAGATCTCTAGGAAACGATTTAAAAAAAAGAAATAAGCACTTTGAAGTTAATCTATTTTTGACTCATACTCACTGGGATCATATTCAAGGATTGCCTTTTTTCTCTCCTATTTTTGATTATAGGTACAAAATTAATATTCATGGGCCTAGTATGCTTGGTAAATTGAGAAATATGGTAAGTGGTCAGATGGGTTATATCTACTTCCCAGTGAAAATTGATGATTTAGCTTCTTATCTTGAATTTAGAGAATTAAATTCCGAAACATTCAAAATAAATGATGTAAAGATTTCGACTATATACATTTACCATCCTACTGCTTGTTTAGGTTATTCTTTTGAGTATCAAGGCAAAAAGATTGTAACATTGTTTGATTTTGAAAGTGAAATTAAGAAATCTGAAATTATTTCTGGTGAGTACTTTAATCAAATGGTTAGGATAATAGGTAAGGAAAATGTGCTAAATGAGGATAGTATTCTTGATTTTGCCAAGAATGCCGATGTTCTGATTATTGATGCGCAATATACCAAGGAGGAATACAAAACCAAAAAAGGTTGGGGGCATTCTTCTATACCTAGTGCTATAAACTTTGGTATTAAAAGTGGTGCTAAAAAGATCATCTTGTTTCATTTAGATCCAGAGCGAAAGGATGAAGATATGATGCTAATTGAACATTATCTTGAAAATTACTTTAAGCTTAAGAATATAAAAGTGGGTGTTTATGTTGCTAGGGAGGGTATGGAAATACAAGTTTAATGTTATCGTTTCCTTGGTTTTTGTTTTTCTTCTTTACTCTTGTTCTGAAGATAATAATCAGTCTACTACAAATAAAATTGCTGAATCTCAGATTATTGAGCAGTCTCAAAATGATCTTCTACAGAGAGAACTTAAAAACATTAAAGTTGGACTTGGTGAAAAGTTCTTGATGGAAGGAGTTGATTTTCTTAGTACTATGAATTTTGATAGAGCGATATTCTCTCTTAATAAATCTGTTTTCTATAATCCTATACCAATTGAAACTAAGTATCTTCTTGCCAAGAGTTATTTAAATTCTGGTAATTTGAGAAATGCAATTGATACATTTGAAGAAATAAAGGATTCTGAGTACTCAAGTTTTGTTCTTCCTAAACTTGCTTCTATATATTCTAGAATGTCAAGAGATCCTAGTTTTGAAAGACCTGTTGAGTTTGTTCATTTTACAAATATATATGGTGTATCTCAGCTTAAGACAATATTTTCTTTGCCAACATTTATAAGATTTTATGAAAGATTAGGTTTTTTAGTAAATTATTTTACAGAAGGTAATTTTGTTTCTTTTAACTCACATTTTAGTATTTCGAAGTTCTATTTCGGTAAAAAATTTATTGATTTAATTTACGATGAAGAGGATAAGGTTTTCTATCTTTTGGATTTTGATAAAATATATGTTTATAAGCCGTTTTGGTTTAACTCAAATATTTTTAATTTAGGTTTAAAGAAAGAATTTAACTACTCTAATGTGAGTTTTAAAAGGTTTGATATGCTTGGAGAATGGTTGTATGTTATAGATGCTTTTGAAAATGAAGTTATTGTAATAAACAAATTTGATGGAAAAGTTTTGTTTAAGTTTTCTGAAGATTTTTCTAATCCTTCTTGTATAAGAACGTATCAGGATAGAATATTTGTTGCTGATGGTTTAGAAATAAAAGTTTTTGATAAATTTGGTAATTTTAAAGATAGTTTTCATGTTGGTGTTGATATAAAATCTTTTACTATTTATAGAGATAGAATATATATTGTTTCCAGTAAAGGAGTTTTTGTTTTTTCTACATCTTCAGGGAATATTGAGAGAACTATTTCTCAAAAGGAATTTGATGATATAGCTATAGGTTATGATAGTTTGTTTTTGATTAGTAAAGACAGAAGTGAAATTGAAGTTTTTAAAGATTTCTATCTGCTTACATCAAATCTTGATGTTGATATAAAAGGTATATTTGTTAATCAGTTTCCGATGATAGGTATTGTTCTAGGCATTAGAGATATTAACGGTAGGATTGTTAGAGATATAAGAAATAACAATATTGAAGTTTTCGAAGATGGTGTTAATGTTTTGATGCCAGAAATTGTACAAACTTATTCTTTTCTTAAGAAGAAATATCTTTATGTAGTTGTTGAGCAAAGTGAGGAAATTGTTAGTAATTACGAGATAATAGAAGATTTTGTTAGGGGAATTCTAGATAGGATGCCGGGAGATGATTATATATCCTTATCGGTTGTAGGTGATAATGTTATTGAATATCCAAAAACAAATATAAGTGTGCTTAAGCCACTAAGCTTTTTGGAAGAGAATTTTTCGTCTTTTTCTTATTCTCCAAGACTTTATGATGGTATTCGTAAAGCTATAGACAGTATGATTTACTCTTTGAGAAATAATGCAATTCTTGTTATAACATCAGGTAGAGAGGATGATTATTCAAATGTAAGATTTTTTAATCTTTTAGAGTATGCTTACAATAATTTTATACCTATTTATTTTGTTTCTTTGTCTAATAATGAAGATTTTAAATTTTTGGCATCTTATACTGGTGGTGTATACTATGATAAATCTGCTTTGCTTGCTCCAGGTATTTTTTTGGGTGATTACTACAAAAACAGAGTTTTTAGGTATTTAGTTGTTTTTAGAAGTGTTTATGAAAATATTTATCCCGATAATAAGTTAGTTGATGTGGAGGTTAGAGTTAGATACAATAACATGTTTGGTAAGGATAAGATTAAATATTTGTTCCCTAAATTGAAAAAACCGCAAGAGTAGCTATAGTCTTTTTAAGTATTTTCTAGGGTTTACTTTTTGATTGTTTTTTATGATCTCAAAGTGAAGATGAGGGCCTGTTGTTAACCCTGTTGTACCTACTTTACCAATCCTTTGTCCTCTTGATACTTTCTGTTTAGGTTTTACTAAAACTTTTGATAAATGACCATAGAGAGTTTTTAATTTGGAGTGATGTTTAATAACTATGTATAAACCATATCCTTCTTCGTCATATCCTACTTTTTCTACTATTCCAGACATAACTGATTTTACTTCTGTTCCGTAAGGTGCTGATATATCTACCCCAGAGTGAAATCTTACATAGCCTAGTATGGGGTGTTTTCTATAGCCAAAGTTTGAAGTTATTCTACCTATTAATGGTTTAGCAAATCCTACACCTAATCTGTCAATTATTTCATTCCAACTTAGTTGTACTCCTGGTATTAGGCAATAATTTTCTAAATAAAAGTTATATCCGTTTGCTATGAATATTTCGTAGGGGTCTTTTTTGTAAATTTTTGCAATTTCGTATACATCAGTTTTTTTATTTAGTTTTAATTTTATTACATCATCTTCTGTGTATAGGATTGTTTTACCTGGAGTGATTATAGAAGATTTTAGATCGTTAAGTGATACGATTGTACTTAAAGTTGTATTTAATTTCTTGTATATAGAGTATATTGTATCGCCTTTTTGCACCTTGTATTCCCTTATTTCTAAGGGATATGAAGGTTGGGGTATAATGTTTTCTGTAATTGGCACGATTAGCTTTTCTATTGAGTAGGTTTTTATGTAAATCGATTTAGCTATATTATATATAGAGATTGACAAAAGTATCATTGATAGTAGGATAGGAGTAAGAGATACTAGTTGTTTTATAGCATTAGATTTATGATATGTTTTTCTTTGTTTTTTTAACTTTGAATTTATTAGATATAGTTCATTTCTTATACTCATTATCTTTTTAGGTTGACTGCCGTTCCTAACATGTTATCGCTTGTTTGAATTGACTTTGAGTTAAATTCATAAGCTCTTTGAGCAACTATCATATCTACGAATTCTCTAACAGCATTTACATTTGACATTTCCAAGAATCCTTGGTGTAGTTTGCCAAAACCATCTTTAGAAGGTATTCCTTCGTAAGCTGGTCCTGATGCTGTTGTCTCTCTAAACAAATTTTCTCCTATGCTGTCAAGTCCTGCTGGATTTGTGAATCTGTATAGTTTTATTTGTCCTACCTCTACTTCTTCGTTTGAATCCCAAGCTTTTGCATAAACCATTCCGTTATCAAGTATTTTTATACTTTCAAATCTAAATCCTTCTGGAAAAATAATTGGAGGATCGAATCTGTATCCATTTGAAGTTAAAAGTTCCCCGTTTGAATCAATTTTAAATGACCCATCTCTTGTGTATGCGTAAGTTCCATCAGACATAACTACCCTAAAATATCCTTCTCCTGATATAGCAACATCTAGTTTATTACCTGTATTTTGTAATGCACCTTGTGTATGAAATTTGAAAGTTGCAGAAGGTTTTACACCAAGTCCTACCTGTATTCCTACGGGGTATATTGTAAGTTCTGAGGAAGGTGTACCTGCCATAAGGTGAGTTTGGTAAAGTAATTCTTCAAATTCTGCTCTACTTCTTTTGTATCCTGTTGTATTAATATTTGCTAAGTTATTTGCAATTACATCAATGTTAAATTGCCCTCCTATCATTCCTGAAGCTCCAGTCCATAAAGATCTAACCATACCTTCCTCCAATAGTTATATTTTCGTTATGAAAATATATTTTTAAAGTTTAGATTAAAAGCCTTTAAGGAGATTAAGAAGATTACCTAATAACTTTTATTATACCTATTATTTTACCAATTAAAGTTGCATTACTTGAACCTATAGGTATTGTTGAATTTTTAGCTTTAACTACGAAGAATTTCTCAAATTTTGATATTTTACCTGCTATTGTTCTATCTTCGTATATACATAAAACGTTATCGTTTTCATTTATTTCAGATGTTCTTAATATTAATAGGTAATCATTTTGAGATATGTCTATATCAAGATAATTTGAGAAATTACTTTTCTCATTTATTTTAAGAAGAAATATTTTGTTAGGATCTGTAGTATCTTCGTCGGTAAAGAGAGATATAGGTAGAGGTACTGTTTTTTCAAGGTTGTTGAGTTTGAAATATTTTTTGAATTTTTTTACTTCTGAAAATACATTTACATACACTTGTTTTGAGATATTAAAGGATGACTTTTCTGTTAAAGTTATTCCTCTAGGAGTATTTTTTTTAACTTCTATATATCCTTTCTTCTTTAATTGCTCTATTCTCTGTGCTACACTCTTTATTGTAATTTTCTGGTTTTTTGCTATTTCTTGGTATGTTGGAGGTATAGAGTATTTTTTTATGTATTCCATTATAAACTCAAGTGTTTTGCTTTGTTTTGGAGACAAGTCATTCCACATTCTACCTTGTATTATAAAATAATTTTAGTTGTTTTTCATAGTTTAAAATTGTTGGTTGTATTGAAATAATTTTATAAATCACAATGTTATGATGATTTAGTTTTTGTGTTATCTTACGAATATTTATAATATATGCAAGTTATGGATGGAAGTTTGATAGGTGAGGTAGGTAATAATCCTAAGGTTAGAAAAGGTGTAGAATTTTTTAAGCTAGGTAAATTCAAAGAAGCTCTTGAAATTTTTTTAGAACTTTATAAATCTAATCCTAAAAGTCAAGAGTATGCTTATTATGTTGGTATTACTTACGCTAATTTGGGCAATTACGATATTGCTTTAAATTATCTTTTGTTCGCTACTAAAGATAACTCAAATTATTACAAATTTATAAACGCTAATATGGTTTGTGGTTATATATATACTATTAAGGGCGAATATAAATTAGCTGAGAATTGTTTTAGAGATGTTTTAAAAATTAATCCTAATAGTGTTTCTGCTTTAGTGGCTCTTAGTTATGTCTTCCAAAAAACTAAAAGGTATGATCAAAGTCTTATTTACCTAAAGAAAGCTTTTGAAATAGATCCTGACAATCCTAGAGTTCTTAATGCTATTGCTTATGTTTATGCTGAGTTAGGTATAAATCTTTCTGAAGCTCTAAGGTATGCAAGAAAGGCTGTTGCTACTAAAGATGAACCAGAATTTAGAGATACTCTTGCTTGGGTTTATTACAAGAGGGGTAATTATGTGGAAGCCTATGAGGAAATAAAAAAAGCCATTCAAAAACTACCAAATGATCCAGAGGTTTTGGAACATTATAAAGAAATAAGAAGAAAATTAAATATAGATTAGCTATATATTAGCTATCTTTAATAAATCAAAAAAGAAATTTATTGCAGGTAGAATAGTGTATTTACTTATTAATACTGCTACAGTTGCTGTTGAGATTATCATCAGTGGTATATATCTTTGATCAAGGACTACTGATATTTTATCTTGTATTGCTTCAGGTAAGAGATTGTAAACTAACCAAAAACCATCTAATGGTGGTAGTGGTATTAAATTAAAACTTGCTAAAACAAAATTTATCGCAAAGAAATACCATATTATTATTTTTAGTAGAATAACAAAGTTAGACATAGGCAAACTATTTAATGAGATGATGATGAGGAATGATATAAAAGAAATTAAATAATTAGTCAGTGGTCCTGCAAGGGCTACTATTGTCCATTGTAATTTTTTGTTTTGATAGTTGTTTGGATTTATCGGAACAGGTTTTGCCCACCCTATTATAAATCCTGAATTTAGTATAATTAAAAACAAAGGCAATAATAAGCTTCCTACGGGATCAAGGTGTTTTATAGGATTTAATGTTAGTCTACCTTCATCCTTAGGGGTTGAGTCTCCGAAGGCAAACGAAAGTCTACCATGAGCATATTCATGAAGTATAACTGAGATAATTAAAACGATTATACCTATTATTGAAAATATAACTTCAATCACAATTACTTTCTTAATCCGAGTTTCTTTATCAAGTTTTGGTATCTGTCAGGATAGTTTTCTTTTAGATAATTTAGTAGTCTTCTTCTCCTTCCAACTAATTTCAATAACCCTCTTCTAGAATTTTTGTCCTTTTTAAATTTTCTAAAATGCTCATTAAGAGCTTCTATTCTTGCTGTCATCAATGCTATTTGTACCTCAGGAGACCCCGTATCACTATCAGATATTTTATATGCAGAAATTATCTTCTGCTTTACATTTTTCGGAAGCATAATCTACCTCTTACAACTTCTTACAAAATTATGAAAAAGTACTTTGCTTTTTATCAACTAATGTAAAAATATGTTTGCTATAATTCGGGATTAGGGAATTGGTGCACTAAAAGAAGTTTTTTAAAAAGTTTTCTAACTTCTGTTAGGATAGATAAAATCCTATCCTCTGGTGGGAGCGGTGAAGGTAAGTTTTATATTTCTGATTTTCTAACTACTCTAATAGGAGGTGGCTAAAGTAGAGCATTAGCAATTCTTTTGGAGATAAAGACTGTGAATACCATAAAAGATTTCTAAAATGAAGTAAGAAGTATACTTTCTAATCCTAATAAATAGGAGGTATTACTAGGAGTATGAAGTCCTCCTGATAGAACTTAAGGGCGGGTGGATGGGAAGCAGAAAGAGGTTTCTTAAAATTCCTAAAACTATTAGGAGTAAAATTTTCTATTCAAGAGGTTTCTAA
>JBMFQU010000017.1:0-24426 GCA_049968435.1 Brevinematia bacterium | reverse complement strand
ATATTAGATACCTCATTTAGAAGTAAGAGAATATAAAAATTCATTCCTGATAGGAATTAGGAATTTTAGGAACTTCTTTTAGTTTACCACCCACCCTATAGTTATATACAGGAGGCTTCGCCTCCTATTAGTACCTCCTTCAGCCATCCAAACCAAGCTCCACCTTAATTGCTCTCAATTAATAAGTAAATTAACATTCACCTTCATTTAGAAGTAAAAAGATAAAGCATTCACCCCTAATAGAAGTTAAAATTTTTTAAGATGCTTCTTTTTACTTCCCTTTAGTCATTCAAAGTAGGATAACCTTCCTAACAAAGTTAAAGATTTTTTACTTTTCACTATATTAGATTAGCGAAGGCTACTCCTCCTAGTGGTACCTCTCTTTAAGCATACAAAGTAAGCTCAACCCTTATTGCTTCCAATAGCAAGTAAATATCTTCCTTTAGGATTAAGAAAAGATAAATCCTTCAATCCCTAATAGAAGAGCAGAAATTGTTTTAGTATTCTTAATTTAGAATAGGCAATATAAAATTTTCAAGAAATCTTATTAAGATTCTACGTTTTAGTATGATTAATTTAGATTTTAAGAATATTCTTAATATTTTTTGCATTTTCTTAGTATTTATAGTAAAAATATTACCTCCTATTAAATTTTTTTAGATAGGATTTATTTTTATGATAATCTTTATTTTATCTTTAGAAGAGGATAAAAATGAATGATATACTTTTAGGTATTATAAGTTTTGTACCGTTTATATTAATTGGTTTTGGTATTCTTAAGACTAACATAAAGATGCATTGGGTGACGCTTGGAGTTATGTTTATAACTTCAGCATTGTCTTTTTTGTGGCAAAGGAATGTGGAAGTTTTGATTGTTTCTTTTGCTGAAGGTATTATAATTTCTCTTATACCCATCATATGGGTTATATTTGCTGCAGTTTTTACTTATTTTATAAGTATAGAGACAGGAAGTATTGAGAAAATTAAACTTTTTCTTAATAGTATAAGTGAAGATAGAAATATACAAGCTTTGATAATAGCGTTTTGTTTTGGGGGATTTCTTGAGAGTATAGCTGGTTTTGGTACAGCTGTTGCTATTCCTACAGGTATGCTTGTTGCTCTTGGTTTTAATCCTGTTACTGCTGCTATAATTTCCCTTGTTGCTAATTCTGTACCTGTCGCTTTTGGTGCTTTAGGATTACCTATTATAGTACTGAGTAATTTAACTCAACTTTCTCTTCATGTTATAACTAAATATGTTGCACTTCAGCTTTTACCTTTTTCTATGATTGTTCCTTTTGCTATAGTTATTATCTCTAACGGTGGTTTTAGGAATTTAAAGAAATCAGTTTTAGATACTCTCATAATTGGTTTTACTTTTACTCTTACTCAGACGTTGGTTGCTTTTTTTGTTGGGCCAGAGTTAGTAGCAGTTCTTGGTAGTTTAGTTTCGCTAATGGTTATAGTTTTTATTAAAAATCTAAATAAGCCAAACCCGTATTTGAATCAAATCTTTTTACCTTTCGTTAATTATTTTATACTTCTCATTTTTGTAGTACTGACTAGGTTTGTTTTAGTTGATCCTCTTAGTAAGTATCCTTTTGTGTTTTATGTTCATGTATTTCATAAATCTATTAAGATAGATTATCTTACTACTCCTGGTACTTTACTTTTTATTTCATCGATAATTGGTGCATATTTGCAAGGTGCAAATACTAAAAAGATTTTAAATACAGCTTCACTTACTATTTCAAAGATAAAATGGAGTGCTCTTACTATAATTAGTATAGTTATACTTGCAAAGGTTATGGGTAATACAGGTATGATAATAAGTAGTGCTATTCTTATAGCGAATATTTCTAGCATTATGTATCCAGTATTTGCTCCTATTATTGGTGCTATTGGGACATTTATTACTGGTAGTGATACAAGTTCCAACATTTTATTTGGAGTTTTGCAAAAAGAAACCGCAAATAATCTTAATTTGAATGTTAGCTGGATAACAGCATCTAATACTTCGGGTGCTACTGCTGGCAAAATGATTTCACCACAAAGTATAGCTGTTGCTTCTTCTGCTGTTGGACTCCAAGGCTATGAGAGACAAATTATATCAGTCACACTACCTATATGTCTGGTATATTCTATTATATTAGGGTTATACATTTGGTTAATAATCTTACTTAAAATAGTTTAACTAGTTCAATTCTTTGTTAAATTGAAAAACTTTAAAAGTATTTTTCATAATTCTCCTTACTTTTAAGGAGGACTATGATGGAATTAGAGGTTTTGGGATTAGATGGTAATCCTAAGAAGAAAGTTAAGGTTAGTGATGAGATATTTGGTCTTGATTATAATAATGATTTAGTTTATAAGGCTTTGATTGCGGAACTTGCTAATGCTAGACAAGGTAATGCTTCTACAAAAACAAGAGGAGAAGTAAGTGGTGGTGGTAAGAAACCTTGGAGGCAAAAGGGTACTGGTAGGGCTAGACATGGTTCTATAAGATCACCTATATGGGTTGGTGGTGGTATTGCTCAAGGACCAAAACCAAGAGATTATTCCATGGCTATACCTAAGCTGATGAAAAGAAAAGCATATTTTGTCGCTCTTTCTTCAAAGGTCAAAGATAAAGATCTATTAGTTGTTGAAGACTTTTCTTTGGATAAGATAAAAACTAAAGAGTTTGTAGCCAAGTTTAATAACTTATTGTCTTTGTTAAATAAAGGTTATGGGGTTTTGATTTTGCCAGAGCTTGATAAGAATATTTTCCTTTCAGCTAGAAATTTACCTAATCTAAAGGTGCTTGTTTATAATAACTTAAATTTAAAAGATATATTTTACGCTACGAAGGTAATATTTTTTGAGAGTGCTATTAAGAAATACGAAGAATTTTACCTTCAGAAGGTTTAATATCTTTTACTCTTGAAAAAGCAATGTATGATTTTTAAAATCAAAATAGGAGGTATAGTATGGAAGTCTTGATAAGTGGTAAAGATTTTATAATTACAGATGATGTTAGGAACCACATAAATGAAAAGCTTTCTAAACTTTCGTTTGCGGAAGATAGAATTACCAAAGTTAGTTTCGTTATAATAACGACTCCTATTAATACTACTTTATGTGAGTTAGATGTTTTTGTTGATCATAATAAGGTTTTTGCTTCTCATGAGCATTCTGATTGGAGGGTAGCTATTACTGATGCTATAAACAAAGTGCACGATATGATAATAAGAGAAAGGAAGAAAAAGAAGGATTCAAAAATTAGAGAATCTAAAAACAAGAGGCAATAATTTATGAAAATAGTTCTTGCGTACTCTGGTGGTCTTGACACTTCTGTTATTTTAAAGTATTTAAAAGATAGGTTTAATGCTGAGGTTATTGCTTTTGTTGCTAATTTAGGACAAGAGGACGATTTTGAGAAAATAAAAGATAAAGCTTTAAAAACTGGTGCAAGTAAAGTTTATGTTGAAGATTTGAGGAAGGAGTTTGTTGAAGAGGTTGTTTGGAGAGTTTTGAAGGCTGGTGCAAAGTATGAAAATTATCTTCTTGGTACTTCGATGGCAAGACCTGTTATTGCTAGAAAACAGGTAGAGATAGCTTTAAAAGAAGGTGCAGATGCTGTTGCTCATGGGGCTACTGGCAAAGGAAATGATCAAGTTAGGTTTGAACTTACTTATAAAGCGCTTGCACCTCATCTAAAGATAATTTCCCCTTGGAAAGATGATGATTTTCTTTCTAAATTTACCGGAAGAAATGATATGATAAAGTACGCTCAAGAAAATAACATCCATATTGAGGTTAGTACTAAAAAACCTTATAGTATGGATCCTAATTTGGTACATATAAGTTATGAAGGTGGAATTTTAGAAGATCCTAAGAATTCTTATGATAGTAGCATGTTTAAAATGACAGTTTCTCCAGAAGATGCACCAGATAAATCAGAAGAAGTTGAAATAGAGTTTTTGGGGGGTATTCCTATAAAAGTAAATGGTAAAACTATGTTATCTTATGAACTTCTTTATGAACTTAATAAAATTGCTGGTAGAAATGCCATAGGTAGAATTGATATAGTTGAAAATAGACTTGTTGGGATAAAGTCAAGAGGTGTTTATGAGACTCCTGGTTTAACATTGCTTCATTACTCTCATAATTTAATTGAGCAATTAGTTATGGATAGAGATATGATTTCTATAAAAGAAATGCTCTCTATAAAATACGGCGAAATGGTGTATTATGGTAAGTGGTTTCATCCTTTGAGATATGCACTTGACGATTTCTTTGATAGATTAAATAAGTATGTGAGCGGTAAAGTTAAACTTAGACTTTACAAAGGTAATATAATACCTCTTTCAAGGGAAAGTGAGTTTTCAATATATGATCCAGAGTTATCTTCTTTTGAAGGCATTAGTCAGTATGATCATAGAGATGCTAAAGGTTTTATAAATCTTTATGGACTACCTACTAAGATAATGGGTATGAAGAAAATGATATAGTTTTGTAGAAAAATTTTTCATTTTTGTTTATCATACTTCTTAGTGAGGTAAATTTTATGAAGCCTAACTATAGTTCTAGGATTGATAGGTTACTTATAGAAACAGGTGGTTGTCCTTTTATAACTTCAAAAGCAGAAGATATATATTATTTTTCAGGATTTGAAGGAGATTTTGGTTTTATAGTGCTTTCTCACCCTAAGTCGTTTTTGTTAACGATCAAAATGTTTGAAGAAGAAACTAAAGTTGTTGACACTAATTTGTTTAATGTAATAGTGCTAGATAGGAAAGAGATTTTTAAAAAGATTGTTGATATTTTACTTGAGCTTGATGGTAAGGATATATTTATCTCCTCTACCAATACTAATTTATATAACTTTATACAAGTTATAGAGAATGCTAAAGATAAAAAGTTATTTGGTTTTAACAAAAAACTTCTTTCTCTTAGAGAGGATCATTTTTCTGTTGCTAATTTTAGGGTGTTTTTTAAAGAAAATCTTACATGGAGTGTTAGGTCAGTAAAGGATAGTTATGAAATTTCTAAAATAAAAGAGAATCTTACCTTATCTGATGAAGGTTTTATATACCTAATGAAAAAGATAAAACCTGGAATGAGAGAGCATGAGGTTGCTGCTGAGCTTGAATATTATTTAAGGTACAAGGGAGCTGAAGGTGTTTCTTTTCCTACGATTGTTGCTTCTGGTTATAGGTCTTCAATCCCTCATGGAAGGGCTTCTTCTAAAGTTATACAAAGCGGAGAACCTGTGGTGATTGATTTTGGTTTAAGAAAAGATATGTACTGTACTGATACAACAAGGACTGTTTTTTTTGGTAATCCTCCTCAAGAATTTGTTGATACTTATAAAGTTGTATTGGAAGCACTGAATGAAGGTATTTCTTGTATTAAAGAAGGTGTTTCTGCATCATTTGTTGATAATAAGGTTAGGGGTGTTATTTCTAAGTATAATTTAGGAGATTATTTTGTTCATTCTACGGGGCATGGCGTTGGTCTTGAAATACATGAAGCTCCTATGTTAAATTCTTCTAGTAATGAAATCCTTAAAGAGGGCATGATTGTTACTGTAGAACCAGGTATTTATATACCCGGTAAATTTGGAATTAGAATTGAAAATATGGTTTTGGTTAAAAAAGATTCTTCTGAAGTTTTAACTACATTGGGTACTGATTTGTTGGTTTTGTAATTTATGTTAGTTAATTTGATATAAAACATTTATTTTTTTTAAAATTCACGAGGAGGTTATTATGAAAAATAAATTTATTCTAGTTCTAGTTGTTATTTTGCTGTCGTTCTCTAGTATAGGATTTGGTTTAGTTAAAGATTTCGATATAGCTTCTACGGGTGGTACGGGTATTATAATTTACCCTTCTCTTGATGTTTCTAAATCTTTTGAATTTGGTGTAGGTGGTAATTGGGTTATTGCACCTAGAATGGTTTTTTCGCCTGCTTTAAGTATTGCTTTTCAAAATTTTAACTTTGGTGCTGCTTTTGATTACTCTTCTTATAACGATGGTTGGCCTAAACCTTTAATTTTTTCAGCAAAATATCAAATTGTAGCTGGCTTAGGTATTTACGGAGATCTACAATGGTTTATTGATCCTAATAATACTGCTTTTTCTATAATGCTTCTTGGTGGTAATGGACTTTTTGGTTTGTCAGTTGGTGGTGGATGGGATCTAACTTTTGGTTTTGGTTTATCTTTTGATCCTAGATTTACATGGAACTTGAATACTTTCTTTGCAATCCAAAAAGCTATATTATTAGATGTGCTTTTCCTAAATTTAGAACTTGCTAATTATTCCTACAGAGTATTTTATGATCCTTTCTTTTCAGATAATAATCGAGGTATTTTTAACATGGGGCTTAATATAGTCCCGGCTAAATGGATCTCTATTTCAATTAATGGTTTAGATTTGCTTGACTGGAATAGAAGTTTAGGAATCTCTTTGAACTTTAGGTTTAATCCATAATTAAGTTAGCGGAGGTTTAACCTCCGTTTTTCTAAATTAATTTTTCAAATTCTTTAAAGATAATTTTTGATTCAATTGCTGGATATCAGTTAGTTTCTAATTTATATAGTGAAAGAACTAAACCTCCTAGATGAAACTAATAAAGTTAATCCCTAGAGTATCCTAAAAGTTTATATTGGGTTTTATAGAAAATAATGTAGTATTGTTTTTAAAATTCACTTAGAGATGAGAAGGTTTGTAGGTAGTATTCTTTTGTTTTTTGGAATATTTTTTACATTAGTTTTTTTATTCTATCCTTTTTTGGCAGGATATGATCAGTACTGGTCCTTTTTAATTAGAAAAGTTTTATATTTCTCTAGGGTGATGTTTGGCGAGGAAGGTACTGTTGTTTTTCTTATTTCTATTATAATATTTTCATTACCTTTGGTACTGAAAAAGTCTTTGTATAACTTTTTTAAAAACTTTTTAGGAGTTGAACTTGGTTTTATTGGTTGGTGTGGTATTTATGGAATATCAAATCTACTTCAGCAGCCTTACATTTTAGGTATTTTTGTTTATGATATTTCTCATTTTTTGTACAATTTATTTGGTCCTTTTTCAATTGTATTATCATGGGTTTTACTTATATTAGGATTATTATTAGTAGCTTTTTCTTATAAATTTACAAGGTCAATGATTGGTTTGGTTTTTTCTTCAATATTTAGTGTATTGCTTTCTTTAGATTTTAGTAAACTAAAAGAATATTTTGATTCAGAGGAAAAGGGTTATTCTCATTCTAGTTTTGGTGATTCTTCTGGTGTTAGGGATTTTGATAAAGTTTCTAATAAAAGTAGTGTAGGTAGTGGAAGTTATAATGAGAAGTTTTATAATAAAGATAAAGAAGGAAAATTCATTGACATAACTGTTATTGATGATTTTGATGAGGGAAAGGGAGGTATAGTAGAAAGTAAAGGTGGGGATGTTAAACTTAAAAGGTACGTTGATAAAGAAGATTTTTATCATGATGGTGTAGAAATTAATACTAAAGAAAAGGTGGTTAAGTTAGATACCGATGAATTATTTGATGAAGAGGAAGATAATCTTTATTATTCTAATTCTTCTTATTCTAAAGAATACGAGCAGGAGGCTAAAAAAGAGGATTTTAATGTTGTAGATACTGTTATTTTAGATGAAAGTAATGATTATGTTGAGGAGAAAGTTTTTAGTGGTAAGTATCCGCCACCTATAGATTTGCTTGATATACCAGAATTTAGTTTTGATGGTGAGGTTAATGATTATAAAGAGATAGAAGAGACTAAAAAGATAATACATGATACTTTTGCTGAATTTAAGGTGGATGCTACTATTGAGGGTGTTGTTAGAGGTCCTGTTGTGACGATGTATGAAGTTAGACCTCAGCCAGGTACTAAGATTGCTAAGATTGTTAATCTTTCCGATAATTTAGCACTTAACTTAGCAACTTCTAGGGTTAGGATAGTTTATCCAATACCTGGTAAATCTGTTATAGGTATAGAGATTCCCAATAAGGTTAGGAGAGTAGTTAGGATAAGAGAGGTTATTGATTCAAGGAAGTATAAAGAAACTAAATCTAAGTTGCCTCTTGTAATAGGTGTAGATATTCATGGTGAGCCTGTTGTTGAAGATTTAACTCAAATGCCACATTTACTCATTGCAGGTTCTACTGGTTCAGGTAAAAGTGTTTATGTTAATTCTATAATTACAGGCCTGTTGTATAGTAAATCTCCTGAGGAATTAAAGTTTATAATGATAGATTTAAAGATAGTTGAATTGAAGGTTTACAATGGTATTCCTCACTTACTTTTTCCTGTTATAACAACACCAAATTTGGCTAAAGCTGTTTTGGAGTGGCTTGTAAATGAAATGCAGGATAGGTATAGAAAATTAGAAACCCTTGCTTGTAGAGATATAGTTCAATACAATAGTAAAGTTTCAAAGTTGGATGATGGTGGTTTAGAAAAGTTACCTTACATAGTTTTGATAATAGATGAATATGCTGATCTTATGATGACTTCACCTAAGGAGACAGAGGATTATATAACCAGGCTTGCTGCTATGTCAAGAGCAGTGGGTATTCATCTAGTTATAGCTACTCAAAGACCCTCAGTTGATGTTGTAACAGGACTTATAAAGGCAAATTTTCCCGCTAGAGTTGCTTTTAGGGTTGCTTCAAAGGTTGATTCTAGAACTATACTTGATACAATAGGTGCAGAAAAATTACTTGGTAAAGGTGACTTATTGTTTATGAGTCCTTCACATCCTAACCTTATTAGAGTACAAGGTACTTTCATTTCTAATGAAGAAGTTGAAAGAGTAGTTGGTTATTTATTACAGCAAGATTCTCCTAATTATATTGATATTTCTTCTTTTCTTGAGAAATCAAAAGAAACAGAAGAAGATTATTTCGAAGATGAAGGAGAGGAATTTGATGATGAGCTTTACAAAGAAGCTATTAAGATAGTTGTGATGGATAAGAAAGCTTCGGCTTCTTACTTGCAGAGGAGGTTAAGGATAGGGTACAATAGGGCTGCAAGAATGATTGAAAAAATGGAAGAAGAGGGTATTGTAGGGGCTCAGCAAGGTAGTAAACCAAGAGAAGTTTTAGTTGATGAATCATACCTTGATAGATTTTTATAGAGGTAAATTTATGAAAATTGTTATTGGTGTAACTAGTAGCGTTAGCGTATATAAAGTTTTGAATGTTATAAGGGGGCTTATAAAGAGGGGAAATGAGGTTAAGGTGATTATGAGTCGTAATTCAACTAAGTTTGTTTCACCTATTCTTTTTCAATCTATTTCACGGAATAAAGTTTTTGTTGATAATTTTAATGAAGATGATCCATTGGTACATATAACACTTTCCAAGTGGGGTGATGTATTTGTTGTTTTACCAGCAACTGCTAACGCAATCGGTAAAATTGCTAATGGTATATGTGATGATCTTGTTAGTACCGTTGCTATGGCTTTTCCTTACTCAAAAAGAAGAATTTTAGTTCCTGCTATGAATAAAGAAATGTGGGAAAATCCTATAAACCAAGATAACTTAAAAAAACTCATAAGTTATGGGTGGGATGTAGTTGAACCTGAGGTAGGGGTGTTTGCTTCTCCTTTAGAAGGAATTGGTAAAGGGAGATTACCAGATGAGAAAACTATTATTTATAGTATTTTAAGGAATAAAGAAGGACTTTTAAAAGGTAAGAGAGTATTGGTTACTGCTGGAGCCACAAAAGAGTATATTGATAATGTTAGGTTTATTTCTAATGATTCGTCTGGAATTATGGGACTCTCTATTGCCTTAGCTAGTTATCTTGAAGGAGCTGATGTAGTTTTTATTCATGGTGAAATGAAATATAAAACTTTGAATTTAGACAGAGTTAAAAATATAAAAATTATTTCTACAGAAGATATGCTTAATGCTGTTAAAGAAGAATTTGTTAATTGTGATATTCTTTTTATGTCTGCTGCTGTTTCTGATTTTATGCCTTCTGGAAAAGTTTTAGGTAAGCTTCCTAAAGAAGAAATTGAATCTATTAAGTTAGAAAAAACACCAGATATTCTAAAAACTATATCTACAATTAAAACAAATCAGTTTGTTGTTGGTTTTGCGTTAGCAAGCGAAGAGTTAGAAAAGTATGCACTCAAGAAGATGGAACAGAAAAGAGTTGATATGATAGTTGCTAATAAAATAGAAATTCAAGATAGTAAAGTAGTTTTTAATCCTATGGGGAATAAAGTTAGTAAAGTTGAAGTTTTCACAAAGGAAGGTGGTAGGTTTCATTTTGAAGGTACTAAGTTTAATATTGCTAAGTTTTTAGTTAAAAAAGTTTCTGAGTCAATTTAACTTTAAATTTTAGTTTTTTTTTGTTTAAAATATCACAAATTATTTTGGAGGATTTTATGGCTAAGGATCCTAATGTAAAAGATAGAACGCGTGGTAAAGGTTTAGGTGTTAAGTTATACGATGGGCAATTTGCTAGGGCAGGTAATATTATTGTTAGACAGATAGGTAATAAGATATACCCTGGTCAGAATGTTGGGCAAGGTAGGGATTTTACATTGTTTGCCTTAAAGGATGGAGTAGTGAAATTTTATGAAAGGAAGGGTAAAAAGTATGTTTCTGTAATTGAGTTAGATAAAGGGGGAGATTAATGATTACTAAAGAAAAACTACAAGAGTTGAAGGAAAGATTGTCTAAGGAAAAATTACAGATTCTTTCTGATATTTTTGGAGAGGAGGTTGCAATAAAGTATTTTTCTTCTGCTTCTTCATCTGAGGGAGATATAGCTGATAAGGCTTCAAGTTTTTATGAAACGCAGCTTATTGCTAGTATTTCTGGAGTTCAGAAAGAGATAATAGATAAGATTAATGATGCTTTGAGGAGAATTGATGAAGGTACTTATGGAATATGTAGAATTTGTGGTAAGGAGATAGAGATAGAGAGGTTGGAGGTTATTCCTTACACTGATACTTGTTCTTCTTGTGCTCAAAAGCACTCAAGGAGTAAACTTTAAAATATGAATCAAATGACAATTTCTTCAATTGTTGAGGGTATAAAAAATAGAAAGTTTTCTTCTTATGAGATTACTTTAGAGTATATTAATAGAATAAAAGAAGATATATCTTCGAAAGAACCTATCAATGCATATATAACCCTGGATGAAGAGGGGGCTTTATCTACTGCAAAATATGTAGATGAAAATGTTAATAAATTGGAGGGTAAGCTTTTAGGAGTACCTTTGTCAATTAAAGATAACATAAATGTCAAGGAGTTACCAACCACTTGTGGATCTAAGATCTTGGAGGGGTTTATTTCGGTTGAAGATGCTACAGTTATTGAGAGGATAAAAAAGGAGGGTGGAGTTATACTTGGTAAAACAAATATGGATGAATTTGCTATGGGATCTTCTAATGAAACTTCTTACTATGGAGTTGTTAGAAATCCTCATGATAGAAGTAGGGTTCCTGGAGGTTCTTCGGGAGGATCAGCTGCTAGTGTTGCTGGAGATCTTGCTTTTGCTTCTTTAGGGTCTGATACAGGAGGATCTATTAGACAACCTGCTGCTTTCTGTGGAGTTGTTGGTCTAAAGCCTACCTATGGTTTAGTTTCAAGGTATGGGCTTGTTGCTTTTGCTTCTTCTTTGGATCAAATAGGTCCTATAACTAAAACAGTTGAAGATGCAACCATTTTGCTTGAAGTTATAGCGGGGTACGACCCAAAAGATTCTACTTCATTTAAAGTTAAGGATACTAATTTTTCTCAGATTGTAAAAGAAAAAATTAATCCTTCGGATATAACTATAGGTTTGCCAGAAGAATATTTTTCAGATGAAGTTCAGCAAGAGATATTGTATTCTATAAATGAAGTTGTAAAACTACTTCAAAGCAAGGGTGTTAAGATAAAAAAGGTATCTTTACCTAGGACCAAATATGCAATACCTACCTATTATATAGTTGCACCTGCTGAAGCAAGTTCAAATCTTGCTAGATTTGATGGTATTAGATACGGATTTAGGGCGGAGGCAAAGAATTTAAAAGAAGTTTATTTAAAAACAAAAACGGAAGGTTTTGGTAAGGAAGTTAGAAGAAGAATAATGTTAGGTAATTATGTACTTTCAGCTGGATATTATGATGCTTATTATTTAAAAGCTCTCAAGGTTAGGACTTTATTAAAACAAGATTTTGAAAATGTGTTTAAAGAAGTTGATTTTATTATTTCTCCAACAACTCCTACAACTGCTTTTAAGTTAGGTGAAAAAACTTCAAATCCAATAGAAATGTATTTATCAGATATATTTACTGTTACAGTAAACCTTGTTGGTACTTGTGCTATTTCATTACCAATTGCTAAGGATAATTCAGGATTGCCCATAGGTATGCAGATAATTGGAAAGCCTTTCAAAGATGGAGATTTGCTTAAGTTTTCTAAGTATGTTGAATCTCTCGTTTCTTAAATTTTTCAAAACTTTCTAAGAAATGATTTTTTACTAAATAGAGGTGTCGAAAGAATTACAAATTTATTCTAACTTTACTAACATACTTGCTCTGTTGAAAGCAAGTTTTCAAAAGGAGGCGAAGCCTCCTGTAGATACTAAAGGGTGGGGCACTAAAAGAGGTTTTCTAAAATTTCTAAATTCTATTAGGAATAAGATTTTCTATTCTTTCTTACTTCTAAAGAAAGAACATAATAAGAAGGTATAACTTTCATAATGAACTAAAAGGTGGTACTAATAGGAGGCAAAGCCTCCTTTAGATGCTAAAGGGAGGGTGGGTGGGAAGCAAAAAGAGTTTTCATAAAAAACTGAATGGAGATATTGCTAAGAGAGTGAAAACTCTTTTAACTTGACTAAAAGGATGATAGGTGGGGAAGTAAAGGAAATTTTTCAAAAACTCTAATGAGTTTTGTAAGTAAATCTTTTTTTCATATAAACTAAGTAATAATGCTTGACCTTATAAGCGAGTACCGGGAGATAATAATTTCTGAGATGAAAGAGTTTTTTGATCGTTTTAAGAGGGAAGGTATTGATGACTATTGGTTTTTTGATGTACTTGATAGAATTTATGAATTTTCTCTGTCTGGTAAGATGTTGAGGGGTGGACTTGTTATTTTTTCTGATGAGATGTTTAGTGGCAGAAGGAGTAATGATTCTAAAAAATGTGCTGTTGCTATTGAACTTTTACAATCTGGACTTCTTATTCACGATGATATAATGGACGATGATATTCAGAGAAGAGGACAGGATACTCTATTTTTTCAATATAAAAAGGTTTCTGAGAAAAAAGGTATAGATAAAAGTTATGAGATAGGTAAATCTTTAGGTATATGTGCTGGTAATATTGCTTTCTCGTTATCTTTTGAGGTTTTGAGTAATATTGAAAATAAAAATCTAATTTCTAAACTTATCTATAAATTTAGTAAAGAGATGTCAATTGTTAATGTTGGACAGATGAAAGATGTTTTGGTTTCGGGTTTTAAAGGTACAATTGAAGAAGAGGAAATAATGTCCATATACAAATACAAAACTTCTAGATATTCTTTTTCTTTACCTCTTTCTCTTGGTGCCATAATAGGTAATGCTTCAAGTGAAAATATTAGAAATTTAGAAGAGCTTGGTGAGTACTTTGGTATAATGTTTCAGATACAGGATGATAAGATAGGTCTTATTTCTACTTCTGAAAAGTTAGGTAAGCCTAGAGGTTCGGATATAAAGGAAAATAAAAAAACTATTTTTCATGCCCTACTTTTTAAGCATGCTTCACAAGAAGAAAGTAGAAAACTTTTAGGTATTTTTGGAAAACAATCTATTGAAGCTGATGATATAGACTATGTTATTGATCTTTGTAAAAAGTATGGTATTTTTGATGAGGTTAATAGGAAAGTTATGAAGTATGTTGATTTGGCTAAGAGAAAAATAATATTATTAGATGTAGATGATTTCTATAAAAGAAAGCTTGAAGAGTTTATAGATTATAATTTAGTTAGGGATAAGTGATTAAGTATTTTCAATAAGTGGTGAAGTATTGTAATTAGGTGCTTCTTTTGTGATTATTACATCGTGTGGATGGCTTTCTCGTAGCCCAGCGTTAGTTATTTTTATAAACTTTGCTTTTTCTTGGAATTCCTTTATGTTTTTTGCACCAACATAGCCCATAGAAGCTCTTAATCCTCCAACAAGTTGGAATATCACATCTTTTACAGATCCTTTGAACGGCACCATCCCTTCAATACCTTCTGGAACGAACTTGCCTTGTACACCTTGAGGGTATCTTGTTGATCCTGCCATCATTGCTCCTAAGGATCCCATACCTCGGTATGTTTTATAACTCCTGCCTTTGTATATTATTGTTTCACCAGGGCTTTCTTCTGTACCTGCAAGAAGACTACCTATCATTACTGTATCAGCTCCTGCTGCTATTGCTTTTGCTATATCTCCAGAATACTTTATACCGCCATCTGCTATTATTGGTATTCCTTCATTCTTAGCGATTTTTGATGCTTCAAGGATTGCAAATATTTGAGGTACGCCTACTCCAGTAACAACTCTAGTTGTACATATTGAACCAGGGCCTATTCCTACTTTTATTCCATCTGCTCCTGCATCTATTAAAAATTTTGCACCTTCGTATGTGGCTATGTTTCCCGCTATTACATCTATGTTAAACTTGCTTTTTATATATTTTACCATCTCTTTTACTTTTGTGCTGTGTCCATGTGCAGTATCAACTACTATTACATCAACTTCTGCTTTAACAAGTTCGTATACTCTCTCTTTGTCATTATCTGTTGTACCTACTGCAGCGCCAACCCTCAGTCTTCCTTTGTTGTCTTTTGTCGATATATTATTACTTTGTATTTTGTACATATCTTTCATTGTTATAAGTCCTTTTACATTGAATTCTTTGTCTATTATAGGTAATTTTTCTATTCTGCTTTCTACCATTTTTTGTTTTGCTTCTTCAATGGTTATTCCTTCGTAAGCAAAGATAAGTTTTTCTTTAGGTGTCATTATGTCTTTTATTTTTTGATCTTTCTTCCCTGCTCTTACATCTCTTCTTGTTAGAATACCGCATAGTTTATTGTTTGAATCAACTACTAACAATCCTGAAATTCCAAATTGTTCCATCATATTTATTGCTTTTTCTAAACTTTCTTCAATATTTATTGTTATGGGATCTAGAATCATTATATTTTCAAATCTTTTTACTTTTATAACTTCTTTTACTTGATCTTCTATTGAAAGATTCCTGTGAATTATACCTATACCTCCTTGTTGTGCCATTGCAATTGCCATTTTAGAGTCAGTTACTGTGTCCATTGCAGCACTGACTATCGGTATTGTTAGTGTTATGTTTCTACTTAGTTTTGTTGATATGTCTGTTTCACCTGGAAGAACATCAGATTCTCCTGGAAGTATTAATATATCATCAAATGTAAGACATACCTCTTCTGTATAAAATTTATCCATAAATTACTCCTTTTTAGAAATTTTAAAAAATTTTTTATTTACTTTTAAACTTAATATAGCTTTTGTACTTTTTCAAATTTTATTGAAAGTCTTTTTTAGAGTTTTTATAATGGTTTTGATTTTGAGGGGGGTTTATGAAGATTTATGATACCAATGATATTGTTAATATTGCGGTTATAGGTGAACACAAGAGTGGTAAAACTTCATTTCTGGATAGTGTATTTTTTGTTACTGGTAAGGTTAAAGAGAAGGGTAATGTTGATGAAGGTACTTCTGTTATGGACTTTGATCCAGAAGAGATTAAGAGAAAAATGACTATTAGAAGTAGTTGCTCTTATATAGAATATGGTGGTAAGAAAATTAATTTCATTGATACTCCTGGTTTTATAGATTTTATTGGTGAGATGGAGATGGCATTGGAAGTTGTTGAAAATATAGTATTGGTTATTGATGCTGAGAGAGGTATTACGATTGAGACTGATAGGATTTGGCATTCTGTTGATAGTTTTCATGTTTCAAAAGCTGTGGTTTTGAATAAGGTGGATCTTTTATCATCTAAATTTGATGAATTAGTAGATAAGATTAAGTCAAAGTTAGGTAAAATTGCTGTGCCTATAGAGATACCTTACTTCGAAAATGGTAAGTTTGTTGGAACTATTGATGTTATTCACAGGAATTTAGTTGTTTATGAAGATGAAGGAAGAAAATACATAAAGAAAGATATTCCTAAGGATTATGTTGATATTGTTAATAAATACAGAGAGGAAATATTTGAAGATATTTCTGATGTTAATGAAAGTTTTATGGAAAAGTATTTGTCTGGAGAAGAAATAAATGATGAAGAGTTGGTTAATGGTTTTAGGGAATGTATAACTAAAGGTAAAGTGATACCTATATTTTGTGTATCTTCTTTAACTAATGTTGGTATTTTGAATGCACTTGATATAATTGTTGAAGAATTTGCTTCACCTTCTTACCATGACAAGATAAAAGTTATAAAAAATGGCTTAGAGGTTGAGGAAGATATACTTAATGAAAACTTCACAATCCTTACACCTTTTAAGATAAGAATAGATCCTTATACTGGTAGGATAGTTTATTTTAAGATTTGGAGTGGTATTGTTAAGGCGGGTAGTGAGTTTTATGTAGTTGATAATTCCAGTAATGTTAAGCTTCAGCATTTGTACCTTTCTTTTGGTAAATTGTTGGAGGAGATTAACGAGGTTAGAGCAGGAGATATTTTTGTTGTGCCTAAGTTAGAGGGAGTGAAGATTGGTTATACTTTAGTTTCTGAAAAAGTTGATCTCAAAGTTAAACATTTTTCTTTACCTTCTCCTATATTTTTTACGGCTATCGTTGGTAAGAAGAAAGGAGACGATGATAAATTGGCAGAGATTTTGAGTAAATTCGCTGAAGAAGATCCTTCTTTTTTGGTTAAATTTAATGATTTTTCTAAAGAACTTGAGGCACATTGCCAAGGTGAGAATCAGTTTAATATATATATAGAAATCCTTAAGGAAAGGTATAATATAGATTTTGATTTAGATGTTCCTAAAATACCTTATAGAGAGACTATTACTAAAACTGTAGAAGCTCATTATAAACACAAGAAACAAACGGGAGGGCATGGTCAGTATGGCGAGGTCTTTATAAGAGTGGAACCACTTGAAAGAGGTAAGGGATTTGAGTTTGTTGATCAGATTAGAGGAGGGCATATACCAAAACAATTTATTCCTTCTGTTGAGAAAGGTGTTTTGAGTGCAATGGAAGAGGGTGTTTTGGGTAAGTACCCTGTTGTGGATGTTAGAGTGATACTTTATGAAGGATCTTATCATGAAGTTGATTCGTCAGATATATCTTTTCAGATAGCAGGTTGGCACGCTATGAAAATAGCCCTTGAAAATGGTAATCCTACTATTCTTGAACCTATAATGAACGTAAGTATAATTATTAATGAGGAGTATCTTGGACCTATTTCGGAGGATCTAAACAGTAGGAGGGGTAGGATAATTAATATTGAGAGAAAAGAAGATGGTACTACTGTAATAAATGCTTATGTACCTATGGCAGAGATGATAAAGTATGCTTACGCTTTAAGTTCTATAACGAAGGGTACAGGCAGATTTACTATGTCTCTTTCTTATTATGATTTCGTTCCTGAGAAAATTAAAGATAATATAGCACAGATTGGTAGAAAGATAAAAGAAAAGATTGCTAGTAGTTAAGTTTATGGTGCTATTAAAAGGTAAAAAACTCCTGTTAAACTTATGGATGGATCACTGAAGTAAGTTTCTAAAACTTCATAAAAGTAAATTACCAATTCTATTGAAAGAGGGGGTATCGAAAGGAGTCAAAGCCTCCTTTAGAATCAAAAAGGATGGAAGCAAAAAGAAGTTTCTAAAATTTCTTAACTTCTATTAGGAAGTATAAAATAAAAAAAGTGTATCTTAATAAGGTATTAAAACACTACAAAAGTTAATTTTTTAGTTTTATTTCATAAGAACTTGAAAAAAATATTCTTTTCTTTACAATATTTACTAAGGGAGGATTTTATGAGATATTTGTTTTCTGTTTTGTTGATAATGGTTTTTTCTTCTATTTCATTTTCTGCTACTGTTAATGAAATAGAGAATATTCTTATGAATCATCAAGAGAAAGGTTACTCTTTTGTTAAAAAGTTAGGAGATAGCTCATGGAAAGTTAATTTTTCCACTACAGAATGGTCTATGGATGTTTATGTATACGTCAGTCCTAATAAAAACAATCCAGACTTCGATATAGTTTATGTTTATACTGGTATTGCTACTTATTCTGACAAAGAGCTAAGTTCAAAATTAGATGATCTAGTTTATGCGCTAGAAAAAAATGCCGCTCCTTCTGAATGGGGTACTTTTTCTCTTTATAAAGAAAAAGATGTTTGGTATCTTGATTATAATGTTAAGTTAAGAAGAGTTTATGTTAATGAAGATTTACTTATGAATGCTATAGGTTGGGTTGCTGGTGCTGGTAGTTCTTATAAAAAACAATTTTGAAAATTTTACATATTTTGTTTATTATATTTCAAAGAAAGGAGGTATATATGAGAAAAATTTCTCTTATGTTGGTTACTATTATATTTGGTGTTTCTTTGCTTTTGACTGGATGTCCAGCCCCTAAGAAAGAGGAACCAAAGACTACTGTGGGTGGGCAGAAATCAAAAGTTAGGTATGAGGTAATTCAAGATCAGCAGAGTGCTTTCACTGGTTCTACGATGCCTCTACCAGATTGGTTGTTGAATGCTCTTCAGGGTAATTTACTTCAATATGGCACTGATGAAACTGGTGCTAAGGTTGTATACTTTGTTGTAATAGAGAGAGCTAAAAACCTTGATCTTGCTAAAAACAATGCAAAGCTAAATGTCAACGCAAGGATAGCTGAATCGATTCAGTCTTTAGTAACTTCGGAAGCGGCTAAAGTTTTTGAAGGTGATCAAGATACTTATGCACAGTATATTCAGGGTGCTATAGGACTTTTAGCTAAAAATGTCAAAATTACTGGTTTAGTGCCCGTAAATGAGTATTGGGCAGAACTACAAGAGTATTTAGAGGATACTCCTAGAGATAAGTATTATAGCTATGCGATAAGGTACAAAATGGATCAATCTACTTATAAACAATTACTAACTGGTGCATGGCAGCAAACAAAGCAGCAGAAACCTGATATTCCAGAGGAAGCAAAGAAAAAGATGGATAACCTCATTAACAGTCTTTCAGAAGCTCAATAATTCCAATTTGGGGGTATTACCCCCCCTTATTTCAATTTAGTTAGTTTAGTTTTTTAGCTTTCTCAAAGTAAAAGTTAGCTTTTTGTTTTTCACCTTGGTTTTTGTATTTATTCCCTAACTTTACATACAAACTTCTTAGTTTAGATATAAATATTTGTTTATTAAAATCTTCCCAGGTTGGGTTAGACAAAAATTTTTCTCCTACATTTACACTTTCTTCTAATTTGTTTAACTTTTCGCATAATGTCATTAAACGATAACTTATAAATGCACTGTTTGTAATCTCTGATAATTTTTCATATACTAAAGTGGCGTTATAGTATTTGTTTTGCCTAAAGTATATATTGCCTATTATTGAAAGAGTAATTGGATTATCACTTTTCTCTAGTGTTAGAGAAGTAGATAAATATTTAATAGCATCATCTAGTTTCTGAATTTTGTAGTAGCATAAACCTATCATTCTATGAGGTAATGGATCGTTAGGATTTAGATCTAAAGCTTGTTTAAAATTTTTTATTGCTTCTTCGTAGTTCTCCAATTTATAAAAAGACATTCCCTCAGAAATATAAACAGAATAAATACTTTTGGAATAACCTAAGGTTGATAATGCTAATAGTATTATTAAAGAAAACAAGTTTTTCTTCATTAGTAACTATTTTGTTGAATGATTTTTAACATTTTCAAAATACATCGTATTGATTTTAAATTATGTTAACTTATTTGTTTAAAAATATAAGCCACTATTAACAAAAAATAAAAACCACACAAAACTACCTAAAAAACTTAGTTACCATGATCAAAAGTTAGAAACTAGTAATTAATGTTTAAGAGATTAAAAAATATCAATGTACTATATTCTAATAGCTAAAGGTAAAAGAAATGTTATTTTTAGAAATGAATTTCTTAAAATTCACGAAAATAAATTACTAACTCTATCAGAAGATGAAGTACCTAATAGGGATCAAAGCCTTTTATAGATTAGGGATTTGGAGATAGGGAATTAGGGGTTGTAAATTAGGAATAAGCAATATTCTATTAAGAGAATTAAAAATTTCACCTCCTAATGGAAACAAATAAGGCGTAGCCTTCGCTAATCTAATAGGGTGGGGGTGTGTTAGGTGGGGCACTAAAAATGGTTTCTTAAGAATTCCTAATCTATTAGGATTGAATTCTTTATATTTTCTTGCTTCGGAAGTAGATACATAATAGGAAAGTAGAATCTTCCTAACAAACTAAAGGAGTCCATTAAAGGTTATTTTAAAAAACTTTTAGATTTCTTTGATTTTAAATAAATACTTATAAATAATTTTGTCATGTTAGCTAAAAGAATAATTCCTTGTTTAGATATAGATAGAGGTAGGGTGGTTAAGGGTGTTAAGTTTGTTGATATAAAGGATGCTGGTGATCCGGTTGAAAATGCTATTGCTTATAATGATAGTGGGGCTGATGAATTAGTTTTCCTTGATATAACAGCCTCCTATGAGGATAGGAAAACTTTAGTTGAAGTTGCTAGGAGGATAGCTGATAGTATATCTATACCTTTTACTATAGGTGGAGGTATTAGGAGTATTGAAGACATGAGGGCAATGCTTTTGGCGGGTGCTGATAAGGTATCTATTAATACTTCTGCTGTCAAGCAACCTACTTTAATTTCTGAGGGTGCTATTAAGTTTGGTTCTCAATGTATAGTAGTTGCTATTGATACTAAAAGAGTAAATGGTGTTCATAGAGTTTTTATAAAAGGTGGTAGAGAAGAAGTAGATTTAGAAACCATTGAATGGGCTATGAAAGTAGAAGAATTAGGTGCGGGAGAAATTTTACTTACGAGCATTGATGCTGATGGTACTAAGGACGGCTATGATATAGAGATACTTAGTCAAGTTTCTGAGGCTGTTAAAATTCCTGTTATTGCTTCAGGAGGAGCAGGCAAAATGGAACATTTCTTGGAGGTTTTTACTAAAACTAGATGTACCGCTGCTCTTGCTGCTTCTGTTTTTCACTTTAAGGAAATATCAATTATTGAGTTAAAGAAATTTCTTAGAGAAAATGGTGTACCTGTAAGGCTTTAATCAATTAAAGAACTAAGGAGCTATTACCTCTGTTAGGAATGAAAATTTTATTTTTTATTCTTTTTAGAGAATTGAGGTATCAAAAGGAAGTTGAAGCACCTTATTTATTCTTAAGTAGGTTTCTGATAGAAAGTAAAATCTTCATATTGGGACTGAAGGTTGATATTGATGGGAGGGATAGCACTTCTGTATGGAACTAAAGGGCTGGAGGGTGGGCTACAAAACTAATTTTTAAAAACACTTTCTTTTAAATTTGAAAGAAGGATTTAAAAAAAGTTATATTACTAAAGATTTTTATTATAAAATTTAAGGAGGATTTATGGTTTTAAAAAAATCTTTGTTGATAACTATATTTTTAGTGATTCTTTTCTCTTTAATTGTCAATCTTCCTGTTTTATTTTCAGGTAAAACTTACTACGGTGTAGATGCTAATGTTGGTATAATAAAATCTATATCCGATGGTATTTGGTCTTTTTCGAATTATTTATGGTATAATTGGTATCTTTTAGGATTAAGTACTGGTACTCCTTTTAATTTATCAATTCTTCTAGGTAAGTTTATTGGTTATGACAAAGTGCCAGTATTTGATGTAATTCTTTACATGTTTGTATCATTTTTGGGAATGTACCTTTTTTTAAGAAACTCTGAAGTTGGTTTATGGGGTTCTATTTTTGGTGCTACTAGTATTTCTATTACTACCATGGGAATACTTTCTGTTATGGGAGGACATATAGATGGCTCTATCTCTTTCCTAATTCTTGCTTTAGGTATAGTGAAGTATGTTTATTCTAAAGATCCAAAGTTTCTAAAGTTGGTTATTCTTACCTTTTTAGCCGGTGTTTCATTGGGTATTGCTTTTACTGATTTCCAGAGGACTATTTATTTCGGTTTAGTTTTGGGTTTTTATATAATATTTTTAACTCTATTGAAAGTAGGAAATGTTTCTCAAATTGTTAAACTTCCTAGATATGAACTTTTAAAAATTATTTCTATTCCTTTATTTATTTTTATTGTTTTTGTTTTATTTTCTTTAAATACAATTTTAGGATTTTCTGAGTACATTGGTGGAGTTCAACAGTTAGGAGTTTCTAAAGAAGATCCTAATTCAAAGTGGAAGTTCTTAGTACAATTTTCCTATCCACCTGAGGAGATACTAAACTTTTTTGTACCGGGTATGTTTGGTTATTTTTCTGGTGATAAAGATTTACCTTATTGGGGTAGGGCAGCGCAAGATTTTGATTACGAAAAAACAAAACAGGGTATGAAAAACTTTAGACTTGGTATAGATGCTTATACTGGTGTTTTTGTTTTACCTTTCATATTGCTTTCTTTTGTTTATTTTAGAAGCTGGGGTAGAGAGAGAAAATATCATTTTATATTTTGGTTAGTTGTTGCAGTGGTTGCATTTTTGTTTTCAATAGCTAGGTATTTCCCAACTTTATTCTGGCTTCTTATTCAGATACCTTACTTTGATAAGTTTAGAGTGCCTGCAAAATGGATGGATGTATTCATAATAGCATTGGTTATAATGGCTTCTTTTGTATTTGATTCTTTTGTTAGAAACAAAGGAAGCAAGGAGAATAAAAAGTTTATAAATTATTTATTTATATACTCAGGTATACTTTTGTTTGCTTACATTATAGTTAGTTCTCTTGTTAGGGAAATTGCTTTTGTTTTGTCTTCTCCTAGCTCAATACAGCTTGACTATTCTACATCTCAAGTTGCGAGTCAAAATATATTGAATTCAATTGGAAATGCATTTTTGTTTGTGTTTTTAGGTACTTTAGTTTTGTATGTAGTAAATTTGGTAAAGTCTCGTTTAGATGAAGAAAACTTTAGTAAAGAAGGTTGGTTTACGGATGTACTTTTCTTGGTCTTTATATTTGTTGTTTTTATAAATATGTATGTTATTGTAAAACCTATGTTCAAAGAGGTTGATCCTAAAAAATTATATGCCGAAACAGAGATAGTTAAGTTCTTAAAACAAAAGATGAACGAAAATCAAAGCAGAATAGTTATGTTTTCTCAGTTGGCTAATCATTACTACACATTTGTTTTACCTTACCATAATCTTGAAACTGTACAAACGATTGCTCAATCAAGATTACCAGATGATTACTCTAAATTACTTCCTTATGTGCTTAGTTATAATTTCCCTGTCATGACTAAGTATGGTACGAGATATCTATTAACTGAAATACCTCCTACTAATCCTCAGATTCTTCAGCTTCCTTTCTTGGTTTACATTACTAATATTAGTTCAACTATTTATCTTTCAGAAGATAATCCTTCTTTTTATCATTCACTTTATGTTTATGAAATTAGCAATTCTTTGCCGAGGTTTTTCGTTACTCCAAACTACATAAAGTATAATGGAGAATTTGAAACAATTCTTATGATGCCTGTTGAAGTACTTAAAAGCAGTGTTTTGCTAACTAATGATATTCCTAACTTTTCTACTTCCACTAATCTAAGTTCTAGTGTAATAGTTGAGAAGTACGATGGTAAAAGTGCTAAACTAAAGGTTTATAACTCTCATCCGGCGTTTTTAGTTTTTAATACATACTTTCATCCTAAGTGGGAGTGTTTTGTTGATGGTGTTAAGAAAGAAATTTACAAAGCAAATTATCTTGCACAAGCAGTTTATTTAGATAGAGAAGGTGACCATATTGTTGAATTTAAATTCAATTCATTCTCTTACTTATCTTTGATTCAGTTTGGTTTTCTCATACTTTTCATTGTATTTGGTATTTATGCTATTTTTTACAATAAAAAAGTTTCTTAAAATTCTTAAAAATAATTCTTAAATCAATTAATAGTAAAGGTTTTTATCTTTTCTTACTTAAAAAATTGCTTAATAGGATAGGGAGTTATGAGTTTCATAAAGAACTCAAGGGTGGGTGGGACTGGAAGAGGTTTCTAAAATTTTTCTAAATCCTTTAGAAGTAATGCTTTATCCTTCTACCTTCTAAATGAGAAACTATAAAAACAAATCTTTCTTAAATTGCTTACTTAATGGAAGCATTGAAGGCGTAGCCTTCGCTAATCTATGAGGGCGGGAATACTAAAAATGATTTATAAAATCAAAAAGTTTGCTTTCTAATCTTTCTAAAAGGAGGTACCAATAGGAGGGC
>JBMFQU010000016.1:0-25407 GCA_049968435.1 Brevinematia bacterium | reverse complement strand
GCCCAACCCACCCTATAGCTCTATGTAGGAGGGCGTAGCCCTCCTATAAATACCTCCCCTGAGTTCTACAATTAGAGATGTTAAAAAGTTTAGGAAAATAATAGGAGAAAAAAATTTTAAGGAATTCATTTTGCTTTTACCATGCTCTTAAGCGTCTATAGGAAGCTACGCCTCCTTTTAATTATCTCCTATTAGAGAGTTAAAAAGTAAAATTTTTAGTTCTCTTAATAGAAGTTAAGAAATTTTAGAAACCTCTTTTTGTTCCTCACCCGACCCGCCCTTATAGATTAGCGAAGGCTTCACCTTCACTGCTTCCATTAAGCAAATTAGAAAGATCTTTCTTATAGTGAATCTCTTAGAAGCAAAAAAGTTAAATTCTTTAATCCTAATAAAAGTTAGAATTTTTTAAATTCAAAAATTTATATATTATCATTCTAATTTAGGAATTTTTTAAAATATTCTTCTATGAACATAGAAGAAGTAAAATCTTTCATTGTGATGGACATACTTGAAAGAGCATCTTTTATGGAGAGTCAAGGTCTAGAAATTATACACCTTGAAATAGGTGAGCCTGACTTGCCAACTCCTAAAAAAGCATTAGAAAGAGTACCTGAATTTTTAAACTACAAGATGGGATACACTCATAGTCTAGGTTTAATGCAACTAAGAGAAAGTATATCAAAGTATTATTACGATGAATATGATGTAGAAATTTCACCTTCAAACATAGTTATAACGCCAGGTACCTCTGTAGGTATGTATTTATTACTTTCAATATTACTTGACAAAGGAGGAGAAATAGCAATTTTGGATCCCTCTTATCCATGTTATAAAAATTTTATAAAACATCTAGGTGGAGAAATAAAAAGAATAAATGTCTTCAAAGAAAATAACTTCCTACCAGAAGTGAATGAATTAAAGAATGCATTAAAAAACTCAAAAGGATTTATAACCTCTTCTCCTTCAAATCCAACAGGAGTTATCTTAAATAAAGAGTTAATTGAATCATTATTAGAAACAGGTACACCAATAATAATAGATGAAATTTATCAAGGAATAATCTTTAAAGAAAACAAAAAAGAATTAAGTTCAATAAGGTATTTCAAGAAAGATGGTAATCTGATAATATCAAATGGTTTCTCAAAATACTTTGCTATGCCTGGTTGGAGAGTAGGGTGGCTAGTATTACCTGATGAATATATACACAAAATTCAGAAATTACTACAAAATATCGTTATATCAACATCTACACTCTCACAACTTGTTGCTTCAGTATGTATTAACGAATGTAGAAGTGAACTAGAAGGATATGTAAATATATACAAAGAAAGATTAACGATTGCAAAGACATTCCTAGAAAGCAGAGGTTTAAAAATAGGGTATGAAATAGAAGGTAGCTTTTATATATTTCTTGATATATCAAAATTTTCAAAAAACTCTTACGAGATTAGTAAAAAACTACTTGAAGAATATTTAGTTGCAATAACACCAGGAATTGACTTTGGAGAAAACAAAACTGATAGTTTTGTAAGGATATCTCTTACCAACTCTAAAGAAAATATATTACTAGGATTAGAGAGACTTATAAATATGTTTCATGATTATTATCCTAGTCCAAGATCTATATAAACAGGAGTGGTATATGAAAGGAGTAATAATTGCAGCAGGATATGGAAGTAGGTTTTTACCTATCACAAAAACAATACCAAAGGAGATGTTACCACTATATAACTTACCTTCTATACATTTTGCAGTACAAGAATTAATATTAAGTGGTATAAAAGATATATTAATTCTAACAAGCAGAAGGAAAAAAGCACTTGATGATTACTTTGACATAGATTTCGAATTAGAAACCTTTTTTGCAGGTACAGATAAAGAAAAACTTCTAAAGCCATATGAAATAAATGTTTGCTTTGTTAGGCAAAAGAAGATGATGGGAGTTGGTAACGCTCTACTTGAGGTTGGCCCCTTCATAAAGGATGAACCATTTATAGTAATTTACCCTGATGATATAATAATATCAACACCTCCTCTTAGCGAAAGATTAATTAATGCTTTTAACAAAACTAGTAAAAATGTTCTAACATTAATAAACAAAGAAAGAGAAGATTTAACAAGGTTTGGGGTTGTTAAGTTCAAAAGTAGTATTAAAGATTACTTCGAGATAGAGGAAATTGTAGAAAAACCTAAAGGTATTCCTCCATCAAGTTATATAACCATTGGTAGATATCTTTTCACTCCTGAACTTATATATCTACTTAAGAAAGAATGGGAAAAATTCGAAGGTAAAGGGGAATTTTATCACATCGATGCAATAAATGCACTTGCATCGCAAGGTAAAGTCATAGGAATAGAGATAGATAAAAAGGATTTTTATGATACTGGAACCCCTCTTGAATATACGAAATCTTTTATAAGATATGCACTAGAATATGCTGAAGACAGAGATTTAATAAGAGAGTGGATTGTAAATTTTATAAAGGAGTCCTTATAAAGGACTCCTCAAATTACTCTTTTGAGATGACTCATTCTCATGTAGTAGAAAATCATCTATCTTGTCGCTTAATCTAGAGAAAATTATTGATGCAAGTTGAGAAGTTACATGATCAATGTAAGATGGATCTCGTATTTTTCTCCTAAGTTCTTTAATTTCATCCTCCGTGAGGTTGGAACGGAGGCGATTTTTAGATTGACGCACTCTCACCTTGGACATCCTTGTCCCTCCTTATTTATATTTTGGGAACATCCTTGTTCCCTCTTTCGCTTACTCTAAATAATCTTTTATGTAAACAAACTCATCTCTGTCAAAAAGTAAGGAATCATACCCAACTTCTTGACAGCCAAGCTCACTAATCAAATCATCGGATACATTAAAAATTTTATTAACTTTTGACCTAGTTATGTGCTCTTCTGGACTTATAAAAGAAAAAGAGGATTTTACTTCAATCAGCCTAAAAGACCTACCATCAAACCCAACTATATCTATTTCACCTTTACTAGTTCTATAATTAGTTAAAACGATTTCTAAACCTATACTAGATAGATATTTACACCCCATAAACTCAATTTCTCTCCCCTTATTATAAAAATTCTTAAACTTTTTATTTAGTAAATACTTTACAAGTGTCAATGAGAATATAGACCAATTGGAAAGGGTTCTTTCAAAATTAAAAAGGTCAACTAAAACCCACGAAAAATTAAACCCCTCTAAGACTTCTTTTAAAATCTTTTCTAAATCAGAAATTTCATACTTAGAAGAAATTTTTTTTATAAATCTATTATGATTTTTAGCTATAAGTTCTATTTTCATTTGTAAAATATTATACGAAACTATGAATATTAACAGAAAAATAAATATTAAAATGTTCAAGGTAAGGTATTTCGTCTATAATTAATAGAAATAAACAGTTTAAATGTAATTATCAATATAAAACCGAGATTTTGATACTAAACTATATAATATATAATACAAAGATGAATTCTTCAAACATATAATTTGCACATTATAAACTCTTTATTTATAATTATTGAAAATTTTTTATTATAGAGGAGATTACTATGAATAGTAAAGACCTTGAAACCCACCTTAAAAATGAAACATTGTACAAGAGAGTAGTTGAATTTAGAGATGCAGACGAGGTAAAAGCAGCTGGGTATTATCCATATTTTAGGCCCATTGAATCTTCTCAAGATACTGAAGTTTGCATAAATGGTAAAAAGTATTTAATGTTAGGCTCGAATGCTTACCTTGGTTTAACTGTAGATCCAAGAGTTATAGAAGCAGCAGTTGAAGCAACAAAAAAATATGGGACTGGTAATGCTGGATCAAGGTTTTTAAATGGAACATTGAAGATTCACGAAGAATTAGAAGAGAAACTTGCAAAGTTTGTTAATAAAGAGGCAGCACTACTTGCCAGTACAGGGTATATGGCAAACTTGGTAGCAATAGCAGGATTACTTGGCCCAGGAGATGCCGTTATAACCGATAAACTTGATCATGCAAGTATTATCGATGCCTGCAGACTATCAGGTGCTAAAATGTATAGATTTGCTCATAATAATATAGATCATCTAAAGAGAGTTCTTGAAAAAGTTGAAGAGAAAGCAAAACTTGTAGTGGTTGATGGTGTATTTAGCATGGAAGGAGATATAGCTGACTTACCAAATATTGTTAAAGTTTGTAAAGAATACGGTGCGTGGATAATGGTAGATGATGCTCATGGAATGGGCGTTTTAGGTGGGAAATACGGACAAGGAACTGTACATCATTTTGGATTAGATCATGAAGTTGATATAATAATGTCAACATTTAGTAAAAGTTTTGCTTCAATTGGCGGATTTGTAGCAGGTAGCGAAAGGTTAATAAACTATCTAAAACACAAAGCAAGAGCTCTTATATTCAGTGCAAGTCCAACACCGGCAACAGTAGCAACGGTTAGCAAAGTTATTGATATAATTTACGAAGAACCACAAAGAATTGAAAGATTATGGGAAATAACAAACAAGATGCTTAATGCATTTAAGAATCTAGGCTTTGATACTGGGACATCCTGTACCCCAATAATACCTTTAAAAGTAAACGATCTCGATAAAACTTTAAAATTTTGGAAAGCCTTATCAGAAGAAGGTATCTTTGTAAATCCTGTTTTACCACCTGCTGTTCCACCCTCTGAAACTATAATAAGAACGAGTTATATGGCCACACACACTGATGAACAGCTAGATTGGGCTTTATCTGTATTTGAAAAACATGCTAGGAATATAGGTATAATACAATAAGATGGGAACATGGATAATATCAAAAACCATAGAAGTTGATGCCTCACATGTAGTTGAAGGTTATAATGGACCTTGTGCTAGACTACATGGACATAGATGGAAAATTGAAGTGTCAGTAAAAGTTGACAAATTGAACAATATTGGAATAGGAGTTGATTTTTCTCATCTAAAAAGATACTTGGAAGAATTAAACTTAGACCACCAGCATCTAAACGATTTTATATCACCAGCAACAGCAGAATCATTAGCAAAATATATTTTTGAAAAATTCAAAGAGAAGAATTTAGAAGTACTAAAAGTAACTGTTTGGGAAACCCCAAATAACAAAGTTGAGTATTACGAGTAATCAAAGTACGAATTTTAAGTAAGATCTTTCAGAAACATAATACTTTCCATCACTTATAACTACCTCTTTTGGGAAATTTCTTAAGTTATAGTGAGAAGCCATAGCATAACCATAAGCACCCGAATCAAATATACCCAAAATATCACCATATTCAGCAATAGGTAATAACCTAGGTTTTATACCTTCCTCATCTCTAGTGAAGATATCACCACTTTCGCAAACATTACCTGCTATAACCTGTTCTTCAAAATCCTTTGAGTTAAGTTTAGAAAGATTAATTATCTCATGATAACTACCGTACATAATAGGTCTAACTAAATGATTAAATCCACTATTAACTATAACGAATTTATACATAGGAGTATGTTTTATTTCAACAACTTTAGTAAGCAAAACTCCACTTTCAGCTACCAAAAATCGTCCTGGTTCTATGATTAACTTTACATCTCTACCTTCTCTACCTGAGAATTCTTCCATCATAAAACCCAACTTTTCCCCAAAACTTTTTAAATCAAATTTTGCATCATCAGGTTTATATGGTATCCCTATACCACCCCCAATATCAATAAACTCAATATCCTTAAATTTACTAACAACATTAAGAGCTTTTCTTATAGCATCAATAAAAGGTCTATAATCCAAAATACCAGACCCTATATGAAAATGTACCCCAGATATCACGAGATCATACTTCTTTGAAATTTTTTCAACTTCATCTAGATAGGACTCGTATATACCAAACTTACTATGTGAGCCCCCTGTTATAACATGATCATGATGACCAGCACCAAAATCAGGATTTATCCTTATACTTACCTTACTACCAGGATATTTAAAACCGATCCTACTTAAAAGATCAATTGATCCTGCATTAGGTATAATACCACTACTAAAGCAAAAATCAATTTCCTCGTTTGATATCCCAATACCTGTAAAAAGTATATCCTTGTTATCAAAGCCTAATTCTAGAGCATATTTAACTTCATTAACAGAAATTGCATCAATACCACCAGAGAGCGATTTTATAACCTTCAATACATCAACATTAAAGTTAGATTTCATTGCAAACAATATCTTTTTGTTTCTATAAGGTATTGAATTGTAGAGATTGGTAAAATTTTCTTTAACTTTATCAAGGTTATACACATACAAAGGAGTACCAAATTCTTCAACTAAACGCAATAGGTCAATGTTTTTGAAATTATCTAACTTATTCAGATTCATAACTACATACTCCATTAAATGTTTCAAAAGTGAATTGAAATTTTAGTTTAACCATTTTTAAAAAATAAAACTGGAAAACATTCTGCTTACCCTAAAATCAAAAATCTATAACCTTCATATAGAAAGAATTCTTATGAGTCTATATATACTTTCATCAAAATCTTTCTTCTTTTCAAAAGCATCTTCTAGAGGTAAAGATGTAAGTTCATCTGAGACTATACCGACCATTTTATCAGTTTCACCCTTTATTAGTAACTCAACAGCGTAGGCACCCAACCTTGCTGCATAAATTCTATCAAGAGCAGTAGGAGATCCTCCTCTTTGTAGATGTCCAAGAATAGTAACTCTAGTTTCAAACCCTGTCTTACCTTCAATATAACCTGCAAGTTGGAGTATATCCATCTTTAACTTTGCACCCTCAGCTATTACTAAAATACTACTAGTCTTACCTCTTTTTCTACCTTCAATTATTCTTTCAACTGTAGATTCAATATTAGGATCAATTTCAGGGATAATAACATCCTCAGCACCTGAAGCCAAAGCAACAGCGTTAGCAAGATAACCCGCATCTCTTCCCATAACTTCAACAATAAACAATCTTTCATGAGAAGTAGCAGTATCTCTTATTTTATCAATAGCCTCCATAGCAACATTTATTGCTGTATCATAACCTATAGTATAATCTGTACCCTTTATATCATTATCAATAGTCCCTGGTACACCAATAACCTTAATACCAAAATCCTTAGAAAGTTCATGTGCACCCCTAAAAGATCCGTCACCACCAATAACCACCAAAGCATCTATACCAAATTTCTCAAGATTTTCAACCGCTTTTTTCCTAACATCATACTGTTTAAATTCAGGTAATCTTGCGGTATATAAAATCGTACCTCCCCTATTTATTATACCACCCACAGAAGAAGCGTTCATCTCAAAAATTTCTCCATTTACAAGTCCCTTATAACCCCTATATATGCCATAAACTGCAATATTATTGTAAATAGCATACCTAACCACAGATCTAATACAAGCATTCATCCCAGCGGAATCTCCACCACTAGTAAGAACACCTAAACTCCTTATAGACATAAATCCTCCAAATAATATTTGATTATTATTAACGATTTAAGAAAACAAAATTCAACAAATACAAAAGTAGATTAGTACTAAAAACCACAAACCCACAAACTAAAACAAGCAACAACTTACAAGTAAAAATATAATATTTCTTAATCTTTACTTAGAATTTAAAATCTCCTGCAATTTTTGAATAACTTCGTGGTGATGATCATCAACTTTAACACTGTCCCAAATATATAATATTTCACCATCAGGTGAAATTAGAAATGTAGTCCTTTTAGATGTACCAGTCAAGTTTAAAACACCATACTTTGAAGAAATTTCTCTTGTAGAATCCGAAATTAAAGGAAAATTGAGATTATACTTTTGTTTAAAATTTTTATGAGAATTAACAGAGTCAACACTTATCCCTATAACAGTAGCACCTAATTTATATATATCTTCTATTGAATCTCTAAAATTGCAAGCTTCTTTAGTACATCCTGGTGTATTATCCTTTGGATAAAAATAAAGAACAATATATTTACCTAAAAAGTCAGATAACCTAACCTTATTACCATTATCATCAAAAGACTCAAAATCTGGGGCCTTAGAACCTATTTTCAAATTTTCCATAGAACTTTATTCCAATAAAGCTCTAAGCATCCAAGCAACTTTCTCTTTTCTTTTTATAAGATCAGATAATAAACTTGCCGTACTCTCATCTTTATTTTGTGAAGCTAAAGCCATGTACCCTCTCAAATCGTTTATTATTTTCTCATAACCATCCAATAAACTTCTTATCATCTCTTTATCTGATAGGAATTCGTTTGTTTCTTCTATCTTGGATTCACTTAAGAAATTCTTAAGTGTAGCTGGTACCTTAACCCCTAAAGCTCTTATCCTTTCAGCAATATCATCAATTTCATTATTTAACTCTTCATAAATTTTCTGGAAAAATTCATGTAGAACAGTAAAATTCATTCCTACGACATTCCAATGGTAATTTAATGCTTTAACATACAAAACAAAAGTGTCAGAAAGTAATTTAAAAAGATTATCAGCAATCTCACGCCTAACTTGCTCTGAAAGCCCAATATTAACATTTTCAACCTCTGTCTTAAACATATATTCCTCCTTAATTAAAATAATATAACAAAGAAAAATTTAAAAGTCAAAAAATAATTATAAACTTTTAAGTAGAAGAGATAAAATAGTTTTGGAAAATGCCAATTAGGCACCTCAATCATTTAAAATCATACGAAAATCCAAAATTTTGGAGGTTTTATGATATTAAAGCAATATATCAGGTTAATAATACCTGTAATGCTTTTACTATTCATAGGTTTATCCTATGGTATAATGACAGGTAATATATTATTATTTTCATTAATTGGTTTAGGATTTGGTTTTTTAACACTCATTATTGAAAGAATAGTGACAAGCACAAAATTTGACATAATATACTCATTTTTAGGAGGTATAGCAGGATTTTACTTAGGTATAATAACTGATGAAATAATTAAACAAGTATTTTACAATATAGGTTATAACTCACAACTTAAGGTGTTCTTTGAAATAACATTTACATACTTGGGGTTCTTTACACCAATTTTTGTAAAAGCGATAACACCTTTTTACGCAAAAACTTTTGAAAGAACAATAACTCAATCAGGAGAAGAAAAAGAAATTTCACCTTACAAATACAAAATCTTAGATACTTCAGCAATAATAGATGGTAGAATCGCAGAAATTGCAAAAACTGGATTCCTAGATGGTGTAATATATGTACCCAAGTTTGTCTTAAACGAAATTCAAATGTTAGCAGATTCTCAAGAAAATCTAAAAAGAAATAGGGCCAGAAGAGGATTAGATGTACTGAATGAACTAAAGGAAATTCCCCACATCGATTTAAAAATAATCACAAAAGACTATGAAAACATTCGCAAAACAGATGAAAAACTACTAAAACTGGCCAAAGAAATAAATGGTGCAATAATAACAAACGATTATAATTTAAACAAAATAGCCAAAATAGAAGGTATAAAGGTACTAAACATAAATGATCTAACGGTAGCACTAAGGCAAATCTTCTTACCCGGGGAAAAACTTACAGTACAGATACTAAAGGAGGGTAAAGAAAAAACACAAGGTGTTGGATACTTACAAGACGGAACAATGGTTGTACTTGAAAAAGGTAGAGATTACATAGGTAAAGAAGTACAAGTAAAAGTAACAAGTATATTGCAAACCTCATCAGGTAAAATAATATTCACTCAAATTGAAGAGGAAGCAAACAATATTCAACAAAATCAGCAACAAAAAAGTAAAAATTAAAACTAAAATAAAGATGGCAATCTACATACACATACCTTTCTGTAGGGAGAGGTGTATATACTGTGATTTTACAATAATTGATGTGCATAACAAAACTAATATTCAAATATTCGAGGAATACTCAAAATTAGTAATAGAGGAAATAAAGTTTTACTCAGATTTAAATACATTCATAGAAAGCAAAACACTTTATCTAGGTGGTGGAACTCCTTCATTAATAGGCACAAAAAATATATCAATAATACTAGAAGAAGTACTAAAACATGCGGCAAAATTAGAAGAAATAACAATTGAAGCAAATCCAGAAGACATATCTGAAGAATTTTCAAAAAGTCTAAGAAAATTAGGAATAACAAGAGTAAGTTTAGGAATTCAAAGTATGGTAGATAAAAATTTAAAAACCCTTTCAAGGCAAAACACATACCAAACAAACATAAGAGCAATAAAAACCTTACAAGATAACAATATAACAAACATAAACTGCGATATAATTTTTGATATACCAGATTCAACAGATGAAGAACTCATTTTTACTTTAGAAAATATAGTGAAACTAAATGTACCACACATTTCTGCATATGGTCTAACCGTAGAGAAATTTACACCACTAAATCTTTTTGTAAATAGAGGAACAATAAAACAAAAAGATAACTTTGAGAAAGAGTTTTTGCTTATCCACAATTTTTTAGAGGAAAATGGATTTATACATTATGAAATTTCAAACTACGCAAAACCCAACTTTGAATCTAAACATAATTTAGCATATTGGAAAAGAAAGCAATATATAGGACTAGGGATAAGTGCTTGCGGATTTATCAATAACATAAGGTATCAAAATGAACTAAACATAAATAAATACAAAGACAAAATAAAAAGAGGAGAAAAACCAATATCATTCTATGAAGAAATAGACACTACAAAGAAAATTGAAGAAATAGTAATGCTAGGATTCAGGTTAAGGGAAGGATTTACTATAAATGAAATAAATAAAATAGGTAAAAATATAGAATCATTCTTAAAAAAAGCCAAACACTTTGAAAATGAAGAATTACTAAAAATAGAAACTGAATCAATAGTTCCAACTTTAAAAGGGTGGATACTATCTGACTATGTTATTCAGCAACTTATTTCTGTTTTCTAGTTTTGCTTCTAATTTTACTAACAACTGACATTGTTTCAAAAAATATCCTTAAAGATTCTTTAAGTTCTGGATCCTCTACAACTTTAACCTTACTATTAATTTTATTGATATCAGATTTATTTAGTTTTATTTCAAAATTCTGAGTTCTAGGTTCTTCAAAAATAGATTTTATTCTGTTAAATCTATTCAAATCATAAACTGTCTTTATAGTGGAAATATTTAACCTCAATTTGTTTTTGATTCTCTCTTTTAGAATACCTTGGTTAAAATAAACCTCCGTAGCAATATTTGGATCATCGCAGGCAAGGTATAATTCTGATTTTTTAACGAAAAACTTATAGGGCATACAGTGTTTAAAAAAGAAATCTCCACCTACTTCTTTCCAACTTGAAAGTATAGAAAACATTATTGAGACGCTAGGCTTTGATATTTTTGAAATTATTTTATGAAAAATATTTTTAACCATTTTTACAACTTTGACAAATCCCTAGATCTTTTGGTTGCTAATTCAACAGCTTTAATGAAAGCATACCTTACTTTATTCTCTTCAAGAGAGACTAACCCCTCAGCAGTAGTACCAGCAGGCGACATAACCATATCCTTTAATTGTTCTGGATGAAATTTACCTATATTTTCTAAAACCATCTTAGCACTACCTAAAACAGTCTGAGAAGCAAGTACTAAAGCACTTTCTCTATCTAATCCCATTCTGACCCCACCATCAGCAAGAGCTTGAATAACAACAAATATATAAGCAGGACCACTACCAGATAAACCAGTTATAACATCCATAATATCTTCCTTATCAACAACAATAGACTTACCAAGCGAATCAAAAATTTTCTTTATAAAAGATTTATCTTCTTCAGAAACAAGAGAATTAAAAAATATTCCAAAAGCGCCTTCACCTATTAGAGCAGGAGTATTAGGCATAACTCTAACAATTGGTATATCAAATCCCAAAGCGTCAGATATCATTTTAACGCTAGTACCAGCAAGAATAGATACTATGACTTTTTCTTTAAGTAACTTTATATCTTTAAAGTTTTTAAAAGGTTTTAAAGAATCTAGCAAATCCTTAGGTTTAACAGCTAAAATTATATAATCTGCATTATTTAGAATATCCAAAGAATCATTACAAACATTTAAACCCTCTAGCTTAGCTTTATCTAACTTTGAGCTATCTTTATCATACGCAAAAATATTACTACTAGAAACTAAACCACTTCTAACAATACCTAAGGCTAAAGCACTACCCATATTCCCAAAACCAATAAAACCTATTCTTTTCATATTAGAAAGTATTAATAAAAAAGAATTATCTTTCAATCAAAAGTTCTTTTTAAAAATTTCATACATCGCAATAGCAGAGGCATTTGATACATTTAAAGAATCTATCTTACCAGTAGTTTTTATAAAAGCTATAGTATCACATTTTTTCTTAACCAATCTTCTCATTCCATCACCCTCTGATCCAACAACAAGTCCAATTTTATCTACAACTTTCAAATCTGAGATATCAACATTACCTCTAGCATCAAGTCCCACTATGAAATATCCTTCTTCCTTGAGAAGATCAATAGTCCTAGCAAGGTTAACAACTTTGACTATATTTACATGGAATATAGCACCGGAAGAAGACTTTGCAACAGAATATGTTATATCAACACTCCTATCTTTTGTTATAATAATTGAGTAAAATCCAAAAAGCAATGCACTCCTAGCTATAGCTCCTAAATTGTTAGGATCAGTTATCGAGTCAGGGAGTATTATATTCTGCCCTCTCTTAATAACATCTTCCAAATCAGCATACCTAAACTCAGCTAAATCAAACCCAATTCCTTGGTGCTTACTAGTTTTCAAGATACTATCAAGAACATTTCTATTAACAAACCTTACCTTTATTTTTAAACCTTGAGCAATTTCAACTATCTTACTAACCTTATCACTTTTTAAATCTTGTTGCACAATAATTTCCTTAATATTATCTCTGTGCTTTGATTTAAGGACTTCAAAAGTAGGATTTATCCCATAAAACAACATAAAAATATATTGAAATTAAACTAAATGAAAATACAATATACATTTTAGTTGAAAACTAAAAATATTAAATTTACTATTCTTTGGGGGTAACAAATGAAAGGGATTATAAAAAACATTTTGTTCTTATCTTTAATAATTATCTTGATTTCATGTAAATTAAAAACTGAAGAAAAGAAAATTGAAATATTATCAACATACCCACAAGAAAATGAAATTATCAAAACCAATAAGATATTATTACAACTAGAACTTAAAGGTGAGTTAAAACAAGTTGACAAAATAAAAATAAAACTCAATGATAAAATAATATCTATAATCACACCAAAAGAAAGTATATCTATGGAAGTAGAACTAGCAAAAACAACAAACAAGCTTGAATATTTAATTGAATACACAAATGGTAATACCGAAGTAAGAGAGACAACTTTCTTTTACATTCCAGAAAAAATTTATAAATCAGAAACCAAAAAGAAAAAAGGAAAATACAAATCTGTAAAAGCAATAGGAATAAAGAAATATGAACAAATTAAAGAAGTAGTTGTACTTCCGGAAATACAAAACATTAAAGAGAGTATTTATATTTCAAATATACAATTAGAAATTTTAAATAAATCGGAATATATAAAAGATGAAATTACTTTAACTTATAAAATAACACCTAACGAAGAATTTAAAAATAAAATTCTTGAAGTGATAAAAGAAATAAGATTTGAAATAAGAGATTATCAAGATAGTGAACTATATTCACAAGTTTTAAAAGAACCAAGTGCAACTCTTGAAATAGATACTTCAAAAATACCTTCAGGATCATATATATCTTACATTAAAGTAAAAGATGTGAGTAATAGGAACTATGAAGAAAGCAAATGGATAAAAATAGATAAAACCCCACCTAAAATCTTATTAAGTGAAATTAGCAACAATACCATTGTGAGAGGAATCTTTGATTTCTACGCAAAAATAGTAGACGAAGAATCAGGAATAGATAATTTTAAAGCAGAAATAAACGGCAAGGAAATACCTTACTCAGAAGAAAAAGACACTATAAAATTCTCTATAGACTCAACTCAACTAAAAAATGGAACTTACACAATAACAATAATCGCTTCAGACAAGCTAACTAATACTTCAAAAACTAACATAAGTATATTAATTGATAATTGGGTAGAAAAAACTGTTGATAAAACACCAGGAGCAGGATTTAATTTAGCTTCATTCCTTGACAGTGACGGGAATATACATATAGCATATTACAATATACTAACAAAAAACCTATACTACGCTTTTAGCAAAAATTTAACTAATTGGAGAATAGAATTAGTAGACAAAGAAACAAATTCTGGTAAATATCCTTCTATATTTGTAGATAAATTTAATAGGATTCATATTTCATATACATTTATAAATGAAAAGTGGGACGATGAAGATTTAAGATATGCTTTAAATGAAGGGGGCAATTGGAAAATACAAACACTAGATCAACAAGATAAAGCTGGTAGATATACAAGCATAGTTGTAGATGATATAGGTATACCACACATTTCTTATTACAACTATAGCTTAGGGGGATTAAGATATATGACCTATAATTTAAAAGTAGGAAGATGGGAAGCTGCAGTACCAGATAGTTTTGAAAATGTAGGTAGTGATACAAGTATAGGGATATTCAGTAATATAATTCATATCGTATACCTAGACAATGCAAATGGTGATTTAAAACATTGTTGGAAAGGTATAGAAGAATCAGATGCAAATTGGAAATTTGAAATAATAGACTCCGAAGGTAAAGTAGGATACTACGCCAATATGAAAATAGATAGTAATGGTAATATACATGTTTCATATTATGATTCAACTAAAAAAGCACTAAAGTATGCCATAAAGAAAGGTAATTCTTGGCAAATACAAATAGTGGATAAAAAGGATGACCCCGGAAGGTATACATCCATATTTGTTGATCGAGAAGGTAATCCTCACATCTCATACTTCGTTGAGTCAAAAAATGAAATAAGATACGCTTATTTCAATGGTAAAAATTGGAATATTCAAACTGTAGTAAGTGACAAAGCTGGAGGATTTTCTTCAATAATCTTTAAAGATAAACCAATAATATTTTTTTATGACCAAAAAGAGAATAACCTAAAACTCGCAACAAAATAAAATAGTAAACGAATATGCTTTTTTAACCTATATTATATTCTCTTAAATCTTAAAGAGAAGGTTTAAAAGTTTCTGAATAATATTTTTAGTATTCTCACCTATTAGCTTCAAAATTAGTGTCTTTCATTTCTATTAGAGACTATCTTCTCTTTCCTCTAAACCGTGAAAGCCTTTAACTCCATATTAGCACCACATTTAAACTATTGGCTATTACCTAATCGCTATTTCTTTATTAGGACATTTACCTAAAAATTAAAGAAATCTTTAGTATCAGCATCAATTAGAATGAATAATGTAAATTTTAAAACATTTTCCAAGAGTAATTAGCTTTCTTTTATTTAAAGAATAAAAATCTCACTTTTTATAAGAATGTTTGAAAAACACTTTTAGTATCTTTCCCGCCTACCCGCCCTTAAGTTCTACGCAGGAGGGCTTACGCCCTCCTATGAATACCTCCCTTTAGTCATTCAAAGTAGGATAACTTTCCTAATAAAGTTAAAGATCTTTGCTTTTTACAATATTAGATTAGCGAAGACCACCCCTCCTATTAATACCTTCTTAAGCATTCCAAAGTAATTTTCAACATTATTGCTTCCAATAAGTAAGTAATTAATAAAGATTCATTTTCCTTTGGAATTAAGAAAAGATAAAGCCTCAATCTCCAATAGTAAAAAGGTAAATTATAATGTTTATTACACTTTTAATTTAAAAACTTTCAATGTTATTCTAGAAGTTTTATAATTTCGTTATGAAAAAAGATTCAGTTTTAGATATTTTGTTTTTTGAGAAGCTATTAACTTTTTCTTTAGCACCTTTTATGATCAATGCCTCATTTTTTTGTATTGTTATTGAGAGTGCTAAACTGATAAGTGGTTATTCTTCTCCTTTTTTTGATTGGTATATCGTATACATACTTATTATTGTTCCTTTATCAATCTATACAAATTCTGCTACTAATGTAGGTAGTAGGTTTATTAGATCTACTGTTGAATCAGTAGTAGAGTTTTTATTATTGCTACTACTTAACTTTGTTTTACTTAAAGGGTTTAGTTTTGGAAAGAATATAGGTGAGTTTATTGACTTTGATTTTGGTTTATCTTTTTTGCTTTGGATTTCTTTGAGAGTACTGAATGGACATTTAGTTAGAACTACTAATTTTCCTTATGAAATATTTACAAACTTGGCTAATGCTGTTTCTTCTTCTACACCTATTGAAGAGGTATTTGATGAAAATTTCTTTAAAGACAGAAGTGTAAAAAATAGTTTAAGAAGCATAGTTATATCTATCATTTTTATGTTATTTTTTATTGGTATTTTGTTTGCTCTTTCTAGGCCTCATTGGATAACCATATTTTACTCTATTTTTTTTATATCATTTTCTATATTTTTGATTCTAAACATTTCGAAGTTCTATTTGATAGAAGATTCTTTGAAAAAAGGTATTCAACTTTCTTCTGCTAATGTTTTTAAGGAGATTACTAATTTCTCAGTAATATATGTATCAATTATTTTGGTTTTCTCTCTCATTGTTGCTTTGGGTATTTATTATCCTTCTAAGTTCATTTCTGAAAGGGTTAATCTTGGAGTTAAACAAAAAATTAATGAAATTCTTCAAAAAGAATCCCAAGTTAATGAAGAAGAAATTCAAAAGATAAGAGAAAAGTTATTGAGTGAAGAAAAACCAACCAATGCGTATGTTTATAATCCCAAGCCTAAAACCAATCCTTCAAAGGGAGTAAGCTTTTTCTTAGTGATGTTTGTTATAAGTTTAGTTTTGTCTGTTATTATTCTGGTAGGATTTGTTTTAAAGGAGATTCTAAAGATAAAGAAACTACCTGTTTTAGGTTTTTTTATTTCCTTTTACGAACTATTTGTATATATTGTTGTTAAAATTGTTAATTGGATTATTTGGATTTTTAAATCTCTATTTATTGTTAGAAGACCAGTAATCAATAAAGATTTGGAAGAAGAACTTATGAGAACGATGGTTTTAAACAAAGAACAAGTTTCTAAAGAAAAGATGGAAGAGATAGAGACGATTGTAAAAATTTTCTTAGATATGCTAAATATAACATCTTATATCCTTCCTTACAAAAGATCCATGGGTATAGAAGAATATTGTGAAACTCTAAAAAACTATATTCCAGAGTTTTCTTCACACCTTGATTTTATATCTGAAGTTGTCAATGAAAGTAGGTTTAGTAATCACCTAATCCCTTATGAAAGGATAGATGAGTTGAAAGTTAAAGTTAATGATATAATTACTAAAATTAAACCAAAAGTAGTTTTAATTGAAGGTTATAGAGGGGGGTAGTTTATTTTTACTGGCTATTGAGCCAATAAGATTTAAATTTGCATTGCTTTTTGATTCACTTTTAGCAATGAATACATCTAGAATGAACTTTTGCGCTTTTAATTCTACAAAGAAGGATGGTTTCGAATACTTATTCATTACTTAAATCGCTTGAAAGGAGGAAAGAAAGGCTTGAAGAATTACTTAAAGAACCTTAAACTTAAATTAAAAATGATTTTTGATATTTGAAAATTGTATAATTTATTTTAATGAATGAATAAAGTACAAGGTTATAATCTAATAAGGGATGGTAAGATTACAGAGGCTTTGAGATTTTTTGAGTCCTCTTATAGGAGCAGTCTGGATAGGGAATCAGAATGTGCTATAAAAATAATAAAGTACTTCTTATCCAAGATAAGGAAAATGAAAAGTTTAGGAGATTACCACAAAATAGGCGATGCACTGGTAGTTGAGTGGAGAGAACTTTTAAATTGGTCTTTACATAATAATTGTTCAATGGTTTCTGAAATATTGGAGGCATTTAAGTACCATATTTTTTCTCTTGCGTTGAAATATTACCAAGCAGTCATTGATAATATATCAAACAGTAAAGATCCTATAACGGTTCAGGATATAGATTTGATGGTTAAGATAAGTAGATGTTATAGAGAGGTAGGTAAGCTTGATAAGGCTATAGAAATTCTTGAAGATGTGAGACAGTTTAATTTTTACGATTCTACGGTGCTATCCTACCTGGCTGACGCTTATTTTGATGTAGGAGAGATTGATAGGTCAAAGTTGTTTTTTAGGGAAGCTTTTTTCTGGAATCCGCAAGGAATTGAAATTTACGATATGAAGTCAATGATTATAAAGTCCTTGGTAAGGGTTGTGGTAGATAATGGTTATAGAGATAACGAAATAAATGAGTGGATACCGATTTATGGCGTGATAGAAAACTTATTTGATGTGAGAAGAGAGTTACTTGATGAAGAAGTGCAGATAATAATGAATAGAATAAGTGAGTTTGAGAAGGTATATAGTAAGGACAGATCTATGCGTAATATACTTGAACCAAGATTAATAAATAGTTATATATGGCTTATTGACTATTATTTTTTCCAAGTGCAAGATTATAACCTTGCTAGAGAGATGGGGAAAGTTTTAGCTAAATTTTCTCCAAATATATATAATAAAATTAAGTTGGGGGTTTACAAATGGCTGTAATAACAGATGTAAAGGAAGAATTATTAAAGTTGTTTAAAGAAGAAAAACTTGTAAAAAACTATTCTCTTGACAATTATTCTAGAAAAGATTTCTTGAATGTTGAGTCTATAGTTGATGCTGCTATTGAGAATGGAGAAGAGGATAGCGTTATTGAACTTTGCGAAGAGAATTTAAAGGAAAACGAAAAGAGTGTTTATTCACTTTATGCTATTGGTTTGATACTTCTTAAAAAAGGTTCTATAGACACTTACTACTTGCCTGAACTTATAAAAATGTTTAACGATGCTAAAAAATTTACTATGGTTATTTTCTTAGCTGAAAAGGTTTTATCATTTAGGGAAGAGAAGTATGCTCTAAGAATACTTGAGGAATACTATAGAAATGAGAATAGAAAGGAAGATTTAGTAGATGTTAGGGAGAGGTTAGTTAGAGTTGACTCAAAGGATGCTTACATTCCTAAATCCCTTGCAGAGTACTACGAGGAAGAAGGTAATATTCAGAAGGCTGTATATTACTATAGAATATCTCTTGATAGATTTATTGCTTTAAAAAATGCTACGAATGTCGAACTCATCTTTGAGAAATTACTATCTTTCCATTCTTACCTTGATGTGAAGTACTTAATTAGTGTGTCAAACAGATTGCTTGACTTAGTTTCTCACGAAAGAATTGGTAAGTTGCTTCATAAATTTGCTCTTCATCTTAAGAAAAGAGAGATGTATGATAGCGCTCTTCAAGTTTTGAAATTTGTTTTGTCAAGGTGTACTCCTAATGATGCCGGTGTAAGAAATGACTTAAGAGAATTGTATGAAATCATGCACCCAAATCACTCTTTGCTTTCTAAGTATTGGAATGATTTTGTTGAATTTCTAAGAAGTAAGTACCAATTTAATGCTAGGGTAAGCCCTGATGAAATTATTTCAAAGTTAAATGAGTTTGAGAAGAAGTTGAAATTTGATATAGGTGTTTACGTTTACCATAGAACTTTTGGAGTTGGTCAGATTGTAGATATAGAAGATGATTGGATAGTTATAGACTTTAACCAAAAGAAAAATCATAGAATGTCAAATAATATTGCATTCTCTTCTTTGGATGTTCTTTCAGAAGATGATATAAGGATTTGGCAGTTTTATAAGAAAGATGAATTGCAGAAGTTAATTGATGAGCATTCGCCTAAGGTTATAAAGATGATATTGGTTTCGTTTGGTGGTAAAGCTTCAGCTAAAGAGATAAAAGAGTTTCTTTCTGATATCATGCCAGAGAGTATGGTTAATAAGTTTTGGAATAGCGTAAAATTAAAGTTGGGAGAGGAGAATATAATAGTTTCACCTGAAAATAAAAATGTGTATATGTATGTAAGTCAAAAGAGTTTAGAAGATAACTTGAGAGAAGAATTAAAGTCTCTTCCCACATTTTCTAGTAAAATGGAATTTGTTTATAACTTTTTACAGCAGACTGATAATCTAAATATTCCACAAGCAACGCCAATAGTTGAATTTTTAAGAGGTATTGTGACTCAATCTCAGAATGCTATTGAAGTTTCTGAAGCAGGTGTGGTTTTAATTGGTAAGTACCAAGATTTATCACAAGAAGAGAGAGGTAAAATAATACTTGCAGTACAGTCTCTAAAAGAGGAAGAAATTATAAAATTACTTGAAAGAATAGAAAACAATGAACTTAAGAAGGTACTATTGACTATAGTTAGAGGCGTTTTTGAAGATTGGGATAGAATATTTATGGATATTCTATTAAGATCTTCTATTATCAGGTTGAATAACTACATATTTTCGGAGTTAGTTGTTTTCAACAAACTTGAAACTATAAAAAAACTTATTGACAAAATAACTCAGGATCTGTCATCTGGAGCTAATAGATTTAATATATACTTTAAGTATGTTTGGATTGCTAAGTTAGTTTTTCAGAAAGAATATGAGGATGTTTTTAATAACCTAGGTTTAGATAGAACTAGTGTTCTGATTAACGTTATAAATATTCTTTCATCAATACAATCAGGTTTTGAAGAAAGGGGGGAAAAGGGAGTAGCAAGAAGGATATACTTACTTATAAAAGATTTGTTTAGTAATTATCCTGAAATAGAGAAAACTATGCTTGCTTCTGATAAAGATACTGCTTTTGTTTTACTTTCGCACATTTATGAATTTGATTTACTAGATCTTAAGGATTTGAATGTTTTAAGAAGCAGGTTATATTACAAGTACCCTGATCTAAAGGATATGGAAGATACTAGAGAGAGAAGGAGTCCATTTTTGATAACTAAGAAGACTTTTGAAAAGATTAGAGAAGAGTATAATAAGATTTTGAATGAAGAATTACCGAAGATCTCAAAATTGGTTGCTTCTAATCCAAACCCTGAACTTGTGGAGAAGGAAGAAGAACTAAAGGCTATTGTTGAAAAGTTATCAAAAGAGCTTTCTGAATATCAGATTATACACCAAGAAAATGTTTCTACTGATTATGTAGATGTTGGTACCAAGGTTATATTGAAATCTAAGAAGACAGGAGAAGAGATAACTTATCACATTTTAGGTGAAAAAGATGCTGATCCTTCGAAGAACATAATATACTATAGATCACCATTAGGTATAAAGTTATTGGATAAATATCCAAAAGATATTGTTAAGCTAAATATAACTGGTGTTGAAGAAGATTATGAGATAGTATCGATTTCTTTATCAGAGTATGTATAATTAGTGCATGGATGAAAATTTATCGCAAATTGTAAGGTACACTATTGAAAAAATAGATAAGTTACCTTCCTCTACCGTTGTTAGCCTTTTTGAAAAACTTCTGGAAGAAAGAGAAAGGTTTCTTTCTATATTAAATTCTTACATTGGCCTCGGTATTCTGATCATTGATGCTGAGTTTAAGGTTATATTTTACAATACTACTATTCTTAAGTATTACTTAATTAAAAAAGATGGTAACAAAATTGTTTTTAATGAAAGGTTTGAAAGTTTTCTCAAAGACATTATTACTAAGGTATCGTTAGATAAGATATCGAGGTACTCTGTTGATTTTGTCTTGAATGGTGAATCTATAATTGGTGTTTTAGGAGAGAGATTCTTTTTGGTTAGTTTTTTTACAGAGGATTTTAGAGAGTTTTTTGTGGTTGTGAATGACAAAACTGAAGAAAGTTTAAAAGATATTGACAAAAAACAAAGTGATTCTATGATTTACATTTCCAATATTATTTCTGGTATAGCTCATGAAATAAAAAATCCTCTATCTGCACTTTATATTCATGCTAGTATAATTAAAAAGTTATTTAATCAAAAGAAACTTGATATGAAGAATTTAAATAGGGAGATTGATATAATTATTTCGGAGATAGATAGGTTGAATAGTTTAGTTAGCGATTTTATCCAGTACTTTAGGCCTTTCAAATTAGTTGAAAAGTATGAAAATGTTAATGATATTGTAAGAGAAGTTTTTGAACTTTTTATGCCAGAATTAAGGCAGAAAAACATAGAATTTGAAATACTTTTGGATGAAAATTTACCAAAGATACTCTGCGATAGAAATATTCTAAAGCAATCTATTATTAATCTTGTTAAGAATGCTATTGATTCAGTTAGAGAAGGTGAAGGTAAAATTATTATTTCAACTTCTTTAGTTTCAAAATTTTCCGACACCTATGTTGTTATCTCTGTTAAAGATAACGGTGTAGGTATTCCAGACGAAGTTAAACACAAAGTTTTTGAACCGTTTTTTACTACTAAACCTAACGGGACAGGACTTGGTCTAAGTATAGTATATAATATTGTTAAACTTCATCGTGGTTTTATTGATTTTTCTTCCAAAGAAGGTGAAGGTAGCGAATTTAGGATATATTTGCCGATTATACCTTATTCCAAGGAACTTGAGTTTAAAAAATAGAGGTTATATTGAATTTATAAAATTAAAGGGGCCCGAAAGGACCCCTAAGGATTATTTTTTGAATTCTATATTACCGTTTTCTTCAACTATTTTTACCGTATCTCCTTCTTTTATTTTACCACTTATGAGAAGTAATGATAGTTTGTCAAGTACTTCTCTTTGTATCGCTCTTTTTAGAGGTCTTGCACCAAATACTTCATCATATCCTATTTTTGCTAGATACTCTTTTGCACTATCTTCAACTATTAATTGTATTTTCTTTTCTTTAAGCTTCTCAATAACTCTCTCTAACTGTATATCTACTATTTTCTTAATATTTTCTTTGTCTAACTTTCTGAATAGTATTATTTCGTCTATCCTATTTACAAATTCGGGTCTAAAGAATTTCGTTAATTCCTTTGTTATCTTTTCTCTTAACTCATCATTTGGTTCTAAATTGCTAATATTCGATATAACATCCGTTAATAAGTTAGAAGTCATTATTATAATTGTATTTCTAAAGTCAACGGTTCTACCTTGTCCATCTGTTAACCTACCGTCATCAAGTATCTGTAGGAGTATATTGAATACATCTGGGTGGGCTTTTTCTATTTCGTCAAACAATATTACAGAGTAGGGTCTTCTTCTTACTGCTTCTGTTAGTTGTCCACCTTCTTCATATCCTACATATCCTGGTGGTGCACCTATTAACCTAGCGACAGAGTGTTTTTCCATGTATTCTGACATATCAATCCTTATCATTGCTCTTTCGGTATCAAACAAGAACCAAGCTAGAGTTTTAGCAAGTTCTGTCTTACCAACACCTGTTGGCCCAAGGAATAGGAAAGAACCTAGTGGCCTATTTTCATCTTGTATACCTGCTCTTGCTCTTCTTATTGCGTTAGAAACTGCGATTATTGCATGATCTTGTCCTACTACCCTTTTTTGTAGTGCTTCTTCCATTTTAAGAAGCCTTTCTCTTTCACTTTCAAGCATCCTCTTAACTGGTATTCCAGTCCACTCTGAAACTATTTTAGCAATATCTTCCTCTGTTACTTCTTCTCTAAGTAGTGATCCGTCTTTCTGTAGTTCTTTTAGTTTGTTGCTTAGTTCTTCTATTTCTTTCTGCTTTTGCGGTTTAAGTCCATACCTTATTTCAGCAACTTTATTATAGTTAGCTTCTCTTATATATCTCTCTTCAAGTGTTGTTAGTTCATCTAACTCTTCTTTAAGTTTCTTTATTTGTGTTATTATTTCTTTTTCTTTCTGCCATTTTGTTTTTAGTGTATTAAGTTTTTCTCTTAAGTTAGCAAGTTCTTCTTCAACTTTCTTTAACCTTTCCTTACTTTCCTGAGAGCTATCTTTCTCAAGTGCATGTTTTTCGATTTCTAACTTTGCTATGTTTCTATTGAGTTCATCAATTTCCTGTGGCATACTATCAATTTCCATTCTTATCCTGGATGCTGCTTCATCAACTAGGTCTATCGCTTTGTCAGGTAAGAACCTTTCGGTTATGTACCTGTGGGATAGAGTTGCGGCGGCTATCAGTGCTTTATCAGAAATTTTAACACCGTGGTGTACTTCATATTTCTCTTTTATTCCTCTTAGTATAGCGATAGTGTCTTCAACGGAAGGTTCAGAAACAAATACAGGCTGAAATCTCCTCTCTAATGCTTTATCTTTTTCTATGTATTTTCTGTATTCATTTATCGTAGTAGCACCTATAACTTTTATTTCACCCCTTGCTAAAGCAGGTTTTAGCATGTTACCAGCATCTAAAGCTCCTTCCGCTGCTCCCGCTCCTACTATCATATGTATCTCATCTATGAATAATATAATTTGACCTTCAGATTCTATTATCTCATTTAATACTGACTTTAATCTCTCTTCAAACTCTCCTCTAAATTTAGTACCCGCTATTAAAGCTCCTAAATCAAGAGCAAGAATCCTTTTCCCTTTAAGTCCTTCTGGCACATCGTTATCTACTATTCTTTTTGCTATTCCTTCAACTATTGCTGTTTTACCTACACCTGCTTCTCCAATCAATACAGGGTTATTTTTAGTTCTTCTAAGAAGTATTTGCATTGTTCTTCTTATTTCATTATCTCTTCCTATAACAGGATCTAACTTACCTAATCTTGCAAGTTCAGTTAAGTCTTTTGTATACCTTTCAAGTGCGTTAAACTTATCTTCTGGAACTTCATCTACGACTCTTTTATTACCTCTCGTTTCCTTTACTAAAGTTTTAAAATTGTTGTATGTTATCCCGTACTTTTCAAGAAGTGGTTTTAACTGTCCATTGGTGCTTCTTATTATGCCTAACATTAGGTGTTCAGTTGATACAAATTCATCTTTAAACTCCTTAGTCTCCTCTAGAGAATAATCTAATGCTTTCTTAAGATCAGAGCCTATGTAAGTACTGCTTACTCCTTGTATCTTAGGTTTCTGTGCTATTAGGTATTCTAGTTCCCTTTCAAGATCAGGTATCCTAACTTCCATACTGTTTAGTATGGAATAGACTAAATTTTCTTTGTCACTTAACAAAGCAGAGAGCAAATGTTCATTATTAACTTCTTGGTTATCATTCCTCTCTGCTATTTCCATAGCTCTTTGAAGAGCTTCTCTAGATTTAATTGTTAACTTTGATAAGTTCATAATCTTACCTCCTTTTTCGCTATATATTATGCAAAAATTATGCCAAATTATTTGATGTTTTTGTTTAAGATTGAAATTCGTTCTAAGTATTTACTAACCTAATAAGGTGCGAGGATGATAAAAAGAATTTATAAAGTAAACTAAGAAATTTGCTTTCTAATCTTTCTAAATGGAGGTACTAGGATACGAAGCCTTCGCTAATCTAATAGGGTGGGTTGGGCGAGAAGCAAAAAGGGATTTCTAAAAAATTTTAACTTCTATTAG
>JBMFQU010000015.1:0-25783 GCA_049968435.1 Brevinematia bacterium | reverse complement strand
GGAGGTGTTTAAGTATGAATTTAAAGGAGGGGTGGATTTGGATTCAGAGAGTTTGAAGGCTTTAGTGGAGTTTGCTATGAATGCTTTGAGACAAGAGGGGAGGGAGGCAATCAAAGTTTTTGGGTTATTTGCTTTTTCTATTGCTGAAATATTCATCAAGAATACATATTTTACTCTGTATGGTTTAGTTTTTAGTGCTAGTTTGGTTTTGTTTTACTTTGTAAATGTTTATGTAATGGCTAAGAGAAGAACTTTCTTACTCTCTCTCGCTTCTTGGTTAATAATATTATCAATTCTTTATCCTTTCTCATTCATTACCCATGGTGCCTATAGTGAACTTAAATCTGCTTTGAGTTATGTAGGTTTGGCATCTTTTAGTTTATCTTGGTTGATAGTATTTATTGAGCTTTTTGCTAGTAAAACTTTTAAAGGTTATTAGCCTCTTCAAGAGAAGATAGTATAATACTTGGTTCTACTGGTATTACATTTGTTTCAATCATCCTACCAATCTCCTTAGGTAGAGAAATCATTATTTCCGATTTAATTGATTTTTTGTCTAGTTTCATAAGCTCTACTAGTTTAGTTGATATTGGTATTTTTAGGTGTTTTGGTGATGTTGGCAAGTTAAATTCTCTTAAAATTCTTACTACTTCTTCTAGATCCTCTTCTGGTAGAATATTTAGATTTTTTGATATTATTGATTCTACTACCATACCAACACTTACAGCAAAACCATGTAGTATTTTGTAGTTTGAGATAAGTTCTATTGCATGCCCAACAGTATGACCAAAATTTAAAATTTGCCTTAATCCCGTTTCTTTCTCATCACTTTCAACAACTGATTTTTTTATTTCGCAACTTGTTTTTATTAATTCTTCTAATGTTTCTGGATCCTTCGATAATATTTTGCTTTTGTTATTCAGTATAAAATAAAAATAATTTTTGTCTTTTATAATTGAATGTTTTATTGTTTCTACTAAACCATTTTTGAATTGTATTTCTGGTAAAGTTTCTAAAAAGGACAGTTCGGTGATAACTGATTTAGGTTGATAAAATGCTCCTATTGTGTTTTTACCGTAAGGTGTATCGATTGCTACCTTCCCGCCTATCGAACTGTCAACGGTTGCAAGAAGTGTTGTTGGTACTTGTATGAAGTTTATGCCACGCATATAAGTCGCTGCTACAAAACCTGCTATATCTCCTATAACTCCTCCTCCAAACGCTATTATGAGTCCTCTTCTGTCAACCTTGTTTATTAACATTGTATCTTCAATAAATTCTTTTGTTTTTCTGTTCTTTTGGTTTTCTCCTGGTTTTATAATGATATTATGTACCTTTATATTTGTTTTGGCTAAAGATGAAAGGAGAGTTTTTAAATGTAAGTTGGCGACATTTTTATCGGTTATTATCGTTATTGAAGTTGGGTAATACCTTTCTAAGGTTTTTCCTAAAGCAAAATCTAATACATTTTTACCTATGAATATAGGATAAGAAAGATCTTCATTTCTGATTATGTTTACTTTTAGCTCAATCATTTTGCTTTTTGTCTTTAGTTTCTAGTGATAGTCCTCTTTCGAGTGCAACTTTACCTGTTCTTGCCATTTCAATAATACCGTATGGTTTCATAAGTTCAATAAACCCTTCTACTTTCTGGCTACTTCCGGTTATTTCAACTACTAACGAATTGTGGGCAACATCAACAACCTTTGCTTTGAATATTTCAACAACTTGAAGTACTTCTGCTCTTTTTTCTCTTGTTATGGATACTCTTAGTAATGCAAGTTCTCTTTCAACTTTTGGTAGTTCTGTTATATCCCTTACTTTTATTGTTTCAATCAGTTTTGAAAGTTGTTTTCTTACCTGTTCTGCTGTCCTTTCATCTTCATCAACAACGATTGTCATAACTGATACTTCTGGGTCTTCTGTTTCACCTACTGACAAACTCTTTATATTAAAACCTCTTGCACTAAAAAGTCCTGCAACTCTTGCTAGTACACCAACACTATTTTCAACTAAAACTATGAGTGTTCTTTCCATAAAATACCTCTAAGATTACTCATTAAAGTATTATCTTTTTAATTGATTATTTTCAATTTAAGTACTTTAAAATTGACTATCATAATTTACGGTCTCTCAAATTCTAGATCCTACGTTTTAAACATCTTTATTAACAATTTATTAAAAATTTGACAGGTAGTTAGTTTTTTGTTATTATATTTATTGCAAGGGGGCGATTTTTGGGCTCGACGGGGATAGAGGTGCTACTAGAGATCATGCCGTTATCCCGCGTTAAGGGAAAAATCACAGATAAGTGCCGATGAAGAATTGGCTCTCGCAGCATAAGGCTGCGAGCTTCAACCTACTGAGCGCCCTTCTAGGTAGGTTGGAGTCGGTAGAAGGGCTAGGGTAGATTATCACCCGATAATCTACTTGAAATTCTAGGGTGTAGGCCTCATGAAAGGCGCCTATCCCTTCGCATGAGGCTGAAGTTTCAAAGATAGGCTAAGCATGTACAAATCTCTAGTGGTGCTTATCTCCGGACAGGGGTTCAATTCCCCTCGCCTCCACATATACCTAAACTTTTTTCTCTATATACGCATAAGCATTAAAAGGATGGATACTCTCAAAACTCTCTGCTTCTACACTATACCAAAGTATCTTGTTGTTCTTGTCAAGCTCTAATGCTACATCTCTAACTATATCCTCAACAAATTTAGGATTTTCGTAAGATCTTTCAGTTACGAATTTCTCATCTTCTCTCTTAAGTACTACAAAAACAGGTGAAGATACATTTTTTTCTACTATATCTACAATTTCTTCTATCCACACTATACCATTCATTTTAACCGATACAGAAACATTAACTCTCTGATTGTGTGCGTTGTATTTGCTTATCTCTTTTGAGCATGGACATAACGACATGCCTATCACTGAAACAGTTAGCGTAAAGTCATATCTTTCTTCACATGAAGCGTCAAAAGTTATATCGTAGTAGTTTAGTCCATAATTACTAGTTATAGGTGATTTTTTCTCAATAAAATAAGGGAATTTTAGAGAAATTTCAGCTTTCTTAGAGTTTAACTTGGCTTTTAGGTTCCTTAATATTGGTTCAAGTCTTTCTATTGAAATCTCCTTCCTATGTTTATTTATTACCTCTAAGAATCTGCTCATATGAGTGCCTCGATAATCCTTAGGTAAAAATACAAACATATTTATTTCTGCTATGGTGTGTTGGGTTTTGTTATCTCTGTCAAGTAAAACAATTGGGTACTTTAAACCTTTTATTCCAACTTTATCTATATCTTTACCTCTTAGATCTACCTCAGATTGTACATCTTTCATTTCTTCCTCCCGAAACGGTATTTTAATTGATTGTGTTTAACTATTTAAAGCATAAATGAATTTGCTCGAATTGTTATAATTTAGGTTTTAGAGAGTAAAAGCCTACTGTAGATGCTTAAAGGTGGGTTGGGCGGGAAGCAAAAAGGGGTTTCTTAAAATTTCCTAAACTTCTGTTGGAAGAAGTAGAAATTTTACTTTTCTAATCTCTCTAATAATAGGAGGTACTATTAGGAGGACGAAGTCCTCCTACTGAACTTAAGGGAGGTGAGGGTGGGGTACTAAAAGAGTTTTCTTAAAATTCCTAACTTCTATTAGGGATTCTTTATCTTTTTTCACTTCTAAAAGAAGTTATTATTAATACAAATCTTTCTTAACTTTCTTACTGGAAGCAGAGAAGGCGAAGCCTTCGCTAATCTAGAAGGGCGGGAATACTAAAAATGATTTATAAAATCAAGAAGTTTGCTTTCTAATCTTTCTAAAAGGAGGTACCTAATAGGAGGGCGTAGCCCTCCTATAGATGCTTAAGGGAGGGTGGCGGGGAACAAGAAGAGGTTTCTAAAATTTCTAACTTCTATTAGAAGTGAATCCTTTATATTCTCTTACTTCTAAAGGAATGGAAATGTAGAATTTTCCTAACGAACTTAAAGAGAGTTATTAAAAGGAAGGTTTACCCTCCTCTGGAATATGGTGTTGGGTTGTGTAGGGCACTAAAAGAAGTTCATTTTTTATAAACAAGTTGTATGTGTATAAATATTATACATATGTATAACATTTTTACTTCTTATGTTTTATTTTTAAGTAATTTTGGTAATATTTTTAGGTATTTTTGTAGAAAATTTATTTTTATATTCTTTAACATTAACCTAATTAGGAGGATATTATGGTAGACTTAGGGGTTTTTATCTTAAGGGTTTTATCTGGTGGTATGTTGCTTATTTTTCATACTTTAGGTAAAGTGACTGGTTTTTATAGTTTTCTAAACAATGGTAATTGGAAATTTGTAAATACTTTATCTAGTGTTGGGTTTCCTTTACCTGTTTTGTTTGCTATAATTTTTGTTATTGTTGAATTTTTTGCTACTATCTTTTTAATTGTGGGATTTTTTACTAGGATAAGTGCTGGTCTTCTAACATTTCTTATGTTAATTTTTGTTTATTTCCATCCAAAATTTGGGATTTCTTTTGAGCTTGGATTGTTGTATTTGTCCATTTTTTTAGTTTTACTTCTAATAGGTGGAGGCAAATACTCTGTTGATGCTTATTTAAGGAGAAAGTAGATGAAGAGAATTTACATAATGCTTGCTTTAGTGTTTTTCTTTGGCTCGGTTGGTTTTTCTGTGTATACAAAAGAGTTTGTTTTAAATTTCAATTTAGATAGTGTAAATAGTTTTTACTACATAAGCAATATTTCTTTCTCTGATCAAGGAGTTACATTATCTTATCCTTCAAAAACTATTTTTTCTGGTAATGAAAGTTTTTTAAGTTGGGTTATAAAAATAGATAATAGGTATGTTTTTTCAACGGTTAATCCTAATAACATTTATGAATATAATACTGAAGTTAAAAATATTGGTAGCTTAGTTAATCATGGAATGATAACTAAAATAAAGCAATTTGAATATATTTACATTCTGACTGGAGAAAAAGGGGCGGTGTATTTGATTGATGAATTTAATATAAGAAAGATTATAGATCTAGATTATGGTTATATTTGGGATATTTTTAAGCTAAATGATAAGTATTACATGATAACAGGTAATCCCGCTAGTTTGATTAGGTTTGATAATGACGGTAAGTATGAAGTTATTTTCAGGTCTGATACGGAGAATCACTTTTTATGTTCTGTTTTACTTAATGGAATTGTTTATATAGGGGCTAGTGGGTCAGGTACTATATATGCTTTTGATGGTAAGAATATAAAACCTTTTTTGTCTTTAAATGATGGTGAAATAACGGATATAAAGGTTTATGGTAGATATCTGGTTGTATCTACTTATAATATTCTTACACCATCTCAGAAGAATAGTTCTCAACAGCAGCAACAACAAAAACCTTTTTCTCCTATGGATGTTTTACGAAATACCACAGGTAATGTTTATCTAGTTAATCCTAATACTGGTGAGTACGAATTACTTTTTAGTGAGATAGGTATAAGTTCAATAGAAGTTTTAAGTAATAAGATTATTGCTATAACTTCTGATGGTAGGTTTATAGAGTATTATGAAGGTAATAAAAGGGTAAGTTTTTTCAATAAGAACTTTTTGAAGCTTTTTAATTTTACAAATGAGCTTTTTGTAGCTTCAGCAAATCCTGCTGAGTTAATTTCTTTGAGTTTGAATAGTGCTAATTATGAAGGGGTACTTGAAACTAAGGAGATACCTTTTAGTAATTTAAGTAGCTGGGGTAGGATAAGTTATGATGCTGTTTTGCCTAAGGATAGTACTATAAAGATTTTTGTTAAAGGTGGTAATACGCCAAAAGAAGATGAAACATGGTCTCAATGGGTTGAAGTTAAAGAGTTTTTAAATTTAAAGCAATTTCAGTTTATAAAGCTAAAGGTAGTTATTTCAGCCAAAGGTGATCTACCTTATTTGAAATCTATATCAATATATTATACACCTAAGAATTCTACTCCAAATATTTTAGCCTTTAAATCAAGTTTGTCGGATAATTATTTAAATCTAAATTGGAATGTTAATGATAGTGATGGTGATAAATTACAGTTTAATCTGTTTGTGAAAAACTACAATGAGAATAAGTGGCAGAGGTTAAATAAATTTCCTCTTACTGAGACAAATTTTTCTATCAATAAATTCTTAATTGGTAATGGTATGTTTGATTTTATGCTTGTAGTAGATGATTCTTTATCTAATCCTTATGGAACTGAAAAGTACTCAACGAATTATCTAAGTAAGATATTTGTTGATATTACTCCACCTTATTTAGATAAAAGTACTCTTAAGATTAATGATAGAGGTGATAGGGTAGATATAGAATTCAAAGTTGTTGATAATGTTAGATTGAGGGAAGTTTATTACTCTAATAATGGTATTGACTGGTTTTATCTTTTGCCTTTGGATCTTGTTGTAGATAGTAGTATTGAAAATTTTAAATTTACTCTTGGTAAATCGGATTATCTAAATGTTCTCTTAATAAAGATGGTAGATTGGCAAGGTAATGTTTCAACAGAAAGGATAGTTTTTTAATTGATTTTTTGAAGAAACTTTTGTAATAAATATTTTAGGAGAAGGTTGATGGATGAGAGGAGACAATTTGATTTTGAGGTTTATTCTAAGTTTGAACTTGTTCATGTTAAAGATTTTCAACCACCAGAGTACGATGAGGATATAGAGTTATGCGAATATTCAAAAAGATTACTTAGTGATCTAAATATTACTCTTTACAAGCATCAAGCGCAGGCTATAAGAAAATTTTGGATGGGTAAGAATGTTGCTATTGTTACCCCCACTGCTTCAGGTAAAACACTACCTTATGTTATATCCTACTTAGAGGAACTTTACAAAGATGATAAAAGCTGTGCTTTGTATATTGCTCCTATCAATGCTCTTATAAATGATCAAACTAAAAAGATAAGAGATTATATAAAAAGAGTTACTCCTTGGGTTGAGGTTAATTCTTTAACTTCTGCTACACCTGATAACCTTAGGGCTAAGTTAAAGAATCAAGGGGGGTTTATTTTGACGAACCCGGAAATGCTCATTTACTCTCTCGTACTTTATAACAAAGGTTGGTCTTCTTTTTGGAAAAATGTCAAACTCATTGTTGTCGATGAAGTTCATGAAATGTCTGGTATAAAAGGATCTCACTTTGGCAATATTATGAGAGTAGTTAATATGTTAAACGATATATATGAAAACAATGCTAGATATTTTGCACTTTCGGGTACTATTTCTAATCCTAAGGAATTTATAGAAAAGATATTTGGAAAGGTCTTTGAAATTATTGATAAAAACACTTCTGGTAGTAAGAGAATAGAATATTTAGTTCCTAACAGCATTTATCAATATTCGGTAGGTCCTCTTAGAAAGATACAGGATATTTTTCAAATGTTTTCTGATAAATCTTCAAAGAAGACTTTGGTTTTCGTTAGATCCAGGAAGGAGGTTGAAAGAATTGCTAAGATTATAAGAAATATTCCCTTAGGTAAGATCGTAAGTCCTTATAGATCTGGTTATTCTCCAAATGATAGAATTGCTATTGAAAATATGTTTAAGGATGGTAAATTAAAAGGATTAGTCGCAACTTCTGCTTTTGAGATGGGTATAGATATTGGTGATCTTGATGTAGTATGTGTATTTGGATTTCCTTCTTCTAGAATTTCACTTAGACAAAGGTTTGGAAGAACAGGTAGAATTAGAGATGGTATAGCTATATTCCTACCTTCAAGCAACATGCTTGATAACTATTACTATAATAATCCAAAGGAACTATTTTCAGAAGAAGTTGAAAGTTTAACTGCGAATATATTTAACGATAGGATAATAGGCTATTATATAGCTGCTGCTATAATTGCTTATAATGATGCAACTGAGGCGGGTAAAAACTATATTCCTGAAGATATTGTTTTGAAATATTGGGGAGAAGAAAGCATATATAGTATAGAGAAATTCTCAAAAAGTAATCCTAATTTCGTTAGTATAAGTTATAACACTTATGATAATAAAAAATACTTTTTTACGAGTGTAGGTAAAAATGATATAAGGAGTACCTTAAATATAAGGGGTGCTGGTAAAATTCTGAATATCTACAATAGAGAAACTAATAAAAAAATAGGAGAAATAGGTATAAATTATGTTTTTTCTGAGTGTCATCCTGGTGGGGTGTACATGCATATGGGTAATAGTTATCTTGTTGAGGAGTTAGATATAAGTAATAATCTAGTTGTAGTTATTCCTACAAGAGAAGATATTTCAACGGAAGTTTTGTTTGATAAAGATATAGATATTCTGAGTACTCTGAAAGTAAAAACTTTTAAAGGTTTTAAATTGTCCTTAAGTAGGTTGAATGTAAGAGAAATTTATACTGGTTATCTTGTTGTAGAGTATAGACAAAAAAATGTTAAGGGAGAGTTTATAACTGAGAGGATAGTTAAGAATAGAGTTGATTACAAGGATCCTTATATTTTTGAGTACGAAACAGACGGTATAGTTGTAGAATTTAATCCTACCCAGTTTAGGGATCTTCTTAAATTTGATGAAGATTATAAGATTTTAAAAAATAATCTTTCTTTCCAAAACCTTAGGATAAATGAACCTAACATTCTAAGGTCAGGTCTGCATGCAGCTGAACATTCTATAATTGCTATGTATCCGTCAGAAGTTATTTGTAGTAGAAGTGAAATAGGAGGACTTTCTATTCTTGAAGATGTTCCAAGAATAATAATATATGAAGGTATTGAAGGTGGTGTTGGTTATTCAGAGATAGCGTTTGATAAATTTGAAAATATTGTTAGAAGGGCTTTATTTGGTATTAGGGGTTGTAAATGTAGAATTGATAGCGGATGTCCTGCCTGTATTCAATCTCCTAAATGCGGTAATGCTAATTCTCTACTTTCAAAGCATATGGGTAATAAAGTTTTAAGTTTTATTTTGGATGCTATTAAGTATCCATTAGATGAAAAAGGGGATCTACCTTCTAAAGTTGTCAATTATTCAATAAGTTATGTAAGATCAGAACTTCCTAAGGTTGAGGAGAATGGTAAGTATGCTCAGTATGATTTATTAAAATTTCCTCTTGAAAATTTTAGAAAACCTGTTGTTTTTGATCTTGAAACTCAGCTTTATTCTTATGAGGTTGGTGGATGGGATAATGCCAAAGATATGTTATTGTCTGTTGGTGTTGTTTATGATATAAAAGAAGATAAAATGCTTATATTCAACGAGAGTAATGTTAATTCACTTATTTCACTTTTGCTTTCTTCTGATCTTGTTATAGGATATAATACTAAAGAATTTGATTATAAAGTACTGTCAAGGTATGATAAAAGATTTGATTATATTAACAATGTAAAGACTTTTGATATACTTAATGATCTTATAAAAAAGCATGTAGGAAATAATGTACGTATTTCTCTTGATAACTTGATAAGAAACAATATTAACCCTGAAGGTAAGAAAACCAATAGTGTCAATATGCCAGCATATTTTAGAGAAGGTAAGATAGATCTTGTTATAGAGCACTGTAAGCAAGATGTATATTATACATATATGATTATGAAAAAGATACTTAGGGATAAATATCTTAGGTATGAATACAACAATGCTATTTTTACGATTGAATTCCAAGAGGTCATTTTTAGATTTAAGTTGTAAATTTATTAGTACTAAAATATAATAAAGCTGTAGAGGAGGTATTGTGTTTTTACCTTTATATGATGTTGAGGTTAAAAGGTTTTTAACACCTGTAACAATTTTAATAATTATCTTATGTGTTTTAGTTTTTATTTATCAATCCTTTTTTGTTAGTAATGAAAATCAATTTTTCTATGAGTGGGGTGTTGTTCCTTATAAGATATTATCAGAAAAAGCTAATGATAATATTTTTCAAAGTTCTTACATTAATCTAATAACTTATGCTTTTGTTCATGCAGGTTTTTGGCATATACTTGGTAACCTTTGGTTTTTGTTTATATTTGGTAATAATGTAGAAAGAAGGATGGGGGTTTTAGTTTTTACTTTTTTCTATCTAAGTGCTGCTGTAGTTTCTGCATATATACATATGTTGTTTAGTTACCCTGATGTAATGTTAGGTAGGCAAAATATTTATTCTTTGACACCTATGCAAATTCAGTCGTTGAATATTCCGTTGGTAGGAGCAAGTGGTGCTATAAGCGCAGTTCTTGGTGCTTACCTTAGATATTTTCCTAAAGCTCAAATAGTTACTTTGGTCATTTTCTTTGTTATAACATTAATTACTGTACCTGCTTCGTTGTTCATAGGAGTTTGGTTGGTAGGTCAAATAATAAATGCTATCTCTAACCCAGGATCTTCGGTTGCTTGGTTTGCCCATATAGGAGGGTTTATCTACGGTTATATCTTTGCCTCAATATATAGAGGTAAAAGGGATTATGGAGAATACGATTTCTAATCTATGGTTATAGATGTAGTTAATTTTCTGATATACAATTTTCAGTTTTTTTTGGTTGCTTTTGTTAGAGCTATGGGTTTTCTTACAATTTTACCTTTGTTCGGTGGAGTCAATGTACCAAATAGAGTAAGGATTGTTATTGCTTTCTTTCTTTCTTACGCTAGTTTTCCTATTATTACTCAGTTGGGCTATAATATACCTTCTTCTCTAGGGAGTTATATATTTGTCCTACTTGGAGAACTTATAATCGGGCTAATGATGGGATTTTTCGTATATATCGTTTTTTTGGCTTTCCAATTGGCTGCTCAAATATTTTCAACATCTTTTGGGTTAGGTTTTGTTGAAGTTGTTGACCCTCTTTCTGAAAATGCTATTCCTACTTATGGTACTCTATTACTTATATTTGCAACACTTATTTTTATATCTGTTAATGGACCATACCTCTCTTTTGAAGCCTTTATTGAGAGTTATAAAAAGATATGGCCTTATAATCTTGATTTTAGAAGTGTAGAAGCTATAGCTAAGTTTATAGTTAGTGGATTTAATATTATGTTTGGTATTGCCATAAAGGTAGCTTTGCCTATAATCGCTGTAATACTTGCAGTAGATATAACTGTTGGTGTACTTGCTAAAACTGCTCCTCAAATGAATGTACTCAACTTAAGCTTTGATGTTAAAGTAGCACTTGGTATTATATTGGTTATAATCTTTGCTATGCCAATTATAACTTTAATGCAAGATGTTATAAAAGAAATATTTTATAAACTTTGGGGTTTTCTAAAGTTGTTTAAGGTTTAGATAAAAGAGAAATTAGCTTTTTACTAATTTCATCTAAGTTAGAACTTTTTTGTATAGCTCCTCTTATAAAATCTTGTCTTCCACCACCTTTTACACCAAGACTATTAAGTTCTTTTATAATATTCTGTAGATTAACATTTGAGTTAGTACCGAATACAAAATTTATATTTTCTTCATTTTTAGAAATTAGCATTACTACAACATCGTTTATGTTTTCCTTAACTTTGTCTACCAAACTTGCTAAAATGTTTGTATCAGCGTTGTCAAAAATCTTAATGATTAAGTTGTAGTTACCTATTTTATTTACTTCTTTTGTTACCTCATCTAGTGATATGTTTGTTGTTTTTTGGGATTTGTTTTTCTCAAGTTCTTTTACTCTTTTGATTAAATTTTCTATCCTTGAAGTTATTTCTTCAGGTGTTGTACCGAGCTGTTTTGAGAGAAGTTTAACTATTGATTGGTATTTTGAAAATTCTCTTAATGCTGCTTTACCTGCTACTGCTTCAATTCTTCTAACTCCTGAAGCGACTGATCTTTCATCAATTATTTTTATAAGTCCTATTTCTCCTGTTCTTTTTACGTGAGTACCACCACATAATTCTTTTGAGAAACCAGGTATCTCAATAACTCTTACGATTTCTCCGTACTTATCGCCAAAGAATGCTAAAGCTCCTCTCTTTATTGCTTCGTTCTTAGGTAAATACTGCTTTTGAACTTCAATATCTTTCAAAACTACTTCATTGGCTTCTTCTTCAACTTTTCTTATTTCCTCTTCAGTTAGTGAAGAATAATGAGAAAAATCAAACCTTAATCTATTAGGTTCAACAAGAGAACCTGCTTGTGCTACATGCTCTCCAAGTACTTTTCTAAGAGAATAATGTAAAATATGAGTTGCTGTATGATGTTTTGCTATGTTTTTCTTTCTTTCTATATCTACTGATAATTTGACCTTATCTCCTACTTTGAATCTACCTTTATCTATTCTGGCTATGTGTAGATAAACATCATTGTCTTTTTGTGTATCTATCACTAGTGCTACATTTTCCTCAAGGATTATTAAACCACTATCTCCTACCTGTCCTCCTCCTTCTCCGTAAAAGGGTGTTTCCTCTACTACTATTATTCCAACCTCTCCTTCTTTTATTTCTTCAGAAGGGATAAGTCTACTACCATCTTTTAAGTAAATCTTTGTTATATTAGATTCATACTCTTCAAATTCATCTCCAACATACTTAGTAGGGTTCTCTTGTTTGGTTATAGTAGAGAAATCTAATTTTTCTTCTCCCTTTCTCCAACTCATTTTACCTCTTTGCTTTTGTTCTTCCATTAGTTTGTTAAATTGCTCCCAATCAATTCTTATTCCTTCGTCGTGGCATATATCTTCTATAAGGTCAATTGAAACTCCCATAGAATCATAAAGTTTAAATACTTCATCTCCTGGTAATAAGTTATTACCTAGTTCCTTTACCTTATTTGTTACTTCATTTAGATAAGATATTCCATTGCTTAAGGTTTTGTAGTACTTCTCTTCTTCAACTTTTATTACCTTTTTAACCATATCCTTCTTATCCTTTATTTCAGGGTAAGTATCGCCCATACTATCTACAACACCATCAATTACTTTGTAGATAATAGGTTCGTTTATACCTATTTTATTGGCGTATCTTAGTGCTCTTCTTAGTATTCTCCTTATCACATATCCTCTCCCTTCATTGGAAGGGTATACACCTTCTGCTCCCACAAATGTTATTGCTCTTGTGTGATCTGCTATAATGTTCATCGCTATAATGTTTTCTCCTTCGTATTTCTTACCAGTTTCATCTGAAATTTTTCTGATTATTGGTTCAAAAACATCTGTTTCGTAAACACTATTTTTGTTTTGTAGTATCATTGCTAGTCTTTCAAGTCCCATGCCAGTGTCTATTCCTTTAAATTCAAGTTCTTTTCTTTGTCCATTTCTATCTTGATGGTATTGCATAAAAACTAAGTTCCAGAATTCTAAAAAACCATCGCAATCTTCAAGAGATCTACAATTCTCTTTATCGTATCCCCATCTATCTCTTAGGTCGATGTATATTTCTGAACAGGGTCCGCAAGGACCTTCTTCTCCGGGTGGTCCCCAAAAATTATCTTTCTCTCCAAGTCTTACTATTCTATTTTCTTCTAAGCCAATTTTTTTGTGCCATATTTCAAAAGCCTCATCATCATCTTTGTATATACTTATATAAAGTAGATCTTTATCGATCTCTAAAACTTCTGTAATAAATTCCCAAGCAAACTCTATTGCTTCTTCTTTAAAGTAATCCCCAAATGAAAAATTACCTAGCATTTCAAAGAATGTGTGATGTCGTGGAGTTTTACCAACATTCTCAAGATCGCTTGCTTTACCTCCAGCTCTCAAACACTTTTGAACAGAGGTTGCCCTGGTAAATGGTGGTACTTTTTCTCTTAGAAAGTAAGGTTTGAATTGTACCATCCCTGCTGTTGTAAAAAGTAAAGTTGGATCATCTGCTGGTATCAACGAACTACTTTCTACAATTTTATGCCCTTTTGATGCAAAGAATTCTAGAAAAATTTTCCTTATATCTCTACTTGATAGATTTTTCATAAAAGAAAATATAATTAATTGATTAAACTTATTTCAATTTTTACCATAGTTTGAGTTTGTTATTTACCTCTGGAGATTTTTCTATTAATTTATTTTTTCTTCTTGATATGGAGATAGATTTTTATTAAGTTTTCTTCTTTTGTTATTGAGTTTAATTTTTTTACAATGTCCTATATCAGAGTAAAAGTTGAGGTGGTGAGTGTTTATTAAAATTAAGTTTTAAAGCAATCTTTTAATTTGACAAAATTAAGTTTTGTTGCTAAAAATAATCTAAGCGGAGAATTTTATGGCAGAAAATGTTAAAGATAAGGTTAAAGAGAATGTTGTTGGTGTAATAGAGGAGATAAATGGTCCTATTGCTATAGTTAAGGATGTTAAGAATTTGAAAATGATGGAAGTTGTTAAGGTATCTCAGCATCTACTGATAGGTGAGGTTATTTCTTTATCTGGTGATAAGGCTATTATACAGATTTATGAAAATACATCTGGAGTAAAACCTGGCGATTATGTTTACGGAACAGGAGAACCTTTATCAGTAGAACTTGGTCCTGGTATTCTTTCAAAAATTTATGATGGTATTCAGAGACCTCTTGATGAAATATATGAATACGGTATATTTATACCGAGAGGTATAGATTTACCTGCCTTGAATAGATTAAAAAAGTGGCATTTTAAACCAATTGTTAAAGAAGGTGATATACTTCATGGTGGTGCTATAATAGGAGAGGTGCCTGAAACTACTAGAATAGTACATAAAATTCTTGTACCTCCTGATAGAGCTGGCAAAGTTATTTACATTGCTCAAGAAGGTGAATATTATGTTGAAGATACTATATGCGTTCTTGAAGATCCTGTTAGAGGTAGACAAGAATTGAAAATGTATCATAAATGGCCAGTCAAGATTCCAAGACCTATTAATGAGAAGTATATACCTAGTGAAGCGATGTTTACAGGTCAGAGAGTTATTGACTTTCTTTTCCCAATAGCAAGAGGTGGTACTGCCTCAATACCAGGTGGTTTCGGTACAGGTAAAACTGTTACTCAACATCAGTTATCTAGATGGTCTGATGCTGATATTATAATATATGTTGGTTGTGGTGAAAGAGGAAATGAGATAACTGAAGTTTTGGAAGATTTTCCTAAACTTGTTGATCCTAAAACTGGTAAACCGCTTATGGAGAGAACGGTTATTATAGCAAATACTTCAAATATGCCAGTTACTGCTAGGGAAGCATCAATATATACCGGTATAACGATAGGTGAATACTTTAGAGATATGGGTTATAATGTTGCTTTGATGGCAGATTCTACAAGTAGGTGGGCTGAAGCTCTTAGAGAATTATCTGGAAGACTTGAAGAAATGCCTGCTGAGGAAGGTTTTCCCGCTTATTTAGGTTCTAGACTTGCTGCTTTTTATGAGAGAGCAGGATTTGTAAATACTTTGAGTGGTAACAAAGGATCTTTAACAGTCATAGGAGCAGTTTCTCCTGCCGGTGGTGATTTCTCTGAACCTGTTACTCAAAATACAAAAAGGTTTACAAAGTGCTTTTGGGCTCTAGATAAGTCCTTGGCAAGTCAAAGACATTTCCCTTCAATTAACTGGATGCAAAGCTATAGTTTCTATATTGATATGGTTGCAGAATGGTGGAGTAAAGTTGATCCTGAGTATAAACAAATAAGGCAGAGAATAATGGACATACTTATAAAAGAAGATAGATTACAGAAGATAGTTAAGATTGTGGGACTTGATGCTATTCCTCAATCAGAAAAGCTAGTTTTAGAGATAGCTAGAGTGATTAGATTAGGTTTTTTACAACAGATTGCTTATGATCCAATAGATTCTTATTGCTCGCCAGAGAAACAAGTGAAAATGGCTAGAATAATTCTTAAACTTTATGATCTAACTCATGATTTGGTTGTAAGTTATAAAGTACCTGTTAGTGAAATTCAGAATATGAAATCTATCGCTGAAATAATGAGAATAAAAATAGAAATACCTAATAATGAACTTGATAAAATTGATCAGATTGAATCTAGGTTGGTTAAAGAAGTTGAAGAGATAAAACAAAGGTATTCTTAGTATGAAAAAATTTTGGGCTATATTAATTTTGTCCTTGGTGGCAATTGTTCAAGTTATTCCTCAGTTTAAAATGCATGGTTTTTTCCCTGATTTAATTGTAGTTTTTTTGGTCTATTATACTTTTGCTTTAGGGACAAATAAAGGGATAATAATGAGTGCTATAATAGGTGCTTTTGTAGATGTACTTTCAGGATCTATAGTGGGTACCCATATTCTTACTTATTCAACTATATCATTTTCTATTGAAATTTATAGAAATGTTTTTATATTTGAATCGCTTTTGACTGTACCTATTGTTTCTTTCTTTTCTGTAGTAACAAAGTATATCATTCTGTTTTTGTTATCATTGCTATTCAATGCTGTAAGTTTAGGGAATTGGTATGTTGTTATGTTTATTGAAGGCTTTATTACATTTATTTTTGCTTTTCCTATGGTATGGCTTTCGAAAATTATCATTTCTCTTTTGCACAGAGAGTATGAAATATATAGGAGCTTTTAACCATGAATTATAGAAAATTAGGTAGTTCAGATTTAGACGTTTCTGTAGTTGGTTATGGTGGATGGGAGATAGGGTGGAAAGGTTATGATCTTTCAGAGTTAGAATTGACAATAGTAAGAGCTTTTGAATTAGGTGTAAATTTTTTTGATACAGCACCTGTTTATGGTTTTGGTAAATCTGAGGAAGTTATAGGTAAAATTCTAAAACCCTTTAAAGATAAAGTTATTCTGGCTACTAAGGTAGGTTTAAGATGGGATGAAACGGGAAGAATATATAATAACTTAAAAAGAGATTCTATAATGTATGAAGTTGAAATGAGTTTAAAAAGACTGGGAACTGATAGAATTGATTTATATCAGGTGCACTGGCCTGATCCTAATACACCTATAAGTGAAACTTTCTCTACATTAAGAAAATTACTTGATGAAAATATTGTTAAATATGTGGGAGTATCAAATTTTGGTCCTAACCTTATAGAAGAAGCACTAGATTATTGTCCTATCGTTTCAAATCAGATAGTTTATAATTATTTTCAGAGAGGTATAGAGAGAGAAGTAGTACCTTATTGTAAAGGTAAAAATATCTCGATAATAGCTTATAGTCCACTTTGCCAAGGTTTGTCTATTGGTAAATACAACGAATCTTCTACTTTTGAGGAAGGAGATCCTAGATTGCTTAATCCTAGTTTTGGCCTGAGAGATAGGTTTTTAAGAAACATCGCTAGATCAAAAGAAATAGTAAAAATTGCTCAAAAGAAAAATATTTCCCCTTCTCAACTTGCTTTAGCTTGGGTACTCTTTGATGATATTGTAGCTTCTGCTTTAGTGGGTACTACAAAAGTTAGTCATCTCGAAGATAATGTTAAGTCTTCTGATATTCAACTGGACGAAGATACTAAAAGAGAAATAGATTCAGTTGTTAGTGATCCTGAATTGTTTTCTTAGTTTTATTCAAAAGAAAAACAGGTTATTGTTTCTCTAATTCCTTTTTTAAGACATCTATATCGAATAATTCATCAAATAAAATAGATATTACCATACTTCCGTAAATTGTATCTAATATTGATTCAACATACTGCTTGTTGGATATTAAGATATTTTCTTTGTTTATTGCTACTAGTGGAGGTGAAATTTGAATTTTTATTCCTGTATTGTATAGTTCTGTTACAGCACTTCCTGATATTTGGTTTGCTAATTCTCCTATTGCATCGTTAAATATTTCTCTGAATTCTTCGTTTGACATTGATTCTATGGTCTTATTGTACGCTTGTTTTACCATGTTTTCAACAATTTTTACCGATATTCCTTTATCAAATTCGAAAATTATACATCCTTTTATATCTTCTTTAAATTCTATTATAACTGCAACTGGTTTGATTAATTTTTTGTACTTTTTTATGCTTGTTTTGTTTTTATAAAGTTCAAGACTGCTTAATTCTCTTACTACTCTTATACTTGATGAAACAAAGCTAAGTATTATTTTGGGGTCCATTAACAAACCTCCTAAAATTAAATTGACTAACCATTACTTTATAATGATCTAAAAATTATTTTCACTACTTAAATTTTTTTATAATTTTACTTATCTTTGTCTGCGTAATATCTAAAATCGATTTCTGGGAATATGTTATCAGTGTATTCAATGTTCTTTAACCACTCTGTATCTATGTGTCCTGACTGTACCATGTCGTATATTTTGAATACTCTGTTTATGTGATCTTTTGTTCTTTTTACTGCGTATTCTACGGTAGTTCCAGTACGCATTATAAACGCCCAGTCTGAAGATTGAGCTAATAGTAGTTCTCTGGCCATTTGATTTAAAGCTCTTTCTATAAGTGAATCTTTGGTATGTTTGAATTTGTTTGCTGCCTCTATCATTTTTTCATCAGCTTTATGTAGATGTCTATATATCCAGTCGTTTGGACCTGATAACCAAAATTCGTTATATCCTTTATATCCCCAACTGCACATAGGAGGTGTCGCTACTTGATTTTTGGGGTATTTCTGAAGATACTCCATTGGTAAAATCATTTCAACTGTAGTGTCCCAGTTCCTTGATTCCCAGCACTTTTTGGCTACTGCGTAAATGAATTGTGGTCCTTCAAACCACCAGTGCCCAAATAGTTCAGCGTCATACATTGATACTATCAAGGGTTCTCTGTCGATCATTCCAGCGAGATATTCTATTTGTTTTTGTCTATTGAATACGAAATTTCCTGCATGTTCCCAAACTCTTTCCATTGCTTTATTGTAGTTATAAGTTTCTTTTTTGTCAAGTGGTACATCATGCCCTGTTATTCGGTAGTATTTTATTCCTGTCATTATTCTTATTCCACTTTCGTGGATATACGGTCTTATGTAGTCGTAATCTGCGTCATATCCGAGGTCTCTATAGAATTCCCTATACCAGGCATCACCTGGGTATCCCTCTTTTGCACTCCATACAGATTTTGATGTTTCAACATCTCTTCCGAAAAATGCTATACCATTTCTAGTATACATTGGAGCAAAAACTCCATATTTAGGTCTCTTATCTGCATATAGTATGCCGTGCGTATCTACGAAGAAAAACCTAATTCCTGCTTCTTTTAAAATTTCTTCAAGACCAGGATAATATGCACATTCTGCATTCCAAACACCTCTTGGTGATTTACCAAATACTCTTTCGTAATCTCTTTTAGCCACTAAATATTGTGCTCTCACAGCGTTAGGATATATATCCATAAGAGGGGCGTATCCATGTGTAGCGCTACATGTTATTATTTCTAATTTGCCCAAATCTTGGAACATTTTAAAGCCATTTAAAAGATTTCTATTGTATTTATAAAAAACATCTAAGGAGTCCTTAAAGTGTTTTAAATACATCTTAGCAGTTTCGTGAAACTCTGGTAGCCACCTTGTTCTGTATATTTCCTTCTCTGAAAGTTCTATAAGTTTTTGTAAATACCTTTCGTACCTATCTTGTAGAAGGGGGTCTCCTAACATATTTGCAAGAGGAGGAGTTATAGACATCGTAATCCTAAAATCTACTCCCTCGTTTAAAAGTTTTTCATAAACCATAAGAAGTGGTATGTAAGTTTCTGTCATTGCTTCGTAAAGCCATCTTTCTTCCATAGAATCAGTATACTCTGGGTGCCTTACGAATGGCAAATGAGCATGCAAGACCAACATCCAATAACCTTTAGCCATATTTACCTCCCAAAATTCTTGATTTATCGTAAATGAAATAAAATGTATTTTCAATAATTTTATAAAATTAAAAAGTTACTCTTATATTAATACCTACTTCAATCCCAGGTATTACTTCAAAAAATGTTTCTTTGACTATATTATTATCAACATATATTTCAGAAATTTGAGTTAATAAGAGTTTTAAATAACCTCCTAGCCTTACGAACTCTGAAAAATTTGCACTTGTTTCGTGATATATGTTTAGCTCGAATACCTTTCTTTTAAAAGGTAGAAAATTATTATTGTTGTACCATATGTTTTCAGTATAAAAATTTATTTCCTCTTTGTTTTCTAATGTTGAATCAACTTTTACCTTGGTAAATATTAAATCTATTTGCATATTTGATACTATTGAAAAGTTATAAGAGAAATTTAAATTGTGTGATACTTTACTTTGAAGAGAATTAGGAGTTGATAATCCTATCCCAAAGTTTGAATAAAAAGATGGTAGGTTTTTTAGTAAATCTTGATAAGAGTAGGACATTGTATATGATATAGAATAGTTTTGTTTTGGTTTTATTATACCTGAAAGCAGAGAAGAGATGTTATATTGATTTTTTAAAGTTACATTATTGAAATCTTCTTCTTTGGAGTAAGAGAGATTTATTGATAGATCATTTGCTGAAGCTTCTTCATCTCTTTTGAATATGAACCAATTTAATTTATAAATTGGTACAAACCATGTGCTTGCGAATGTTAGTTTATTTATTTGCCTAAAAGAAGCTAATTCTCTTGTTGTAGTTGTAGAATAATCAAAAGAGTAAGTATTTGGAATTAATCTTGAAATAATACTGTCATCTTGAATTAAGTTTAAACTAAATCCCGCTGATGTAAATTCGCTTAATATACTTCTGTACATAGATAAATTAGAAACTAGTACTAGTGCATTGCTTAAATTTTCATAGCTCCAAAAACCAAGATATTCGTAGAAAGGTAATGCTGCCACTCCTCTGTATATGTTGTTCGTGTAAAAATCATACCATTTAGTTTCATAAGATATTGAATTGCCTGAAAATGAGGTACTTAATGAAGAGTTTAAGGAGAAAGAACTTATACCAAAATTGTTTATGTTGAAATCAAATTTGTATGTCATTTTCCCATTCATCTGGACATCCCTCGTTAGAGTATTTGAAGATTCGTTAAAATTAAAATCCTTAAATTCGTAAGAAGGTGTTAAATATACGTTCAGTATTTTAAATAAATTTGGTATTGTGATACTTAATGTATCAGTTTCGTATGTCTCTTTTCTTGAACCTCTTTCTTTAAATCCCTCTGAAAGAAGTTTTAATGAATATAAGTTTCTTTGTAGTATATCTCTCTCAGAAAGGTAATCTACATCTTCGTAAGGATAGTTTGAAATTAAAGAAAATGTTTCGGAATGTTTAAACTGATTATTTATATTGAATATATCATTTCTAAGATAAGAGGAGATTGCTAAGGAGTAAGTCCATGTTTGATATGATTGAGATAAGAAGTAATAGATGTTATTTGTAGTTGAATTGTAGTTTTTACCTAGATAACTTGAAGATAGGGAAATGTTATTGCCGAAGTTAATCCATTTTGTTATAAATGGTATTTGATAACCTATGTTTATTGTGGAATCTAGTCCTACCTCTTTTATGTTGTTGATTTGTAAAAATAGATTTGTTAATGTTCCAGCTATACCATTTTGTATATAAGTTGATTGTCTATCAGAAAAGATATAACTCAGAGATGGTATGTAGTCTATGTTATGTTTTGAGCTAATTGAGTATCTAAAGTTTCTAGAGTTATTGGTATAAAATAGATAATCTGGTAAGGTTGGATCGTAAGTTGAGTTTTCTGAATTTAGGGAGAGTGAATAATTTAAAGTTGTGTACTTTAGAAAATCTGAAGAATAAAAGTGAGATAAGTTAAATATGTTTATGTTATCTTTACCTCCGTTTCCTCTAAAATTTGGGAAGATATTTTCAATTAAAAAGGTCAAATAAGGAAATGAAATAATAGGTAAGTTATTTATTTTTAAAAGCTCTCCATCGTATTTGAATAAAATTGAAGAATTTACAGCAGTACTGAATTTTGTTTTTACATCAGTTAAGAAAAATTCATTAAACCAAACTTCACCATAGTTTATAGATTCTGTTGAATTGTCATTTACTTTTATTCCAAGTTCTATGTTGTTTATATCCCGCCATGAAGGTATCCCTATGATATTGGGGAAAATTGTGTTGTTAAGATCATTGTTTATTATTGTTCTGTTTTCTCCAATTCTTAATTCTAATCTATTCCAATAATCTTTTTTTAATTTGTCCATTGGTATTATAAATTCAAAGTAATTCATTTCTTTTGATACAAATCTTATTACTACATTCTCATCATTGTAAGTATCTCCTGGACCTTTTATTTGTTGTCCTATTTCGTTAGTAGTAGGTATGAATATATACATAATCAACTTTGAATATATAGAATAATCCTGTGATATACCAAAATTTATTACACTTACCCCTTCTTTACCACCCGAATAAGGTATGAAATTTGTGTTGATAGAAGTATTTGATAGATTGTATGTTATTCTCAGAGAAGTTTCATCAATTGATTTTGCTTCTGATAGAGACATACCGCTAGTTCCGTGTAGATAGGAAAAATCTTGAAGTCTTTCTTTTTCATCGTCTGTTTTTGCTTCTATGTTGAAGAAACGGTTTTTTAAGTATAGTGGTGAATCGTAAACTGATACTGTTGTTGAAGCGATTTGATATGGATTTGTTACTCTTATGCCATCAACTTTGTATGTAGATAAGGTTCTAAATTTTATTTGTATTTCGTCAATCAATATTCTTCCTTTTATTCCGTTTACTTTCTTTAGGATTAATCTTAGTTGGTATACTTTTTTAAGAATGTCCATTTGAGCTGATGTTAGAGAGGGTATTTTTATTGAAATTTTCTGCCAATCTGATCCTGATATTGTGTTAGAGAAGGCTACAGTACTTTCTTGGGTATCTAATTTACCGTTTTTATTTAGATCCTCTGAATCTATTCTACCATTTCCACTTCCTTTCCTCCCCCCACCTATTTTAGTTATGATTTGGTTAGTTAGATGAAAATCAAAACCATCTTGAGCTGTAGAGATTTCATATTCCATTATCCCATCTCCATCCAAATCTTCTGATACTTGGCCTAATTCTAGGAATAGGTTCAATACATTAGTATTGTTATCATCGTAGTTGTTAGACATGTTGTTGTCCATTTGTAGTTTATAAGAAATGAGTATTTCTTCTATATCGCTAAAGTCTAAACCTGAAGAACTCAATGGTAATACTACTCCTACCCATTCTCCACCATTTGAAAAATCATAATCAAGTACAAGCGAAACTTGAGGTACATTAGGAAAATCTGAAGGGTTTAATCTGCCTCCTGATACAATGTATGGACCAGGTTTTTGAGAGTAAGGTAATATTTGGTTTGTTGGTATATTCCAATAGTATGGCATTAAAGTAAAAGATTCATTTGCATAGTATTGCCTATAATCTTTGTAATATAATATACCTCTATTAGTCTGATAGCATCCTAGATTTGTTGGAGCAGAAGATAGATACCAACTATCTTCATCTTTTGTTACAATATATGCTTTTTTATTATTTTCAAAATCTTCTATTATAGCAGCTCCAAATGAGTTAGGATTAATCAAAGACATTGCATATTCAAAATTCCAATTCCATGTTAGCTTGTTATCTTTTGGAAGGATTTCTTTTAAGTCTAAGTTCCCTGATAATGAAGAAATAAATCCAGTTACGGGAGTTGTACTTGTTATCCTAGGTGCTGTTCCAGTGCCTTGTGAAGTCCAAAATGCACCTGATAATTTTGTTGAGAAAAAATTAGAAAATTTGTATTTAGTTATTGCACCTAGAGATATTTTTTGGCTACCTCCGAACAGTGGTTTATATTCATAGGAAATTTCAACTTTATCTCCTTCACTTATTAAGGTCGGATCATTGAAAAAGATTCTGCCTATTGGATAGTAAATTGTGTATTTGTCCTTTGGTATTAGAACGCCATTTATTCTGACTTCTTCGCTACCTTCAACTATATCAAAATCTAATTGATATGAGATTACTGTGTTGAAGAAACTTATTTTCATACTGTAAGTTGAATCATCTGTAGTAGGGTCCCTTGTTGATAGCTGATAAAAGTTTATTATTAGGTTTGTTAAGAAAGGTGTTTGATTGTTGAATATAAGTAAACCTTTTCTTGGATCAATGTAATAATCGTTTTGAGAAAACTGAATAGGAGCTAAAACATTAGGATCCGATGTATAGTAAATTTTGATTTCTATGGATTTTGAAAGATCTATATCATAGCTATCTAGTGAATAAATGTTTTTAATTTCATATGGAGAATAACCTAAATCAGGTTTAAATAAGTAAAGATAGATTTTTGAATCACTACCATTTCCTCTATATATATTTGAAGATATTGTCATGCTCTGTCCATTGCTATAAGTATAGAATACTGCTAAGTATGTTGATCTATCAATAGAATTTTTTAGCTCAATTTCATTCCTAAAATTATCAAAAATGTATTCACTTCCTTGTACCATTTTTCTGAATGGAATTCCATCTATGTATACATCAGGACTTCCAGAGATTGATGTTGAAATATAAAGAGATATAGAGTTTATATCAATGCTATTGTCTGGTAGTTTAAAGAATTTCCTTTTTATGTAATCTATATCCTTTATTGTTATTTCATTTACTCTTTTAGTACCTACGAATTCCTTTTTAGTTGCTATTGAAGTTGACAAAGTTCCAATTGCCTCTATGGAAAAATTGCCAGTTTTACCTACAAATTTTATACCTTGTGCCGAAGTTGAGACTGCTGTATAGTTAATGTATTTACTAAGTGTATCTGAGAAACTTACTTGACCAAAAGTAAGCTCTCTTACAAAAGGTTTTTCTACTACTTTATTTGTTTGTATATTGGTGTTAGTTATTACCAAGATAGGCTGCTTAACTGAAGTATCTGATTCTGGCTCTTTGTATGAGACATTGAATTTATTTATTGCACTTTTTTGATCAAATTCAATATCTACATTTACTTTATTTCCAATTTTACTTGTAGAGTATATTTGCATATCCTGGTTTACATTGAAATTTTCTCTTATAAATGATGATGGAGGATTTAGTAATTCTGGTATCTTTTTTACTGTACCATAGGATAATCCAAAGAGTATATTGCCTCTTGCGAAGATCTTACTTTCAACTTGCTCTATGTCAAGTGCTACTACGGGTTTTTCTAGTTTTTTGTATTCTCTCTTTTCTTTTAATTCATCTTCCAATAATTGTTTTAACGTCAAATCTAATTCAACATATATATTTGTATTTGTTAGATTGTAATTTTCTTCTTCTGTTTCTTCAAGAAATCTATTTATCGGATAATCAAGGTTAGTAAAATATTCTTCTTTAATCTCTAAAACCTTTAAAGATAGGAGATTGCTAACTTCTTGTGGGGTTAGATTTGAAACTGCTAGATTGGTTTCAATTGAATTTGTATTTGTATTTGTTTTCTCTACTTCTTTTAAACTTTCGTTACCAGTTGAAATTGGTTCATTCTGAGCAAAAACGAGTACTACTAAGACTATTAGAAATGATGATAAAAGAGAAAAAAGTATTACTTGTTTCATTATCAATGTAATATTTTACATTTTTTATTCGTTAATATAAAAGTTAAATATAAACTTAAAAATATTTACCTTTAGAGTGAGTGTAGAGTAATTGGGAAATCTAATTACTAGATTAGTGAATTTGGGCACTAAAGGAAGTTTCTAAAGATTTCTAACTCAACTAGGATTAAATATTTTATCCTTCTTTCTAAAGTAGATGATTAATAAGAAGATATAACTTTCATAACAGACTAAAAGGTGGTACTAATAGGAGGCGAAGCCTCCTGTATGGAACTATAGGGTGGGCGGGAAACAAAAAGAGTTTTCTTAAAAAATTCTAACTTCAATTAGAAGTAAAATTTTCTATTCTTTCTTACTTCTAAAGGAAGAACATAATAAGAAGGTATAACTTTCCTAACGAACTAAAGGTGGTACTACTAGGAGGACGAAGTCCTCCTGTTGAAGCTAAAGGGTGGGTTGGGTGG
>JBMFQU010000014.1:0-25812 GCA_049968435.1 Brevinematia bacterium | reverse complement strand
AGGTTAGAAAAATAAAAATTACCTTTATTGCTTCCAATAAGCAAGTAAATTAATAAATGTTCATATTCCTTTAAAGTTAAGAAAAGATGAAACCCTTAATCTCTAATAGAAGTTTAGAAATCGTTTTTAGCATTCTTACTTTAATCGTTTAGAATAGATAATATAAAATTCTCAAACAACATTTATTGACATTAAAAATTAAAATCCTATAAAATATATATTAATTATGTTATTACAAAATTTTCTTACATTTATGGATTATTTTTTTACATTTGCAGCCTTATTAGCTTTTCTAAGAATAATTTACTTTTACAACTTTTATAAAAAATTTAATTTCAAAAGAAAAATTCCATCTCTTGTTTCAATAATTATTCCGGCAAGGAATGAAGAAAAAAGAATTGAAGTATTACTTAAATCCATTACCAGAAAAATAAAATATCCTATAGAAATAATTGTAGTAGATGATAATTCAACAGATAACACAGTTTTAGTAGCTAAAAAATACGGTGCAAAAGTCTTACAAGTTAAAGATTTCTTTAATGAAGAAGGGAAAAGCATTGCCTGTTATACAGGTGCTATAAATTCAAAAGGAGATTACCTTTTGTTTATAGACGCTGATGTATTTTTTGAAGACGGTGCTTTTGATTATATCTTCGAAAATATTCCAGAAGAAGGAGGTTTAACAATTAATCCTTATCATGAAACTAAAAAATTTTATGAACAATTCTCCTTATACTCAAACATAGTAGTACAGCTGGGGCTTAAGACTAAGATTACAGATGATAAATCAATAATAATGACTAACGGATATTTTGGACCATTTTTTCTTATTAAGAGGGAAGATTATTTTAAAGTAGATGGCCATATGAGTGTTAAAGATAGTGTTATAGAAGATATGGAATTAGGTAAAAAATTAGCAGATTCAGGAGTAAAAATATATACTATACCACATAGGAAACTTGTAAAATTTCGAATGTACCCTGAAGGTTTAAAAACTCTATTTAATGGATGGTCAAAAAATATGGCTTTAGGTGCTATAAACGCTTCAATATTCTCAATAATTCTTATATCAGGAGTATTTGCTTCATCCTTTAATACAACCTTAAACTTAATTAAGAATATCTCTAATTTTAATTACTTAACATTAATTTATGCGACATTATACCTCTTATATTCAGTTATTTTATTTATATCAGCAAAAAATATCGGTAAATTTAAATTTTTAAGCTGCTTATTGCATCCGTTATTCTCAACTTTTTACATCATTATTTTCATAAATTCATTTATCATAAAAACATTTGGAATTAAAATAAAATGGAGAGAGAGGATAATAAAACCATGATATCAGAAACTTTATTTTATATTATAGTTAATTCTCTTTTTTGGTTAGTTGTACATTTTGCAAGCGGATTAATTGTACATTTTATACCTCCTAAATTTTATAGTACTAAAACATGGCTTTTTAAAAAAAGATGGTGGGAATTTGATGGAAAACTTTATACGAAAATTTTCTTTGTAAAAAAGTGGAAAGATAAATTACCAGAAGCTGGAGAGTTTTATAAAATAAACCCTTTCAATAAAAAAAGATTGAAATCAAGGGAGAAAAGCTATCTAGAAAGGTTCTTACTCGAAACATGTAGAGCAGAGTTAGCTCACTTAATACCAATTCTTGCTTTCCCTCTATGTTTACCATGGAACCCTGATGCAGGTAAGTGGATAATGCTTGCCTACGCTGTTTTATTCAATTTACCATTCATAATAATACAAAGATATAATAGAATAAGACTTGCTAAACTTCTACAATACTACGATCTAAAGCAGAAAATCTCTAATTACATCAATACTAAAGCTTAATTACATAAGCAATCAATAAGAATAAAAATTAGGCTAAAATAATTAAAAAAACATAATAAATATCCAACATAAAAACAATTTAGTAATTCCAAAACCCAATAGCAAACAATGAACCTAACAAGGAGCAATTTGTGAAAAGGTAAATTAAAAATAGGGAGGTTACCCTCCCTCCAACAACAGAAACCTAACTGTCCAAGTAGGACTTTCGAAATTTATTTCGAAGAATTTGAAGACTTTGAGGACTTTTTAGAAGCTTTCTTTACTTCCTTCTTTACTTCCTTCTTTGCTTCTTTCTTTACGCTTTTCTTAGTTTCCTTTTGCACTTGCGCTGAAGGTTCAGAACCTGCATTAGTCGCATTAGTAGCTGCTTCTTGAGCAAATACAAAGTTTGAAATAAATATTGAAATAGCTGCGATCAACACTAATCTTAGAAGTTTCATACATAACCTCCTTTGATAAGAGAGATTATAACTTTGTTAAAAATTTGTAAATATTTTGTAAATATTTTGTAAATATATTAAATAATCAATCAAACCATACTCATGTCTTACTCCAAATAAACTATTTTTATCAAAGTGAAAATGAGCACACCTTGTCTTTATAATACTTCAATTTGGAGTAAGCATGCCAAAGAGAAAAGATATAGGTAGCATTTTAGTTATTGGATCTGGGCCAATTGTTATTGGTCAAGCATGTGAATTTGATTATTCAGGATCTCAAGCTTGTAAAGCATTGAGAGAAGAAGGATTTAAGGTAATACTAGTTAATTCAAATCCTGCAACTATAATGACAGATCCAGAAATTGCAGACATAACCTACATAGAACCACTTACTATTGAATTCTTGGAGAAGATAATTGAAAAAGAAAGACCTGACGCACTTTTACCAACACTTGGGGGACAAACAGCGTTGAATCTAACTGTAAAACTACACGAAGAAGGGATTTTAGACAAATATAAAGTAAAACTAATAGGTGCTAATGTTGAAGCAATAAAAAAGGGAGAAGACAGAGAACTATTCAAAAAGAGTATGGAGAAAATTGGTTTAAGATGCCCTTATAGCAAAGCCGTAAACTCTCTTGAAGAAGCAATTGAAGTAGCAATGAACATAGGTTTCCCGGTAATAATACGACCGGCTTTTACGCTAGGTGGAACAGGAGGCGGAATAGCTTACAATATAGATGAATTTAAAACGATTGCAGAGAGAGGATTAAGAGCTTCAATGATAGGAGAAATACTCGTTGAAGAATCTCTTATAGGGTGGAAAGAAATCGAGTTTGAAGTAATGCGCGATAAGAAAGATAATGTAGTTATAGTATGTTCAATTGAAAATTTCGATCCAATGGGTGTGCATACAGGAGATTCCATAACTGTTGCTCCAGTTCAAACTCTTACAGATAAGCAATACCAAATATTAAGGAATGCCGCTATAGATATAATAAGAGAGATAGGAGTTGAAACAGGAGGATCAAACATACAGTTTGCAGTAAATCCTCAAAAATTCGAATTCATGGTTATTGAAATGAATCCAAGAGTATCAAGAAGTTCAGCACTAGCATCAAAAGCAACAGGATATCCCATAGCCAAAATTGCAGCAAAACTAGCAATAGGTTATACACTTGATGAAATACCAAACGACATAACAAAAGATACACCTGCATCATTTGAACCAACCTTAGATTATGTAGTTGTTAAGATGCCCAGATTTACTTTTGAAAAATTCCCTAATTCTCAACCTATCTTAGGTACTCAAATGAAATCTGTAGGAGAAACAATGGCTATAGGCAGAAATTTCAAAGAAGCTTTTGTCAAAGCAATAATAGGACTAGAAACTGGTAAAAAGTTTTTTGAAGGAATACTAACAAAAGACAATGACTACATCATTGAAGAGGTAAAGGACAAAATAATACCTAAACTTAGAGGACCTAACCCTGATAGAATATTCTACATAAAGGATGCAATAAAGATAGGTATGAGCATTGATGAAATTTACGAATACACGAAAATAGATAAGTGGTTTTTAAACAACATAAGAGAAATAATTGAAGCACAAGATTCTATTCCATCAAATCTAGAAGAAATTGATTACAACAAGATGTTATACTATAAACAGATAGGAATAACTGACTACGAGATAGCTATAAAGACTGGGAAAAGAGAACATGAAGTAAGAGAATATAGGAAAAAGTTAGGAGTTGAAACTACATTTAGGATAGTTGACACTTGCGCTGCAGAATTTGAAGCTAAAACACCTTACTATTACTCATCTTATGATGAAGAATGTGAATACAGAAAAACCAAGAATAAGAGTATAGTAATACTAGGTAGTGGTCCAAATAGAATTGGGCAAGGCATAGAATTTGATTATTGTTGTGTACATTCTTCTCTTGAAATAAGAAGTGAAGGATATGATGCTGTAATGGTAAACTCTAATCCAGAAACGGTATCTACTGATCACGATATTTCAACAAGACTATACTTTGAACCATTAACATTTGAACATGTCATGAATATAGTTGAAAAAGAAAAGCCAGAAGGTGTTATCCTCCAGTTTGGAGGACAAACTCCCCTAAAGTTATCAAAACAACTCAGAGAAGCAAAAGTAAACATACTAGGAACTTCGGCAGAAAGTATAGACATAGCCGAAGATAGAGAGAAATTTAGAACACTTCTAAACTCACTTAACATAAAACAACCTGAAAGTAAAACTGCAACAAACATAAATGAGGCTATTGAAATAGCAAAAAGTATAGGATATCCTGTTTTAGTAAGACCTTCCTACGTACTAGGTGGAAGAGCAATGAATATAGTTTATAGTGATGAAGAATTCTTAGAGTATGCAAAGGAAGCAATAGTTGTATCAGAAGGAGCACCAATACTTATAGATAAGTTTCTACAAGATGCAATAGAAGTAGATGTAGATGCAGTTTCAGACGGAGAGGATGTTGTAATATGTGGTATAATGGAACACATTGAAGAAGCAGGGGTACATTCTGGAGATAGTGCAACTGTTATACCTCCATTTTCTCTAAAACCTCATATAATCGAAAAAATAAAGGAACATACAATAGCAATAACAAAAACACTAAATGTAATTGGTTTAATAAATATCCAATACGCTATAAAAGACAACGAAGTTTATGTACTAGAAGCAAACCCAAGAGCATCCAGAACAGTACCTTTCGTTTCAAAAGCCACTGGAATACCTTGGGCAAAGGTAGCAACAAAGTTAATCCTCGGAGCCAAACTAAAAGAACTAAATATAAAAGAACCCAAAATGGATTACTATGCCGTAAAAGAAGTAGTCCTTCCTTTTGAAAAATTTCCAGAAGTAGAACCAACTCTCGGGCCAGAGATGAAATCAACTGGAGAGGTTATGGGTATTGATAAATCATTTCCAATGGCTTTTGCTAAAGCAGAAATAGCAGCAGGTACAAAACTTTCACTTGAAAGCGTACTATTAACTATCGAAGACAAAGATAAACCAAAGATAATTGAACTTGCCAAAAAACTAAAAGAAATAGGTGTAAAAATATACGCAACAAGTGGAACTCACAACTATTTAAAGGCACATGGTATTGAATCAGAATTAATTTTCAAAATAGGTGAAGGGAGACCAGACTTACTAGATCAAATAAAAAACGGGAAAATAAAGATGGTATTCAATACAACTAGAAATACAAAAGCAGTCAAAGATGAAATAAGTATAAGAAAATTAGCAATAAGATACAGAATACCATTAGTTACTACAATTCCGGCAATGTATGCAGCAGTAGAATCTCTAAAATATCTAAAAGAAAATGAATTCTCAGTAAAACCTCTACAAGAATACCACAAAACTTACTCTTAATACCTACTCTTACCTATTGACAAATTCCAAACACTCTAACTGGAAAATGCCTTAAAATTCTCCACTACTTATTCCAAACAATTAAAGATGTAATACTAAAAATAATTATTAAAACCTCAATTTATACTAAAGGATATACCCATCATAAAGATGTTGAAGTCTTTCTAATTTATTTGCTTAGTAAGCTATGAAGCATCAACCTTCGCTAATTAGGAATTAGGAACTTGGGAATAGGTAATATCGATAATATTCTATATCCAACAGGTAAGGGAAGACATTGTTAAGAGGGCAAGCCCTCTTAACGAACTATAGGGTGGCTTGGTGGGGCACTAAAAGAAGTTTTCCAAAACTTCTGACTTCTGTTAGGAGTAAAGGTTTTATTCTTTCTTACTTTTAAAAGAAGTAATTAAGAAGTTAGAACTTTCATAAATAACTAAAGGGAGGTACTAATAGGAGGCGAAGCCTCCTGTATATAACTATAGGGTGGGTGGGAAACAAAATAATTTTCTTAAAATTCCTACCTTCTGTTAGAAGTGAATTTTCTATATTCTCTTACTTCTAGATAGAATTTTCCTAACGAACTAGAGGGAGATATTGATAAGAGGGTGAAACCCCTACAAAGGCGGGTGGGAAACTAAAAGAAGTTTCTTAAAATTTTTAACTTCTATTAAGAAATAAGATCAATTTTCTTGTAAGAGAGTTTAGTGTGTTTTAGCCAACTAAAATGCAATATTACTTATTGAGACTACAAGTTTCCCTATTTCACTTGGAGGAATTGTTAAAGTTCCATATTTAGTAGGTAGTACTATGTTAGGTGATGTAATGCTACCTTGAACAGATTCGCCTTTAAATGTTTGAACTGAATGAATATTGTTAGTTACTAGTGTAATTTTACTTATTGACATTATAGGAAAGGATAACTCGCCGTAATCTGTTCTCATTCTGATGGTTATGTTAGTATAGCTTGGATTCATTGGTACATTTATTACAGATCCGTCTGCTGTGACTATGGTTATCCTATCGAGAGCATAAGTAAAACTTAAAATCAATATAAAAATAATTACATATATTATCACTTTATTATAATTAGTTCTCATATAAATAATATCGGAAAACTTTTATAGAATACTAAAAGGTATTGTGGATATAATAATTTTAAACTCTAATATAGTGAATTTATAATATTCTAGAGGTAAATTTGATGAGAGAGACGAAGATAAAACTTAGCCTTGGTAAGAAAATATTTTTATCAGTGATTGTAATAATAGCGATAATTATTTCAATTGTTTATACATCTTCAATTGAATCTATTTCAAGAGGACTTGAAGATGAAATGAAAATAAGGGGTATATCCATATCTAAAAGTGTTTCTTCGACTTTGTCAACGATTCTTTCTTCTATAATAGCAGATAAAATATCTAAAAATCCCCAGATAGAGAAGGATTTATTCAAATCAAAGGAGGTAATCAGGGAAATTCTTTCTGATTTACAAATAAAAGAAGAGTATATAAATCTTATAGAAACATTTTCTCAGATACCCAATACTGAAGATATAATATGGGCTGCTGCTGTGGATTTGGATAATAATATAATAATTCATTCTCAGAAAGATAAAAAATTCTTTGAAAAGTTATACTTACCTTCTAATACCTTTGAGAACAACCTGATATTTGCTTTTTATAATACTTTAATTTCAAATCTGAATGTTAGAAAACTTTCGTTTACTGAAAAAGTGTTTAGGAACATTGGTATTGAACTTAAGGTACCAGAGAAAGAAATAATAAATAAACTTTCTGAAACACTATTAATAGATAAGGACAAAAGTAGAAGAATTTTGGAGGTTTCTAAAGAAAATCTTCTAAATAATTTAAAAAGTGACTATGAAAAATTCTCCATAATGTTTTGGAATATAAAAGAGATTCAGAGGAAGTACAATAGTAGTAGTTTTGGTGAGTCTTTTAAAAATCAGTTATCAAAGTTAGTAGAAATTTTAGATTACAATTATATAACTTATAGTATTTCTAAAAATTATTTAGATGCTTTTGTAGATTTTATTGAGAAAAACAAGGAAAGTATTTCTAGAGAAGATTACAATTACATAATATCTATGGTTAATCAATTTATAGAAAGTAGTTTTGGTATTACGGGGTATTTACAATCTTTTTCCGAAAAGCTAGCACAGAAAACTGTAAGTAGATTATTATTCTCATATCCAATATTAATAGGTAACGATCCTAATAAATATATTGGTAACTTGTATATAGGAATGTCAACTGAAAGTATAGAGAAAGCGATAGCGAAGGTTGAAAGGCGAGTACAAATTGGAGTTTTAATGGCTTTACTTATTGCAATCTTTATCATTGCTTTTTTGTCTTCTAGGATATCAAAAGGGGCTAGGATTATAACGAGTGCAATGAATGAATTGTCAAAAGGAAATTTAAATGTGAAAGTTGATGTAAAATCAACTGATGAAATAGGTTTTATTGCTAATAACTTTAATAGAATGGTAGAGGAACTTGCCGAAAAAGAAAAGATGAAAGATATTATGAATAAAGTTGTTTCGGAAGAAATAGCAAAAGAGCTTATGAAAAAGGGTATAGAACTGGGTGGAGAGATGAGGTTTACAACTATGTTGTTTTCTGATATAAGGGGATTTACTTCAATGAGTGAAAAAATGGATCCAAGGGATTTAATTTCTATATTGAATGAATATATGACTGAGATGGTTGAGATTGTCAAAAAGTATAAGGGAGTTGTTGACAAATTTGTTGGAGATGAGATAATGGTAGTATATGGTGCACCTGTGTCGTTTTCGGAAAAGGATGATGCTCTTCTTGCGGTTATAACTGCCTATGAAATGATAAAAAAAATGGATTATTTGCATCAGAAATGGCAAGCAGAAGGAAAACCTTTGTTAAATCCAGGTATAGGAATAAATTCTGGTAATGTGGTAGCTGGTAACATGGGATCAAAAGATAGATTAAGTTATACTGTTATAGGAGATGCTGTTAATACAGCGGCAAGGTTGTGTGGTGCAGCTCCTGGAAAAACTTGTATAATAAGTCATAATACATACTCCTTAGTTAAAGAATTTATTGAGGTAGAAGAACAAGAATCTATCAGGGTAAAAGGTAAGAGTGAACCTTTGAAGATTTATAAACTTAATTTAGTCAAAGAGCAGGGATACATAAGAGCACAAGAGGTAATTTCTGAATATTTGTCTAAAATATAGAGAAGTCTTTAATGTAATAAGATTTACCATATCCTAAAGTTAATATACATACTCTGAAGTAAATCCCTTTGTAAAACATGGTTAGTTCAACAATAACATTATTGTTGTATCTGTAAATATTTTCTACTACAAGTTTTATATCATATTTATCAAACATTTCTTCTTTTTTATAAGCGTAGTCTCTTAGCTTTGAAAAAAGTGAATCTGAATAAACTACTTTACGCTTTTTTATAAGGGAAAAGTCTTTTGTGTTTAATGTGTAAGAAATTAATTCAACAAAACTCTTAACAAAACTAGGTATTTCTCTGTTAATATAGTTATCGCTTACAAAGATTTCAGGGAATTGTAGGTTTCTATTTAATGCTATTTTTCTAGGTTCTTTATTTAAATAAAGTTTGTATTCTTCGTCTTTGGGAATTTCTACTACTGAGATATTAGTTGAGTCTTCGTAAATAAGTTCTAGTTCAACATTTACTTCAATAGGCGCAGTAGATCTTATAGTTAGATTTCTATCGTCAAGATATAGATTAAGATTCCACAATGTTGGGGTATTATCAAAAAGTTGAGTAAAGTTTTCACCTTTAATTCCTGTCAAATTCTTAAAAGTACTCCAAAAAAAGTTTGAATCTATAAATTTATCAGACGACGATAAATATTTATACAAAGAAATATAATTTACTTCTCCTGTTAAGAAAAATACGTATCTGAAAATTAAAGGATACTTTCTATATCTTATTAATTCTTTGATATTAGAGTCATTTAAAGTTAGATATTTAAGTTGAAGAATATAGTTTTTATAGATTTTTTGTTTAATTTCTTCGCCGAAAATTTTGCCAACTTGCTCAATTGCTATAAATTGTATAAATCCTTCTATGATATCTATAAAATTTTCATCAATATTTATCCCTAAAGGTTTATGTAATAACTCATGAATAATTGTAATAATTCCTTCAATTCTTTCAACATCTGAGAAATAATCAATACTACTAGGTTGAATCTTACTTAATATTATAGTGTCATTTATGCTTTCAGAAAAAGGAGCTTTTGGGTAGTATATAATATTAATGTTATCAATTGGAAGTTTGTATAAATCTTTTTCAATGTTTTCTACGCTAATTGAAGTCCAAGATAATATATCAACTCCAATACTTTCTACACCTTGAGGTACGATAGCGTTTAGAATTTTGCTTTTATAATGTGAACTTACAACGGAAAAGTATCCAATTGCAATAGGGTCTCCATAGTTTTTAGTAAATGAGATATTTTTGTTTGAGAAAATATTACCTTTGCAGAAGATTTGATAATCGCTATTCCCTAGGTCAATTTCTACTTTAATAGCTTGATTTTTTACCTCCTCTACATAGGGTAAGGTCCTTGTTACTTCTGAAAGGATAATAAAGCTATTTATAGGGATATTTCTAGAGATTTCATATTTGTAGGTAATCTTGATTTTACTTACTTTTTTCTCATCCAAGTTTAGTCTATAATTGAAGATTTCACCATACTTTGAAACAATCGGTGTAACTTTATTGCCGTCAACTTCTATGCTTTTGAGTTCATTTATAGATTCAATTGAAATACTTTCAAAGTTACTTATAATTACTAGATAAGTGATCTCATCATCAGGTATGGAGATGCTTACATTACCTTCTACAGGTTCAGCAAACAAAGGGTAAACTAAAACGATGATAAATTTTATTACTAATAATACAAAAAATGATTTTTTCATTTTTTAATAAAAATTTTTTTTATTTTATTGAATAAACTCTTTTTTGGTTTTTTATTCTCGATTATTTTGTCAATTTCTTCCTGAAATAAGTTTTTTCTAGCGTAGTTTTCATCAAATTCTATATCATCAAAAAGATGTTTTTTGTCTGAACTAATTATTCTAGCAGGTATTTTGGTCCAACCAAGCTCCTTTGCTGATAACAATCTTCTATAACCTGCTATCAAAGTATAATCATCAGATATTATTATTGGATTCAGTAGCCCTATCTCTTTCATGCTCCTCTTGAGAGGTGTTATATCTCCTATATACTTTCTTTGTCTTTCTTTAACTTTAATTTTGCTTATTTCTACCTCTTTGATAATAAAATCTTCCATAATTAGTATATTGTTAAGTAAAAATAAAAGATATTTCAAATTAAAGAAGATATAATAGTGGATTTTAGTTTTTTTTCTAGTTATTTTTGTGGATTAATTCACTTAGAAAGTAATCTAAATTATTAATTTTATTAAATTTGTTACTTAAAATTTGACAAAGTAAAATATTGATTTTCAAAATATAATAAATTAAGGAGTACTTATGAAATTTTTTTCATCAATTACTGAGATGATATGTAATACACCTATGTTGAGATTGAAAACTTTCTCTGGTAACAATTCTGATATCTTTGCAAAACTGGAATGGTACAATGCTGGTGGTTCTGTTAAAGACAGGTTGGCATTGTTTCTTATAGAGTATGCAGAGTCTGCAGGTATATTGACTAAAGATAAGGTTATATTGGAAGCTACCTCAGGTAATACAGGTATAGGTCTTGCAATGATTGCAGCAGTTAAGGGGTATAGAATCGATATTGTTATGCCAGAGTCTGTAAGTATTGAAAGAAGGAAAATAATCAAAGCTTATGGTGCTAATCTTATTTTATCTCCAGGTGAAAAGGGTACAGGAGGGGCTATAGAGGTAAAAAAAGAACTTCTTAAGCTATATCCTGATAGGTATATAGATTTAGATCAATTTAGTGATCCTGCTAATATACTTGCTCACTATCATACCACTGGTAAGGAAATTTTAGAGCAACTTGAAGGTAAGATTGACATGGTTATTGTTGGAATAGGTACAGCAGGTACTGGAGTAGGTGTATCAATGAGACTAAAGCAGTTTAATTCTAATATAAAGATAGTTGGTGTAATGCCTAAATTAGGTACTAGAATTCAGGGTATGAGGCATATTAATGAACCTAATCCAACAAAGCTTTTTAGGGGAGAATGGTTTGACGAAATTGTTGAAATATCAAATGAAGAGCTACCTGCAACATACCAGATCGCAAGAGAATTAGCTAGAAAAGAGGGAATCCTTGTAGGAATAAGTTCAGCCTCTATTATGTATGTTGCTATAAGTAAATCAAAGTCTTTACCTAAAAATACTAATATAGTTTCAGTTTTACCTGATAACGCTTACAAATACCTGAGTACTAATCTATTTGAAGATTAATCGTGGAATGTTTGCATATTATGTAATAAATGTTTAGTTTTAGGATTCTATTTTAGATAGAGATAGAATTTTTGTCTTCCTACTATTTGTGATTACGATTTTTAAATGGAAATAAATTTTAATCTTTTTTTACAATATAGAAATTGTAGGGGGTTATTATGGAAGAGTTAAAAGATGTAGATATTAATGTAATTGAAATACAGAAGCTTCTTCCTCATAGATTTCCATTTTTACTTGTTGATAAGATTGAGAAAATTAGTGATACCAAAGCAATTGGTTATAAAAACGTTACTGTGAATGAGTGGTTTTTCCAAGGGCACTTTCCAGATTATCCTATAATGCCTGGCGTTTTGATAATAGAGGGAATGGCGCAATGTGCTGGAGTTCTGGCTTTAAAAAAAATGGAGTATAGATCCGATAAACAACCTTTAATATTTTTTGCTTCCATTGATAATGTTAAGTTTAGGAATCCTGTTTTCCCTGGTGATAAGTTAGTCTATGAAGTTGAAATTGTTAAAATATCCAATAAATTTGGCAAGTTTAAAGGAATTGCGAAAGTAGATGATAAGGTTTGTGCTGAAGCTGAGATGATGGCAATGATTCAAGAGAGGTAATAAATGAAAAATATTCATAGTACTGCGATAATAGAAGGTGATGTTAAGATAGGATCTGATGTTGTTATAGGTCCTGGTGTTGTAATAAAAGGGAATATTATTATCGGGGATGGGACTACTTTGGATACAGGTACTTGTATATACGGTAATGTTAGGATAGGTAATGGTAATAAAATAGGGCCTTATACTATAATAGGCACTGATCCTCAAGATGTAAAATATAAGGGAGAGGAAGTAGGATTCATTGAGATAGGTGATAATAATGTTATAAAGGAGTTTGTTACAATTCATAAACCTACATCAAAGAAAAGAATGACAAAAATTGGCAATAATTGCATGTTAATGGTAGGATCGCATGTTGCCCATGATGCTATAGTTGGTAATGAAGTTATAATGGTTAATAATGTTCTATTGGGGGGATTTGTAGTTGTTGAAGATGGTGCTTTTCTTTCTGCTTTCTCAGGAGTACATCAGAATTGTAAAATAGGTAAATATGTTATGGTGGGTGCACATTCTAAAATTACACAAGATATTCCTCCTTTCACTATGGCATTAGGTATTCCTGCTGAAGTTGTTGGTATAAATTCTATTGGACTTAGGAGAAGAGGATTATCAAATGAACAGAGAACTAAAATTAAAGAAGTTTATAAAATTATTTACAAATCTGAGTACACTATAAGGAATGCTGCAAGTAAAATTGTTGAGATCTTTCCAGAAGATGAGTATGTTAAGTACATTTCGCAATTTATACTCTCTTCAAAAAGAGGTATTGTGAAAGGACTAAGAAAAGAAGAAAATGAAGAAGATTTTTAATTTAATCAAGTTCTTTTTCAAACGCTATTAAATAGAGTTGATGATTTTGGTTGAGGTTTAAAAAAATTTAGTTAGTTTTTTGAATTGTTTTTAAAGAATATTAATAAATTAATCTTAAAAAGTATTTTAGAGGTGATTGATGGGAAGAGAGAGATTAGATGTTGAACTTGTGAAAAGAGGGTTATGTAGTACAAGGGAATTAGCAAAAAGATTGATAATGGAGGGGGCTGTTTTAGTTAATGGTCAGAAAGTTCAAAAACCTTCTCATGAAGTTAAGGATGGAGATAGGATAGAACTTGTTGATAAACCTAAATATGTGAGTAGGGGGGGGTTGAAACTTGAGGGAGCAATAGAAGATTTTAGTGTTAGTGTTGAAGGTAAAATTTGCCTTGATGTTGGTGCTTCAACGGGTGGATTTACTGATTGTTTATTGCAGAAAGGTGCAAAAATGGTCTATGCAGTTGATGTTGGTTTTGGACAGCTTGATTACTCTTTAAGAACTAATCCGAATGTGGTAGTTTATGAAAAAGTAAATGCAAGATATTTAGATAAATTTGTATCCGAAGGTAAAATAAAATTTGAAGAAGATATAGATTTAGTTGTTATGGATGTTTCTTTCATTTCTGTAACCAAAGTGATACCTTCTGTTTCAAATGTAGTTAGAGAAGGATCAGAATTTTTAGTTCTTGTAAAGCCTCAATTTGAGTTGGAGCCAAAATATATTGGTAGAGGAGGAATAGTTAAGGAAGGGTATGAAAATTTAGCTGTAGAAAGGATAGTTGATTTCTTAAGTGTAAGCAGATTTAAAGTGATCGGTATTAGTAAATCAAAAGTTAAAGGAATGGATGGTAATCAGGAGTATTTTGTTTATTTTAAAAAATAATTAAAATTCTATTTTATTTCTGAACTTTATTGCTCTTGATAAAGTAAGAAGATCTGAGTATTCAATATTTCCCCCAAGAGGAATGCCTTTTGCTATTGAGGTTATGGAAATATTTGGATTTACCTTTCTTATTATTGATACTAAAAATGAGGTAGTTGTTTCTCCTTCAGCATCTGGATCTAGAGCAATGAAAATTTCTTCAACATTATATTTATTGATTCTATCGATAAGTTTGTCAATATTAAGATCCCCTGGCCCAATTCCTTCAATAGGTGATATGACTCCACCTAATATATGGTAAACACCATTAAACTCTCCAGTCTTTTCTATGACTATTACATCTGTAGGATGTTCAACAATACAGATAACATTTTTATTCCTTTCAGGTGATGAACAAACTTTGCATGGATCACTATCGGATATCATGCCACATTCTGAGCATGTTTTTATATTATCTTTAACACTTTGAAATGTTGTGAGAAACTTGTCAATTAAATTATCTTTTGATGTTATCAAGTATATAGCTATCCTTTCAGCTGTTTTATTACCGATGCCTGGTATTTCTGTAAGTATTTTTATCAAATTTTTAACTTCCTTTGGGATAATGTCCATATGATTCTCCTACCACAAATCTGCGTCTATTCCTATAACATTTTTTGAATAAAAATGTATTAACCCCTTTTTAACATCCTTAGGATCTACTTTACCATAAATTTCATGAATCTTATCAAAGATATAAGTTATGAAAGGATGAAGTTTTTCTTCGTCTTTAAGTTTGTTAGTTTTTGACTTATACATTATATCCATGTACAAAGCCATAGCTTTACTGTCGTTTTTTATGATGTTTTCAATTATATTAGAAATTTCTTTGTACCTCTCCATGGATTAAATTTCCCTTTCTTCTATCAATGTTAGAGATTCGCTATATAATGTTATTTTATTTCTACCAGTTTTTTTAGAGTTGTACAATGCAGTATCAGCTCTTATAAATAATTTCCTAAACAAGGAATCTTCGTTTTCTTTTGTATTTATATCATCCTTTGTGATACAAGCTATTCCTATGCTTGGAGTTAATTTAAAGAATATTTTGCTATTTATATGAAAATTTTCGTTATTAAGTCTTTCTTTAATTTTGTTACATACATTGAAAGCTCCCTCCAGAGAAGTAGAAGGAAATGCTATTATAAACTCATCTCCTCCATACCTTGCTACAATGTCAGTTGATCTTCTAATCTCTTCTTTAAGGACTTTTGCAAAAAACTTTAGGGCCTCATCTCCTATAGTGTGTCCGTAAGTATCATTTATGTGTTTAAAGTGGTCCAAATCAATCACTGCTAAAGAAAAGTTATTACCGAATTTTTTTACCTTTGCCATTTCATCTTTCATTAAATTTTTGAAGTAATGGATGTTGTAAAGACCTGTTAAATTATCATGTATTGCTCTATTAAATAATTCTGCATTTGTGAATATAGCAGATGCAATGTTTGAAATTATAGTTATGTTTGAGATATCTTCCTTAGAAAAAGAGAAAAATTTGCTTTTCTTATTCTTTTTTAATAATTCTACCACGTATTCAACTTTGTCGTTAACTACTACAGGAACAATTAAAAGACTTGAGGGGTCCACTTTTACTATGTTAGTGACAATAACATTTTTTATATCTTCTCCTTCAAATATCATCGGCATTTCTCTTTTTATGGTTGTTTCTATCATCCTAAATTCATCAGAATCTCTTTTTATAATAGGTTTACCTCCTGGTAAGTTTTTGCCAAATATTCTATGTCCTCTGTAAATAAAAACTTCAGTGAGTCTATATTCATCATTCACTATCTCAATGAGTCCCCCTACATCTACATCCAGGGTCTCTATCATAAATCTAACCATCATTACTTTAAGTATTTCAACTTCTCTTAAGTCTAGGAGTCTAAGGAATTCAGAAAACTCATTTACTATTTTTATTGATCTATCAAGTTTTCTAAATAATGTTTTATATCTAACTTTATTATTTATGGGTGCATTATCCATAACTTACTCTAGTTAAGATAAATCTTAAAAAAGAGATTTTGTTTTTTCAAGAAAAATAAACTTTTATAAGATTTACTATGTAATTTAACAAAGTTAATAGAAATTTGGATTTTTGGAAATTTAAAATTCATGCTAAACATGGGGGTAAAGCATGAAAAATGTGATTTTGGTTTTTCCAGGACAAGGATCTCAATATGTAGGTATGGGTAAGGATCTATATGAAAACTTTTCTTATGTTAGAGAATTTTTTGAAAAGGCTTCTGATATTATTAAAGTTGATTTTAGAAAACTTTGTTTTGAAGGGCCTGAAGAAGAACTAAAAGAAACATACAATACTCAACCTTCTATATTCCTAATTTCTGCTTCTATGTTTGAGGTGATTAGAAGAGAATCAAGTGATAAATTTAATTTTGTTTGTGCTGCAGGACATAGTTTAGGTGAATATTCGGCTCTTTACTCTGCTGGAGTTTTCTCTTTTGAAGATGGTATAAGGATTGTCAGGAAAAGGGGTGAGCTTATGTCAAAAGCTGATCCAGAAGGTAAAGGTGGAATGGCTGCTGTTATAGGTTTAGATTCAGCTAAAATTAAGGAAATATGCGATTCTTTCTCAAGTCAGGGTAAATATGTTGAACCGGTTAATTATAATTCTCCAGATCAAACTGTTATTTCAGGCTACAAGGATGTGATTAGTGAGATATCAGAAAAATTGAAAGAAACGGGTGCTAAAAGAATTATAGAACTTTCTGTATCTGGGGCTTTCCATTCAAAACTTATGGAAAGATCTGCAAAAGAGTTTAAGGAATTTTTAATCTCTTTCAATTTTAATGCGCCTAAGTTTCCTGTATTAGCAAATTATAATTCAGAACCTTACCCTTCTGACAAAGAGGAAATAATTGATATGATGTCAAAGCAGATGCATTCTCCAGTTTTGTGGACTAAGATTGTTGATAAATTTGGATCTTATAATTTTGAAATGGTAATTGAGGTTGGTCCTGGACAGGTGTTAAAAGGACTTATAAAAAAGACTAATCCTAATATTGAGGTTCAAACTTTTTCAATTGATATTATCAAAGTTTAGATTATTTTTTATTTCATCCTTTTTTATAAATTCCCCTAAGTAAAATATTTTATCTTCTTTGGGATAAGGTAATATTACTTCTCCCATTGTTTTTATTTTTGCTTTTAATCCTGAAATACTAAGAATAGTTGGTCCTATATCAAGTTGAGAAACTGGTTCTATTATTATTTTTTTGTGATTGTTGTATAATATGAATAATGGTACAATCTCTATAACTTTGCCATTTAAGTAAGAAACTGATCTTTTGTAATACTTACTATCTCCAACTGAGGAATGGTGATCTCCGAATATTACTATGATAGTATTTGATAGCTTTGATGTTTTTGTTATGAAGTTTGATAAAACTTTATCTACGTAATTCATTGAATTGAAGTAATTTTTTGTTATCTCATCTTCAATATCATTGAATAGTTCATTCGTGTAGTAATTTTGAACTAAATTAAATGGTCCATGACTTGACATAGTAATAATGTAAGAGAAAAAATTTTTGTTGTTATTCGTTATAACGAAGTTATATACAAAGTTTAACATATCTTTGTCTTCTGCTCCCCATCTTTTTTCTATAAGATTCATCTTATTTACATCAAAAAATTCATCAAATCCCATTTTTTTGTATGCCTCTTCTCTTCCAAAAAATCTGCCGTGGTTGTTGTGGAATGCCCAGACATTATAGTTGTTTTTTTTGAATATCTTTGCTATTGAATTGTCAAATTTTTCCCAATACCTTATTGAAGGTATATCTTTTAGTGGGTGAATTGAATTTATAACAGTAAATTCTGCATCTGAAGTATATCCTGCAAAATGGTAAGAAACGGTGTATGGAAAGAATATAGAATTTGATGATAGCTTTCTCAAAAATGGTGTTATAGGAACATTTTTGTAATTAGTAAATATAATACTACTGTCCAAACTTTCTACTTGGATTATAATGAAGTTTTTCTTATTGCTATTCTCTTTGAATTGTATAGATTTATACTTTGATAGTTTTTTGTAAATTATATTTTTGTTTATTAGGTAAGCTATATCTAGAGAGTTTATAAATATTGTTCCATATTGGTGTATAATTTGTTTTTCTTCTTTGATTGTTATATCTCCATTAAGAGATTTTGATATATATTGAATTAATCCTTTGCCTTTGAAGGTATTTATTAACTCAAGTGTTAATAATATTGAGATAAAAGAAAGGAATAAGTATTTGGATATTTTTGTTTTTAAAATTTCTTTTATACTCGGGTAATTTGATTTTAACAATATTAGAATAAATGGTACTAGGTCAATAGTTATTACAGCCAGTCTATTAGCCCAAGATATTACATTTATAGCAGATAAAAAAGATATACTTTCTTTTGCGCTTGAGAAGTTTGTACTTAGGTGAAAGAAGAAATTTAATATATGGAAATAGTTGTCGAAGTATAAGAAGTATATGGAGTTTAAGCTTATCCAAAAACTTTCAAAGATGTAAGTTATAATAGCTAACACTTTGTTTCTTAAGGAGAAAAAGTAGATTATAAATCCTGTTATGGTTAAAGTTAATAATTTTATAAAGTCTACCTGTATGTTTATAGTTGCCAAGAATATTGAAAATTTTATAACCCTAAGAATTAGGAAAGAAGCTAGTATTAATAAGGGAAGAAGTTTATTTTTGCTCATTTGTTTAATTATTAATGTTTTTTACTGTTTTTTGAAATTTTTCCGAAATTTTTATAGTAAAACATTTGATAGATAATTAATGATTGATTATAATATATTTAGGGTAGAGTGGTATGACTACTGTTTTATCTCAGGACGAAATAGATAATTTGCTTGCAGCAATACAGACAGGTGGCGAAGTTAAAGGTGTAGGTTTACCGACGGAGTCTATTCCCTCTACTGCTCCAGCTAGTAAAAATGTAAAAAGTTATGATTTTAGAAGGCCTGATAGGTTTTCTAAAGACCAACTTAGAACATTGCAAATGATACATGAGACATTTGCAAGGCTTACATCAACTTTTCTTTCCGCTCAACTTAGATTGGTTACTCAAGTTCATGTTGCTTCTACGGATCAGCTTACATATGAAGAGTTTTCTAGAAGTATTCCTTCTCCGACTACCCTCGGTATAATTAACATGGACCCATTAAAGGGCAATGCTATACTTGAGATAGATCCTACTTTGACTTTTGCTATAATAGATAGATTGTTTGGTGGAAAGGGAGAAACACTTAAAGAAAATAGAGAACTTACAGATATTGAAAAGTCAGTAATGGAAAGTGTTATTGTTAGAATACTTTCAAATTTAAGGGAATCTTGGACTAATGTTACAGATTTAAGACCTAGGTTAGGTAATATAGAGGTAAATCCTCAATTCGCTCAGCTTGTCCCACCAACTGATATGGTGGTTTTAATAACGTTTGATGTAAAGTTAGGAGAAATTGAGGGAATGATGAATTTATGTGTACCTTATGTTACAATAGAGCCAATTATGCCTAAGCTAAGTGCGCAGTATTGGTATTCAGGTATTAAAAAGGTGATGTCTAAAGAGACTATGGAACTTGTTAAAGACACTCTTAATAGAGTTGAATTAGAAGTAAGTATTATCGTTGGAACTACTACTCTTAAGTTCAGAGATCTTAGAACTCTAAAAGTTGGTGATGTTATAAGACTTGATCAAAGCTATAAGGATAGTATGATAATGAAAGTAGAAAATAAAGATAAGTTCTATTGTAGTGCTGGTAAAGTTGGCAAAAAATTAGCAGTTCAGATAACTGGTGTTATAGAAAAATTGTCCGAAGATATATTAGAGCTTATTTTAAGAGAAGTGGAGGATTAATATGTTTGGTGAAGGATCTCTTTCTCAAGATGAAATAGAGGCTTTATTGAGTGGTACTGATAAATTTGAAAACATAACAGGATTTGATAGTATTAGAACATCTGATGTAGATGAAGGTATACTATCTGAGACAGACAGAGCCAATCTTACAGAGCTAGTTAAACAAATTTTAGAATCTAACAGAAATATTTACAGAGCCCAAATTGCTAAAGAGGTATCAATTTCTGCTTTGACTATAGATACTTTTGAGATTCCAAAGCTATCTTCTGAAGTTGTAGGTGAATTTGTTGATGTTAAGTTTATCATTTCTGGTAATATAACTGGAGAAGTGCATTTTATATATCCAGTGCAAACGGTACTTTCTATTACTAATCCTGCTGTTGGTGATGAAAATAATACGATATTATCAGATCTAATTATGAGTACTTTTCAAGATATAACATCAGTTGTTATATCTAGCTTTGTTTCAACTTTATCTGAGAAAATAGGTAAAACTCTTGCTGCAAGTGCTCCAAGTTTTCAAAAGTTGCCAAATGTTAGTGCTCTTACTGTACAGAATATACCTCATGTTATGGTTTCGTTTAATATTTCTATTTCAGGCAAACAATCTAAAGTATACTGGTTAATGCCACAATCAATGGTTAAGCAAATTCTAATATCATATGCTTCAAGAAAATTTCCAGAAGCTAATAAGGCTGTTTCTCAGAAAGGTTTAAAGGAACAAGAAGGTAAATTAGTGGTAAAACCAGCTGAATTTGAACCACTTAAAGACATACCACCTGAAGCTGAAGGATCACTAGCTTTGATACTTGATGTACCAGTTCAAGTAACAGTAGAACTTGGTAGAACTAAAATGTTAGTCAAGGAGATATTACAGTTAGGTGAAGGCTCTGTTGTTGAGTTAGATAAACTTGCAGGTGAACCTGTTGATGTCCTTGTAAATGGTAGATTGATTGCAAAAGGTGAGGTCGTTGTTATTGAAGAAAATTTTGGAGTAAGAATAACAGAAATTGTTAATCATGTTGATAGGATGTTTAAATATGCTGATAGAGATTAGTATTTAAACTTTAGGTAGCTTTTTGTAGATAATTATATTATATCTTTGTTAGAGGTTTTCATGGTTACAGAAGAAAGGTTAGAGGATTTTGAAAGAATAGCGAAAATATTATCTTACATAAAAACTAATAAAACTTTAGTAAACTTAAAAACTAAAAATGGAATATGGGTAACAGCAAATGTTGATAATTTTTCCTCAATGGATATTGTTCTTTCTAATATTAATGTAGTTACTTCTAATTCTTCTATATCTGAATGTTTAGGTGTGGAAGCAGAATTTGAGGGATCTTATGGAGCTAATACTATAAGGTTTGATACTGAGTTTATTAAGGAAAATGTTATAAAATTTCCTCAGATTGCTATAATGCACGCGAAGAGGAAGTACCCACGCATTGCTGTCAAAAATAACCCTTTGATATCTGGAATGAATGTAGTTTTCTCAATGAAGGTTATAGATCCTACTATAAAGGATAGTACTTTATCTCAGAAGATAGAAGCTATTATTAAAACTATAGAAAGTAATATTAGAAGAAGTGAGAATTATGATTTTGCTAGAGTTTTTTTGTTTGATGGTTCGGAAAAGAGTGCTATTTATTCTTTGATAAAAATGGTGAAGAAACCATTTGTTGTATTTGATACATCTAATATAAAAATTAAAGAAGATTTTGTATTGACCTATGAAGACTACATAAAATTCCTAGCACAATCTGGTAAAAGTTATACAGAGATAAGTAATAGCGTTGAAGAAATTAAAAGTTTTTATCAGTCGAATAAAATTTTAAGTGAGGCTATTGTTCCTATATTTTTTGATGAAGAAGTAATAGGAGTGATAAGAGTATTGTCAAAGACTCAGAAGCTTTCTTCTGGTATGATCAAGAGACTTATTTCGGTTTCTCAGAATGCTTCTTTGAAGTTAGAAACGGAAGGTTCTTTTGAAATTATTACTAAAGAGCCCCAGGAAATAATTGATATAAGCGTTGGAGGTATTAGATCTATTATAAGAGATGAATTATTTAACAAGTATATAAGGCTAGGTAAAAGAGTTTTTTGTCAGATTTATTTCCCAGATAATACTACTATAAAGACTCTTTCATCAGTTGCTAATGTTTATTCAAGGATAGAAAATGAGATAGTTGATTTGGGGTTAAAGTTCTCTGCTAATATGGATTGGAAAGATAGAAATAAATTAGAGAATTTTGTCAATTCTATAATCGATCTAGAGAAAAAGGGAGCTCATAGGATCAAGATGAAAAATTGAGTTATACCACTAAAAACTTATAAAATTACATCATTATGAATTTTAAGTACATTCTTTATATTATCGGTGATAAAATCAGATCTTTTTTTGTTGTTAGTGGAGATTTCCTCGTAAGGTTTTTCTATTTTCTTTTTAATATAGATTCTGATGTGGATTTTATTACCAAAGAAACGAGAAAGTATATAATTTTGTTATTTGGATCTTTTATAGTGTTTTTCATTTTTTTTGTAATAGTTGTTTCTATTTTATTAACTCCCTCTGGTACTGTCAAAGTACCTAATGTCGTTGGTGTTGATATAATCGAAGCAGTTGGTAGTATTGAAAGTTCAAAACTTGTACCTAGCTTTGAATTTGTTATATCTGAAAAAATTCCTAGAGGAACTATTATAAAACAGATACCATCGCCAGGTAATATTGTTAGAGAAGGTAAAACTGTTAAGCTTTATGTGAGTGTTGGGAGTGGAGAGTTTGTTATGCCTGATTTTTCAGGTAAATATTATCAAGATGTTATTTCTTTTTTATCTTCAAAAGGAGTTGTTATAAATGTAGAATATCTACAATCTACTCTTGAGCAAGGATTAGTTATAAAAACTTACCCCTCTCCTGGTGCTAAAGTAAAACCTGGTATCCCTATAACTATTTATGTAAGTTCAGGTTCTAATTCTAGTTTCCAAATGCCAAACTTGATTGGTTTTACATACGATAAGGCGTTTTTGTTTCTCGATTCTAAGAATGTTGAATTCACAGTTATTACTGTACCCGTTAATGATCCTGCAAATGATGGTATAATATTAGATCAATTGCCTCAGGAAGGCCAATTAGTTGGGTCTAGTAACAAGGTAGAGCTAACAATAGGTGTATTTGGTGATGAAGAGATTGCGAAAAACACAAAGTTTATCCTATATAAACTTCCTTTGGCTTACTTAAATGTAACTGAGAAAAGCAATTATTCTGTAAAAGTTGTTATTCAAGATACTACTGGGACAAGAACTATAGAAAAACAATTTGATAAGTTGTCTACTCTTATTTTACCTATCAAAGTGAAGGGAATTGTTAAAATTTCTGTCTACGTAGATGCTACTCTGGTTAAAGAAGATACTTTATGAGAAAGGTAAAAATCTCACCTTCAATATTTGCAGCAGATTTTTTGAGACTTGGAGAAATTATTAAATTGCTTGAGGATGTTCAAGTTGATTACATACATTATGATGTTATGGATAACCATTTTGTACCAAATATAAGTTTTGGCCCTCTTGTTATCGAAACTATTTCGAGTAATACTAAAATACCTGGAGATGTACATTTGATGATAGATCTATCGAAAGAAAAGCTTAAAAGGTTTTTTCTTAAGAACGTTGAGTTTATAACACTTCATCTTGAAGCTGAAGGTTTTTCTAAAGATTTACTAAATTTGATAAAAAAACAGGGATACAAGCCAGGTATATCAATAAAACCTAATACTCCTTCACATTACATTGAAGATTACCTTGATATTGTTGATTTAATTTTAGTTATGACGGTTGAACCTGGTTTTTCAGGTCAAAAAATAATACATTCGGCTATTGATAAGATTAGCGAAGTAAAAAAACTTGTTTTGTCTTTTGGAAGAGATATACCAATTGAGGTAGATGGTGGAATTAATACGGATAACATCAGATTAGTTGTTGATAAAGGTGCTGATATAATTGTTATGGGGAGTTTCTTCTTTAAGGATGATAACTTTAAAAAAGTTATTGATGTTGTGAGTAAATTATGAAAATACTTTCTAAAGAAGAGGTAAAGAATTATGAATCGATTAGAAATTTTGTTGTAAAAGATGATGATGTATATTATGGTTTTTTCCGTAAAGAGAGGGGTATTTTAAAAAGTTATGGAAAGATAGTTTCTATATCGATAAACGATTTTATTGAAAAAGATGAAAAGTTAATTTATTCTACGATTAGGTTTAAGTACAAAAATTCAATAAGAAAATCTATTTTAAGAGTCTCAAAGAAAAAAGAAAGTTTAGTGTTTGATCTCTATATTATTTCTCATAAAGGCTTTCAGAGAATATCTATTGATAAATCTTTTTCTTATCATATTTTTGAGGAAATAGTTAAGATTTATACCCAAAATCCTATAACTTTGAAAGAAAGTACATTAACATTAGTTGAGGCAATTATGCCAAGTGCTATTTTAGAATGGTTTAAAAAGTTGGCAGTAGTTTATCTAGATTTAGATGAAGAGTTAGAATTTATACCTTTTGAGTTACTTTTCGATAAGTACAATATTGTTTTTAAAAGAATAAAATCTAAATCAGAAAAGAAGAATTTCTTTATAAAGAAAATACTAATAATTTCTAATGGATGGGATAGTAATTTTAGCTATACTGTTGAAGAAAGTATTAAGATAACTAAATTTTTCGGTAAGAATTTTTATATTGATTTTTTTTCTCAAAAGTTGGATATAAAAGAATTTTTTTCACTAGTTAATGGATGCGATATGTTATATATATCTACACATGCTAATGGAGAAAAGGGAATAGATTTAGGTAATTTTTATCTTGATGATGAGATAGTTAAATCCCTTCCAGAAGTGCCAAAATTTGTTTTTATAAATACTTGTTTTTTTGATAGATTAGATCTTCTTGTTGAAGAATTTCTTAGGAAAGGTACAAACTCTTTAATATGTTCCTACTTCAAAGTACCTGATTCTTTTCAAACTAGATTTTTTGTAAATAATTTCTTTTTTACTTTTTCAAGGACCTTTGATTTAGATTTATCAACCTTTGTTGCTATGAAGATTTCTTCTAAACACAAACATTATAATCATTTACTTTATAGAATATTTGTTTAGTGTTTGGTTTAAAGGTTATTTTAGTAAAAGGATTTCTAAAATATTTTAAAAAGTTTGCTTATATCCAATAAGTAAGTTTAATTGTCAAAAGTAGGCAAAGTCTTTACTATATTGGAGATTAGGAATAAGCAATACCTGTCTCTTGGTAAATGGAGGTCCTAATAGGAGGTGAAGCCTCCTTTTGCACTAAAGGGTGGGAGGACAGGGAACTAAAAGAGGTTTTCTAAAATTCTTAACTTCTATTAGGAGTAAGATTTTCTATTCTTTCTTACTTCTAAAGGAATAACATAATAA
>JBMFQU010000013.1:0-26298 GCA_049968435.1 Brevinematia bacterium | reverse complement strand
AGAAAATTTTTTATCCTTCCTGATAGAGTTAAGAATTAATTTTTAAAAAGTTTAAGAAAGCTCTTTTCGTTCCACCCTTTAGTTCTATGTAGGAGGACTACGCCCTCCTATGAATACCTCCATTGAGTTCTACAATTATAGATCTTAAAAAGGTTAGGAAAATAATAGGAGGAAGGAATTTTTTAAGGAATTCCTTTTGCTTTTCGCATGCTCTTAAGCGTCTATAGAAGACTCCTTTTAACTCTCCTATTAAAGAGATTAAAAAGTCATAAAAATAAAATTTACTTTCACTACTTCCATAAGAAGATAGAAGTTTATCTATCCTGATTGGATTAGAAATTATTTTAAGAAACTACTTTCGATAACTCCTCACCCTTTAGTTCTACAGGAGGATTTTGTTCTATTATTACCAACTTTAGCAATTAGTACGAAGATTGTTTATTCTACCTGATAAGAAATAAAGTTAAGGAGAATTCGCTTTCTTTATCACCTTCCTTGGCTATCTAAGGTATGCTACAACTTCTATAAGAAATACTTTAGTGTTTATAATAGAATTAAAAATTATTTTTAATATCCATAAACTTCTTCCATTATAAGTAAAGTTAAAGGTAATTTTCATGCAAAGATAAAGTATTTTAATACAGAATTAGGAATTGCTTTTTTTGAGCATTTGAGTATATAATTCAATAAATTATTGAAAGAAAGTATTTTGATATTTATCATATTACTGAAAGTAGTGGAGGTGTTTAAACTAAAAATTAAGCACTTCCGATAATCCTACTATCAAGGAGGATATTATGAAGAAGATAGTGGTAGTTGTTTTGTTTCTTGTCGCTTTAGCTGGAATAGGATATTCTCAAATAGAAAGGACTTTAATCGATTTTGGTGTGTATGAGCAAAAAATAGGACAGTACCTATCAACTGAAAAACAGAATCTACAAAACATAGCTGATCAATATAAGCAGCAAGGTGTTGATATTTATAGAGAATGGTTTTTTTCTCAAGAGAATGCCCAAAAGTTATTAGATGTATGGTTTGACACTAATTCGTGGAAATTAGATAACTGGAAAGTTGATTTGGTTTCTTCTGCTAGGTTTGTGCCTAACATAGTTAATTCTTATGTTCTAAAGGTTCAGAGTAAAAGATGGGGAGATGTGATGGGGGTTAGAATAAGTTTCCCAAGAAATTCATTTTTGGCTAATGCTACAGTTCTCCCTCCGTTTAGATTTACTCCGTATTACTTAAATGGTGCTCCTGTTGACCCAGAAGGAGATTTCTCTAAACAGCAGTATACGGATGAAGAAAAGGTTAAAAATGGAATTTTGATGAATGTACTTCAGGTAAAGAGAGTTTCAGTTTGGGTTTCTGGAAGAAACTACAAACATCTTCTTTCTGTTGTTCTTAGAAATGAGGATGGTGTAGAAGAAGAATACTTTATGGGACCTCTATACTTCCAAGGTTGGAGAAGGCTTGCATGGGAAAATCCTAACTATATAGAGCAAGCAAATCAGAGAATTCTTCAAAGGTTACCTCTATATCCTAGAGCATTGCCTTACAAAGAGTTTGCTTACTTTAAGATTTATAAACCTCAGGAAGAACCAGGAGGAGATTTTGTTGTATACTTTAAGGATGTTTCTGTTACATTTGATAGAGCAGTAGTACAAGAAGAACTAGATATTGATGATGAGAAATATTGGCAGATTCTGTCAAAACAGAAGATTGAATACACTAAGAGAGCTTTAAGAAAGATTATAGATCAGGTAGAGTTGCTTGAACTTGAGAAGAAGAGAAAAGCAGCTTCAACTGAACAGCAAAATCAAGGAACTCAAGCTACTAATAAGACTCAGTAAAAAACAACTTAGTTGATTAATTGAGGCACCCGCTAGGGTGCCTTTTTTGTTTATATTTTAAACTCCTTTCTTATATCGTCCTTTTTTACTATGAAGTCTTTACTTGAGAAAGATAAACCCAGGTCAATTTTTTGCCAATTTGATAGATATGTTTTGCTATAATCTCTTTTATTGTTAATTATATCTGGGTATATAACGAAAACTTCACCCTTGTTAAAACATATTCTCTTTTCGTATTCTGATACTAGCATCTCATGGATTTTTTCTCCTGGTCTTGGTGAAGAAAGTTCAATTTTCGCTTTAGGATATAAAACTTTCATTAGGTCAATTATTCTTGAAGATTTAAGCTTTGGTACAAATATCTCTCCTCCTTGCATTGTTGCAATGCAAAAAATTATAAACTTACTTACATCTTCAATATTCATCCAAAACCTCGTCATTTCCTGATCCATAAGTATCAAAGGTAAATTTTCTTTTTCCCTTTCTCTTATGACTTCTACCAAACTTCCCCTACTATTTAGTATATTTCCTAATCTGGCAACAGAAAATAAAGTTTTGAAATTATTCCTTTCTTCTACATTTGCTGATATAAATAATCTCTCGGCTAGAAGTTTTGTTGCACCATATGTGCTTGTTGGTTCAACAGCTTTGTCTGTGCTGATAAGTAGGGCTTTGCTTACATTATTTTCTATACAAGCATCAATGATATTTTTCGTACCTTCAATGTTTGTTTTTATAAGTTCGTAAGGGTAGTATTCTCCAAATTCAACTCTTTTTAGGGCGGCTGAGTGTATTACTATGTCAACCCCACAAAGGTATTTTTTTATTATGTCTTTATCTCTTATATCACCTAGTCTAGGTACAATTTTGGAGTTATTTGAGAACTCTTCCATTAGTTTATAGAGCTTATATTCATCTCTACTTAGTATTCTCACTTCTTTAAAGTGACTATTAAAATTCTTGAAAAGATATTTGAGTACTCCTTTACCTACTGTACCTGTAGAACCTGTGATAAAAATAACCTTATTTTCGAGAATTTCTTCGTTAATGTACATCTTTCTTCAATTCTGGTAAATTTATAAATCCAAATTTGTTCTCATAATCTGTAATGTTGGTGTTTAAAAGTGATGCTAATCTTTTAGCATTTCTTGGATTTAAGATAATTCTAGAAACTATTATTGGGTTTCTGTTTCCTGGCATAACTCTAGCAAAATCAATAACAAATTCTTCTTCGTTGAATGAGATTATCACAAGGTTAGAGTAATTTGTAACATCTTTATTTTCAGGTATTTCTAATTGTAGTTCTTTCTTTTCCATTAATCTCCTCCAACTACTGTAAAAGTAAAGTTTTCTGGTTTTATGTATTCTTTGGTAACTTTATCTATTTCTTCTTTCTTAATTACGGAAACCTTTTCAATATCTTTAATGAAAAAATTTCTCTCAAGATTATATACTTTTTCATAAAGTATTGAGGTTGCTATGGATGAAAAACTTTCAATACTTAAAGGCAAAGCCCCTAAAAAATAGTTTTTAGCATCATCTAGCTCTTTTTCTGTTATTCCTTTGTTTATTAGTTCATTTATTTCATTAGTGAATATTTCTATAACTTTTTTGGTGTTTTTATTTTCAGTTTGAGTCCCTACAAAAAAGTATCCATTTAGTTTTCTATCAATATAGAAATTGCTAAAAACCCCATATGCAAGTCCTTCCTTTTCGCGTATTTTATCCATAAGTCTAGAGCCGAATCCACTACCTCCCAATATAAAGTTTAAAATTCTCAGCTTTATTCTATTTTCATCTCTTATATTTGTAGAGATATGTCCTATTCTAATAGTTGATTGTTTTAAATTTTTCTTTACTATGATTTCCTTTTTAGGGTTAAGATTGAAGTTAAATTGTTTTTGTATTGATTTCTTTTTACCATTCCACTGTGAGAACTTTTCTTCAACATATCTTTTAACTTTTTCTAATTCTACTCCACCTACTATTATTAAAACTCCATTGTCAGGAGTATAAAAGGAATTAAAGAAATTTTCTATGTCTTTTGTTTGGACTTTGTCTATATTTTCAATACTTCCTTCAATATCTCTACCGTAAGGATGATCTCCATAGATTTCTTTTAGAAAAACTTTTTTTGCTAATTCCCAAGGATCATCTTCTCTAACTTTTACTGAAGCAATAATTTGAGGTTTAATTAAGTTTAAAACATTATCATCTACTTCAAAATAGATGATTGTATCCAATATTTTATCTAACACTTCGTAAATGTCAGAAGATAGGCATTTTGCGGATATAGTTGAAAAATCATAACTTGCAGATGAATCAATACTACCTCCTATAGATTCAATACTATTTACTATACCCATAAATCCATGTTTTTTGTTTTTAAAAAGCAATGCCTCTGCTGTTAAGTTTGCAACTCCTTCTTTTTCTTCATCCAGTACACCAGATTCAATACCTAAAAGTATATTTACACTTTCAGCAGGTAGGTTTAGTATTACAACTTTAAGCCCATTTTTGAGTGAAAAATCAACTCTATTTGAGTTTATTGTACTTATGATATTTGAAAGATCCATACTAAAAGCTCCTTTTAAGAAAAGTAGTATAAAAGACAAGTATAATATAATCCTTTTCATAGTCATTAGTAAAAGTATATTTAACTTTAAATATTCCTTTCCAATTAGTCTTCTTTTCCTACTTGTTAGAAAAAGTGAAGAAAGAGTTTTTTATATTTTTAGATAGAGATAGGTATTGGTTTGGGGTTAAGTGAATTTCTACGGAAGCAATGAAAATGGTTCCTTATAAATGTTGTATTAAAAGGGTAAAACCTTGTTTATTTTGGATGAAAAGTATGAAATTGTTTTAAGGTTGGATTTTGAGAATTTTGATATTTTGTTTTAAATTTGATTAAAATAAAAGGTAATTTTTTAGGAGGTTTCTTTATGTCAGATTCTAAACTGAAATTGCTTAAGGATCCGTATGTTAGGAAGGTACTTAAAGAGTATAAAAAAAGTAACGATGTTAAGTCTATAAAGATTTCGTTTGCAGAGCACATTAAGTATTCAATGATAAAAGATGAATATTCTGCAACTGAGCTTGATAAGCTTTTTAGTTTATCTTTAGCTATCAGGGATAGGTTGGTTGAGAAGTGGACAAAAACACAACAAAGGTATTATAAAACAGATGATGTAAAGAGGGTTTATTATTTATCTCTTGAATTTCTGATTGGTAGGCTTCTTATTAATAACATTATAAACCTTAGAATAGATGAAGAAGTAAGAAAGGCAATGAATGATATAGGTATTGACCTTGATAAATTAGCTGAGCTAGAAGAGGATCCAGGTTTAGGTAATGGTGGTTTAGGTAGGTTAGCTGCTTGTTTTCTTGATTCTTTAGCAACTCTTGAATATCCAGCTTATGGTTATGGTATAAGATATGAGTTTGGAATATTTAAACAAGTTATAGAGAATGGTTATCAAGTTGAAAGACCTGAAGAGTGGTTAAAGTTTGGTAATCCATGGGAGATAGAAAGACCAGAATATGCTGTACCTGTTAAGTTCTACGGTAGAGTTCATTCTTATGTTAAAGGTGGAGAGCTAAAATTTGAATGGGTTGATACTAATGATGTTCTTGCTGTACCTTATGATACACCCATCGTTGGATATGATACTAATACTGTCAATACTTTAAGATTGTGGTCGGCAAAAGCTTCAGAAGAGTTTGATCTTCAAATATTTAACCATGGAGATTATATAAAAGCTGTTGAAAATAAAAATCTTTCCGAAGTTATCTCCAAAGTTCTTTATCCTAATGATAATATTTACGAAGGTAAAGAACTTAGACTTAAGCAAGAGTATTTCTTTGTTTCTGCTTCTTTGCAAGATATTATAAGAAGGTTTAAAAAGCAATTTGGTAATAACTTTGAGGTTTTTCCGGATAAGGTAGCTATACAATTGAATGATACACATCCAGCTCTTGCCATACCTGAGTTAATGAGGATACTTATTGATATTGAGAATTTACCTTGGGATAAAGCATGGGATATTACTGTTAGAACTTTCGGTTATACAAACCATACAGTTATGCCAGAAGCCCTTGAAAAGTGGGAAATTGGATTGATAGAAAGATTATTCCCTAGACATTTGCAGATCATAAATGAAATAAATAGAAGGTTCCTTAATGAAGTTTCTATAAGGTTTAACGATATAAACAAGATAAGAAATGTTTCTATATTTGAGGAAGGTCACATAAAGATGGTTAGGATGGCAAATCTTTGTGTTATAGGTTCTCATTCAGTAAATGGCGTTTCTGAGCTACATACTAATATTCTTAAGAACAGTGTGATGAAAGATTTTTATGATATATTCCCTCAAAAATTTAATAATAAAACTAATGGTATTACTCAGAGGAGATGGTTACTTTTAGCTAATCCAGGTTTAGCTAGGTTGATAACTGATAGCATAGGTGATAAGTGGGTAAAAGATTTGTATGAACTCAAAAAGCTTGAAAAGTTTGCTGATGATAAGGCGTTTCTTGATAAATTTTATCAAGTTAAACAAGAAAATAAAGAAAGATTGGCTAAGTATGTTAAAGAAGTTTGCGGTGTTAAACTTGATCCCCAGAGTATTTTTGATGTGCAGGTGAAAAGATTACATGAATATAAAAGACAATTACTTAATGCTATGCATATAATTTATCTCTACAATCTGATAAAAGATAACCCAAATGTTGATATATATCCTAGGACGTTTATATTTGGTGCCAAAGCTGCTCCAGGATACTATAAAGCTAAATTGATAATAAAACTTATTAATAGTATTGCTGAAACTATAAACAAAGATAAATCTGTTTGTGAAAAACTTAAGGTTGTTTTCATACCTAACTATAATGTTTCTCTTGCTGAGAAAATCATTCCAGCAGCTAATGTTAGTGAACAAATCTCTACTGCTGGTAAGGAGGCTTCAGGTACTGGTAATATGAAGTTTGCATTGAATGGTGCTTTAACTGTAGGTACTCTTGATGGTGCTAATGTTGAAATAATGGAGGAAGTTGGAGAAGATAATATATTCATATTTGGTCTCAAGGCTGAGGAAGTTTTGGAGCTAAGAATAAGTGGAAGGTACAATCCTATGGATATATATAACTCAAAGCCATATATAAAGAAAATACTAGATATGATAAATTCTAGCTATTTTGCTCCTAAAGAGCCAGGTATATTTGAACCTCTTTATAATTCTCTATTGTTTGGTAGTGGTGGTAGTGCTCCTGATGAATATTTTCTTCTTGCCGATTTTGACAGTTATAAGGATACTCATGAAAAAGTGGATAAACTCTATAGAGATAAATACGAATGGAATAAGAAAGCACTCTTAAACACCGCAAGGATGGGTAAATTTTCGAGCGATAGAACTATCAAGGAATATGCTGAGGATATATGGAAAATAAAGCCTGTATATGTAGATTTAGATGATTAATATTAGGGGCGTTAAGCCCCTAATTTTAATTATTACTTAACTGCTCCTTTTAGTTTGCTTCCGATTTTAATGAAAGGAACATTCTTTTCTGGAATAGTTATCTTTTGCTTGGTTTTAGGATTAATAGCAGTTCTAGCGGCTCTTTTCTTAACACCTACTGTTAGATAGCCAACAAGAGAAAGATTAGACTTACTCTTAACAACCTTTTCAAGTTGCTCCAAGAAAGCATCAATAACTTGAGAAACTACCCTTTGGCTTAACTTTGTTGATTGAGCAATATTTTTAACAAGCTCTTTTTTGTTCATAAAACACACCTCCTATTCATAACTTACTTTTCTATTTTATTTAAGTAATATTCGTTTGTCAAGAAAATTATTAAAATCTATAGTATTTATAAGTTACAGTGAATAAATTTTCTGGAATATAGAATTTATTAGAAATGTTTGAAATTTGAAGCTTTTGTATTCTTCTCTTAAAATTAGTGCTATGAAGAAAACTCAGTATATTTATTTTCTTCTTTTTCTTTCAGGTTTTGCTTCTCTCTTGTACCAAGTTTTGTTTTCTAGATTACTAAACATAACCTTTGGTTTATTCATACATTCTACAGTTATAGTTATATCTACCTATATGATAGGTCTTGCTTTGGGGTATTATATTTCTAAATTTATAAAATCTAATAATAATCTTCTCTTCTATGGTTATTTAGAATTGCTAGTAGGTACTTATTCTATTTTTATTTTGTTGATTTTCCCATTAATTGATCTATTTTTTGTTAATATTGGTAATAATTCTATTTTAAAGGTTTTTTTTTCTATCCTTATACTTATTTTACCAACAACTTTAATGGGTATAACTATACCTATTCTTATAGATTATCTTAACTCAAAGGAAAATAGTAATTTAACTGATAGAATTTATGGTGTAAATGCTCTTGGAGGTGCATTAGGGGCACTCCTTTCTTCAGTATTATTCATAAATCTTTTAGGTTTAAAACTAACTTTTTCTATTGCTTTTTTCATAAATCTGTTTATATTCATTTCAACTCTTTTTCTTTCAAAGGATTTTAGAATTACTTTGAGTTGGCAAAATAGGAAAATCTATTTTAAGAACATAGGTTTTGCTTTTATCTTCATTGTGCTGATTTTCGGATTTAATGGAATGGCTTTGGAAATAATATGGTATAGATTACTTGTTTATATTGTTTCCAATAATACTTTTTCTTTTTCGATAATACTTTCCTCGGTGATAATTGGTATTGCTGTTGGTTCCCTCATGTATAGGGTGCTTTATAAAATCCTGAAGTCTGATTTCAATATTATAGTTTTTACTTCAATATTCTCTGGTATTTGGGTCATGTTTTCGATTTATATTTTAAATTCTTCTTACTCGTTGGTCGGAACCATATATAATATTTTTGGAAATGTGTTTTTTGGTATTTTTGGTGATAATAACTTCTCTGAGAAGATTACTTTATTCATAACCAGGTATCTTATTTCAGTTATAACTGCTGGTATTATTGCTTTGTCTTCTGGAATTATTATTCCTGTTGTTTTTAATTTGGTGAGAGGTTCTTTATCGGAGAATATAGATGATCAAAGTATTTCCGGTATTATTTTGGCTTGGAACACTGTAGGTAGCATTTTAGGTGTTTTTTTGTCTACTTATTTTCTAATTCCAACTTTTGGATTTAGCAATTCGCTTCTAATAGTTGCTTTGTTATACATAGTTAATATTTTCTTGGTTATGTTTGCTATTGGATGTAATAGAATTGTTGGGGTTGTTAGTTCTTTGCTAATTTTTGTCATGCTAATTTTACCTAAGGAGATTACCTTCACAAAGTATTATAACGGATTTTTAGGTATAAAGGGGGATCTAAAGTTTTACAAAGAAGGACTATACGGAACTGTTGCGGTATTTGATGTGAATAATAATAGGTTTTTAAAGATAAATGGTATAGATGAAGTACCAGACGATTTTAATTCTCTAATTTCTTTTAAAACATTAGGGAATATTGCTTTTCTTATTAAGAATGATGCTACGAATATATTAGTTAATGCTCTAGGTGGTGGAATAACTTTAAGTAGTGCTCTTTATCATGTAAGTAAAAATCAAAATATAACCGTTGTTGATATTTGCCCTGATGTAAAGGATGCTTTGCTATTATTTAGTAATCATAATTACAATGTTTTTGAGAAAACTAATTGGACTTTCATGGAGGATGATGGCAAGAATTTCTTGAAGTCTTATAAAGGTAATTTTGATATAATTATAGCAGATGCTACTCATCCTGCTTCTTCTTATAGCTGGATGTTATTCACTAGGGAATTTTATTTATCTGTTTATAATAAGTTGAATACTAATGGTATTTTCGTTCAGTGGATACCTATTCATAACTTAGAAGTATATGATTTTGTATCTATCTTAAAGACAGCTAAAAGTGTATTTAATAATTCTTTCTTAATGATTACGGGATTGTATACTGCTTTGGTTGGTAAGAAAGGAGACCTTAGTGTTTTAGAATTCAAAAACAAAGACTTTGGAGATTTGAAAACTATAGGTATAAGATCAGAGGAGGATATCAAATCTATTGTTTTTCTATCGCCTTATCTTTTAGACAATCTTATTAAATATGAAAAGGGGGAGATCCTTTCTGATTTTAGATCTTCTGTGGAATTTGCAGAGTTTCATAGGAGAATTGCAGAGAATACTAGGGCTAAGATCTTGAAAACGATTCTTAAATACTCTGCACCTATTGAAATTGCTAAATTTACAATGATTCATCCAGCGATTCACTATAGTATGTTTCAGACTAAGTGGGCTTTGGTTGATTATTTTGAAAAGAAACATTATGATGCTCTTAAGAAGATTGATTTGTCAGAGAGTGTTTATCCTAATTTTTACTCGCCTTATCTTTTTTCATTGATTTTTCCTGAGTTTATAGATTTTGTTTACCGAAATGGTGATTACATTAAGAAGACTTATGGTGATAATGTATATTATGAACTTGTAAATTATATTTCAAATAAAATGGCAATGATCAAAAATTTTAAGTAGTTTCTTGATAAGTTTTATAAACTTGATATGGTTTTGAATGGTTATTTATAATAATGAAAAGCGCCTGTAGCTCAATAGGATAGAGCGGTGGACTTCGAATCCAATGGTTGCGGGTTCGAGTCCCGCCAGGCGCAAGGAAGAAGTGGGTCGTTAGCTCAGTTGGTAGAGCAGCTGACTCTTAATCAGCGGGCCGCAGGTTCGAGTCCTGCACGACCCAACTTGGGCAGATGGCGGAATTGGCAGACGCGCTAGACTTAGGATCTAGTGGGGTAACCCGTGGGGGTTCAAGTCCCCCTCTGCCCAATCACCTACAACTTCTCCTACCTACCGCAAGATTATAAGTATTCTCAAGTAGCATTGCTCTTGTCATTGGGCCAATACCACCAGGTACAGGTGTTATGTAAGAACATTTATCTTTTACTCCCTCAAAGTCTACATCTCCTACCAACTTTGTTTTACCTTCTTCCTCAATTCTATTTATACCAACATCTACTACTACAGCTCCTTCTTTTATCATTTCTTTTTTTATAAACTTAGGTTTTCCAATTGCAACTACTATTATATCTGCTTCTTTTGTTATACTATCTAAGTTAGTAGTTTTTGAATGGCATATTGATACAGTAGCATTTCGGTGTAAAAACATTATTGCTGCTGGTTTACCAACAATATTACTTCTACCTATAATTGCTACTCTTTTGCTTTCAATTTTGATATTATAATATTCTAAAAGTCTTATTATGCCTTTTGGAGTACAAGGTTCAACAGGAGGATTGCCTATTAAAAGTTTACCTATATTTTCTGGATGAAAACCATCTACATCTTTAAGTGGAGAAATCGAGCTTATGACATCAAACTCATTTATGTGCTTAGGAAGAGGAAGTTGTACTAATATACCGTCTATCTCATCATCTTTGTTAAGATCATTAATAAGTTCTATTAATTCTTTCTGAGATGTTGAACTAGGTAAAAAAAAATCTTTTGTTCTTATACCTACTTCTTTACATTCCTTAGATTTGTTTGCTACATAAACTTTAGAAGCAGGATCATCACCTACAAGTATAACAGCTAAAGTAATCTCATAGTTAAGCGAAGAAACAAGCTTTTTTAAATTCTCTTTGTAAATAGAAGAAACTAATTTACCATCAAGTAATTGCATAAATTATATTTTTGTTTTTGCTAATTCTTCTTGCTTCCTTCGTTTTCTTTCTTGCCTCTTCGTTAAATCGATGTAGATGATACCTTTATACTTGCCGCAGTGAGGGCATACCCTATGAGGTAACTTTAACTCACCGCACTCCTCGCATTTTACATAGATTTCTTCTGGGAAAGGTAATGTATGATAAAACACTCTGGTTCTTCTATTTCTTACTCTTCTATATGATTTTTTATGTTTTGGAACGCCCATAAAGTACTCCTAATGCGCCCCCAAGGGGAATCGAACCCCTCCTACGGGATTGAAAGCCCCGTGTCCTAACCACTAGACGATGGGGGCATAAAATAGTTAGATAATTTTAAATATAAAAAAGTTGATTTTTCAAATTACACTAATGTCGTTTGAAAAACTTAATAGAATGTAAAACATTAATTTTGGAGCTCGATGAAGGTATTAAAGGAAGCGAAGCCTACTTTGGACGGCTAAAAGGAGGTATTCATAGGAGGGCGTAAGCCCTCCTACATAGAACTAAAGGGTGGGTGGGTGGGAAGCAAAAAGAGGTTTCTTAACTTACTTATTGAAAGCAATGAAGGTTAAGTTCCTTAATTTAACTAAATTAAAGTGATTTTTAAGTTACTAACGTTATCAAATCATTGATAAAACTAGCTATTTTAGTAGATCTTTATAAAATAACTTGAAATCTATAATTTTATTTCTTAATAAATTTATATTACTTTGGAGGGTTAGATGTCATCTAACAAAATCTATATTATAACTGATATTGAAAACCTTTTCTACGATTATGTGAATTACTATCTTGATATTTTATCTTTCATTCCTTCTTTTCTCCATGAGAATTTTGGTATAAATAAGGATCAGTTTTTGGAGGGATATATTAATACTATTGAAATTAGTACTACTCCTCAAGATGATTATGTTTTTACAACTTACAAAGTACTTAAGTTGATGGACAAAAATTTTATGATAAAAAACACTTCCAAAAATGCTTTTATAAATTCTCTTAGACAAAGGTTTTATACTGTTAGGCAGAACTTGCTGAGTTTGTTGCCTAATTCAATTTCGGTTTTAAAGACTTTAAAAGATAATAATTTTGTAGTTGTTGGTTTATCCAATTCTACATCTAAGGTTTTGAAACAAAGAATAAAGATGTTAAAGCTTGATAAATTTTTTGATATAATTTATTGTCTAGAAGATGAAGGTAGTGGATTCCATTTTGAAAGTGATGATAGCTCTATAAGTTCTATTTGGTTATCAACTATGTATGGTAATGTATCTTCTTTGATGTGTGATTTTGTAGAATTACCAAAAACTTATGAAAAACCTTCTACTAGAGGCATTCGAAGGATAATTCAAGATGAAGATATCAATAAGGAAAATATTTTTGTAATCGGTACAAGCTTGGAAAATGATATTCTACCTGCTAAAGTTTTAGAACTTAAAACTATACTTGTTGATAGAAAAGTAAAAATTAGGAATAGGAATATGTTATTTAAACTTTCTCGTAGAATTGGTGCTAAAAGACTTAGACAGTTGCTAAATATTTACAATAATAACTTTGTATCAGAGTTAAAGCCTTCTATGGCAGTTTCTTCTTTGCTTGAATTACAGTATTCTCTTGAAAAAGTTAATGTAATTTAACTATTGGAATAATTTATAAAGTTCTGGTTCTATAGGAGGTACTTCTATACCGATGCTTCTTTTTGATTTAACTTCAAATTTTATAAAAGGTTCAAAGAATGCCAAGTTTTTAACATCATCCCTATATAGTCTTATTCCTCCGCTTATTGTAGCAGTCCAATCGTAGAGATCATGGATTAAACTGAAAGTTATACCTTTGTTTTTAAAGCTAGTTCTCTTTAAAGCGTTTATATCGAATATATTAACTGCGTCAATAATGTCTTGAAATATGTTGATGTAAGGTTTGTTATACCTTAATGCATAACTTTCAACATACCTATAGAGTTTTGTATTTACGATTGAAGTTGAGATTGAAAAACTCCAGTAATAGTTTATAATACCTCCTGTAGATAGGTTTAAAATTAGATTGTTATTTATTGGATTTATATAATCAAAACTGATAGAGTAACCTAAGTTTATATAGCTTATCTTTTGAATAAAGCTATTCAAGCTTATTTCCTTAACTGATATTCCTCCAAATAAGCTAACTCTTGTTGAATCTAAGATTATGTTATCATTAGAGACTTTTATTTTATATGAAACTCCATAATTTAATAGAGGGCCAAAAGAAAAATTTATTGTGAAGGGGTTTGAGATTTTATTTGTCCAGTAATACTTGTCGTTTATGTAGTTAATCTCACTCTTTAGATATAAAAGGTTGTAATTAAGTCCTGTTGAAGCAATAATAGATGTTATTCCTAGAAAATTCAATACATTGTTTGATAAAATTGATAAATCTAATATTTTTATTGAAACATTTCCGGAAATACTATGTGAGGTTATATCATCAATATAGGGATCTTCTTGGTAAGATAGAAGTTTTGGTCTTGTTAATCTAAAAGAAATTCCATGTGATACATAGAATTTTGGTTCAGTTTTGAAAATTGTTTTATCTAGGATAGGATTTCCTATTGAAATAGATGAGTTTAGATTTAAGCTAGCTCTTGTATTAAGATCATTCAGTTTTATTTGGTAGATATTGGTAGTTCTACTCCATACTGCATTGTTGTTTATGGAAGCAGAAGAGCTTAGAGATACTATATTGTTTAGCACTGAAGCTGAGGCTGATATACCGATGTTCTCTGTGTGTACAAAGTTATCCTCAATAGGTGTTCCGTCTTCAATTCTGTAAGTTGAATCGGGTGTAAGTGATATGTTTGCAGAGGGAGAAAGTGAAAATGATAGTAAATTAAATGTATTTGTAGAGAAGATTTCGTTTTTATTTTTTTGTACATTAAATGTATTTGATTTTATTAGATTTGTTGGTATCGTTGTATTTGTTGTTATGTATTCAATTACATTTGTTGTGTATGATGTTTCACCTTCTTTTGAGATTTGTGAAATATTAGTAGAGTAATTAGTATTTATTGTGAATAAGTTTATTAAGAATGAATTTGTGCTTTTTAATATTGAATTCGTTTTAAACTTTGTAAATTTACCTTCCTCTAAGGGTACTTTTTGGGATAGATAAAATGTGTCTTTTTTGTATGAGAATATACTTCCTGGGCTGATTGAAAAAGATACCGTTGGACCTGAGAATCTTTGCAAGTCGTATCTGTAGTAGCTATTATCATATTTATTGGTTTTGTTTTCTATTATAATAACTCCGAATGTATTTGTGTTTGTAGTACTGTATCCACTTCTTAGTTGGTATATCCAATCAAAGTTTATTCCTAAAGAAGATATACCATATGTGTAGTTTATCTTTAAGTTTCTTGTAATGTATTGTTTTGTTCCTGGTATAGACCAAAAGTAATTTTGATCAGGAAATATTAACCTTTCTATGTCAAGCTTTTCTTTTCTTACTGAGAATTTTGAAGGTAGATAAGGATCATTCAAATTTTCTGAATAAAAACTTAGATTTACTCCAGATAAATTGTAACTTAGATTTAGGAGATAATGCCATCCGAATGTTCTATACTCCTTAAATTCCCCTGTTCCATATTGATCTATGTAGTTGATTAAGTTGTTATTGTACATTTCAAATTTCTTATCGTATTCAAAGTTAAGGATTAAACTTAAATTTAAGTTTGATATGAGATTCACTTTTGGGATTTCAAAACCTACATATTCTCCTAATTTTTCATAGTGATCAAGTTTTAACTTTAGATTTGGAATTATTTTGTTCCCAACCCAATCTTTTAGATAGATTGTGTTAAATAAATAAAATCCCAGAGTTTTTTCTACCCCGAAGTCAGTAAAAATATCAGTGTATCTGTAAAGTTCAATGTAGGTTGGAAAGTAAAGGAATGAGCTATTACCTACATAGTAGGTATTATTTAGAGCAAGTAAGTAGTCCCCTCTATAGTACCATACCCTATAAGCATTGACTTTGTAAGTTGGCATGAGAAGGTCGCTTTTTGTAAAAAATACATTCTCAAAAAAAAACTTATTTTCGTTAATTTGTTTCATTATATCTGCAAAGAAATATTGATCATCTAATTTTGTGCTTACTTCGTAGAAAGATATTTGGCCACTCTCTATATCATAGAAAAACTTTGAACCCTTAAATAGATCTTTACCTGATTTAAAGTATATATTCCCTTCTCCTATTACTTCTTTTACTCTATTTGATGAAATGGTAACAGTTAAGCTATTGCACAAAAGAGATTTATCTTGATATATTAGGTTTACTTTCCCTTTGAAATTGATTATATGTAGGTTTGAGATAGAGTTTATCTCTATCTTTTCGAATTTTGTTATTACTATGTACTTATTTGTATCTATTGAAGATATGTCTATTAAATCAGGATTTTTTGAATAGATTATTTGAGGTAATTGAATATCTGAGTTGGTTTTAAGGTTTTCTGCTTTAGCTTTTACTGTGCTGAATGCAAATATTAGGATTAAGGATAGATAGATTGCTTTTATTTTCATCTTTCATCTTTTTTGAGTATTATTTAAAATTAGAAATTACCTATTCAAATTAAGTGCTTTTAAAAAATATTGAAAATTATCTTCAAAACATTTTTAATTATAATAACCTATATTGGAGGGTATTTATGGATAAATTAGCTGCTAGAATAAAGAGAGAGAAAGTAATAAAAGAATTTTTAACTGCTCTTGCATTTTTATCTCCTAACTTTTTTGGCTTTTTGCTTATTACAGCGTTTCCTATTATAGCTGTTTTTTTCCTTGCCCTGACAGAATGGGATGGTATAAGTTATGCTTCTCGAGCTAAAGGTGAAGTAGTGTTTTTTGTTTCCTCTCCTGCTTCATCTGATATATATATTCCTAAAGGTACTGTGTTTGAATCAGATGTTAATGTTGAGAAGAAGTTCTCTGCTAAAGTTGATGATAATTTGTTAGGATCAAAGATTTTTAAATTACCTAAACTTGGGGAAGTTACAGTATTGCCTATGAGTGTTAGAGGTAAAGAAGAGTTTACTTATCATTTCAATGAGGGGCAAGAATTTAATGTAGATATAGGTTTTTCTTATAAGGCACCAAATGGTGAAAATATCTATACGAATGTGGTTGTAAAGTTTGTTAGTGACAGAGATTTTAGTGTTTCTGTGGGTGGTGCTGCTGAAGTTTATGGTAGATTTTCTGAAGTGTTAAGTGGTCAATACATCGAGGGAAGTGAAGTTAATGTTTCTGATATAAGGATAACTTCTGTTCATAAAACAAAGGTTAATTTTGTAGGTATAACTGAGGAAGGAGTAAAGATACCTGCGGGGAAAACTAATTCTGAATACGCAGTTAGCGTTCTTTCTGCTAAAGTTGGAGAGGAGTTTAATTTATCTGAAGGTACAATTCTGGTTACTAAACAATTAAAAGTAGCACAAGTAAGTGAGGTCAGAGGATTAGTTGAAACATCATTTACTGGTGGTAAAACAGGTATAAAGTTTGTAGGTTTTGATAATTTTAAGACATTATTTACTAAAGATAAAGATTTCTGGAGATATTTTGTAAATACTTTGATATTCATGTTAGAAGTACCTCTTGGTATGGCTGTTGCTATTATTTTAGCTCTTGCTCTTAATCAGAAGTTGAAAGGTATAGCTGTATTTAGAACATTGTACTTTTTACCTTATATTTCAAATCTTGTTGCGGTAGCTATGCTTTGGAGATGGATTTACAATGATCAAGGGTTATTAAATGAACTTCTTAAGAACATAGGAGTTGTTAGTCCGCCTAGTTGGTTAGGTGATGGTAGTTGGGCTAAAGTTGCTATAATCGTTATGGATATATGGAAGAATGTTGGATATACGATGCTTGTTTACCTTGCTTCTCTACAGCAAATACCAGCTTTTTTATACGAAGCTGCTGAAATAGATGGTGCTAATAGTTTACAACAGTTTGCTTATGTTACTTGGCCGATGTTAGGACCTACTAACTTTTTCTTAATAATAATTGGTATAATAAATGGATTTCAGGCTTTTGGTTCGCAGTATGTTTTAACTGGTGGAGGGCCTGCGGGTGCAACTAAAACCATAGTTTATTACATATATAATAACGCATTTCAGTGGTTTAAAATGGGTTATGCGGCAACATTATCTGTGTTTTTATTTGCTGTTATGATGGTATTTACAATTGTTCAGTGGAAAATGGGTGAGGAATCAACCTCATCCTCTTGGTAAGGAGGTTTTTATGGCAACGAGAGAAGCTTTTTATGGGCAAAGTTTAGTTGAAGAGAAAAAAAAGAAGGAGAGAATAAGAAATCTTTTTGCATATATTATCCTTTCTATTGGTGCTCTCACGATGATTATTCCTTTCTTATGGACTATTTCTACTGCTTTGAAGGATCCTTCAGATGTTTATGATAAAAGATTTATACCACAAAGATTTAGTTATATCTATGTTGATAAAAATGGTAAGTTTGTTCCAGGTGCTTATAGAGAAGGTTATAAAGAAGTAAGGGCATGGTGGGCTAATTTTGTAAAAGCATGGATTTCGGTTCCTTTTGATAAATATTATAGAAATAGTTTATTAGTTGCTACTGTTACAACTTTTGGGCAACTTGTTACCTGTACTCTTGCTGCATATGCTTTTGCAAGGTTAAGATGGTTTGGTAGGGATACTATATTTTTACTTTACCTTGGTACACTGATGGTTCCTTTTACAGTTACCATGATACCTGTCTATATATTGTTTAAGAATTTAGGTTTGGTTAATACTCTAACAGCAGTTATACTTCCTGCTTTGTTTTCTGCTTTTGGTACATTCTTATTACGACAGTTCTTTGTTTCAATACCTTATGACCTTGAAGAAGCAGCATTTATTGATGGTGCTAATAGATTACAGATTCTTTGGCATGTTATACTTCCACTTTCAAAAGGAGCTTTAGCGACTCTTGGTACATTTACTTTCTTGTTTCAATGGAATGATTTCTTGTGGCCATTGGTTGTTTTGAATTCTGAAGAAGTAAAAACTATACCAGTCGGATTGACAGCTTTCCAGACTTCTTATGGCTCTCAGTGGGAGCTTGTTATGGCTGCTTCGCTTATAGCACTCATTCCTGTGATTATAATATATATCTTTAATCAAAGATTCTTTACTGAAAGTATAATGTTAACAGGTTTCGGTGGAAGATAATAATTATGAATGAGTTAGGTCTTGTTATAAGGCTCTTAAATGAAACTTTATTCCAAACGGCAGTGCTATCGCTGCCGTTTCTTATTGTTTCTTTGCTTGTGGGTCTTATAATTAGTATATTCCAGGCAACTACTTCGATCCAAGAACAAACTTTGACTTTTGTGCCAAAACTAATTGCTGTTGGATTACTGATTTTATTCTTAGGTCCTATACTTATAAGAATTTTTTCTGATTTTACTTTAAGGTTATTTGACTTGATGGTTACAGGAATAAAATGAATTTTTGATTTTAGGTTTTCTGTTTAATTATTATCTAAGAATGGTTTGGTTAGTTTTTGTTTTCCTGTTTTTCTCTTCTTATATATACTCAAGCAATTTATCTACGGAAGTACTTAACCTTCTAGAGTCTTATAAGAATATATCATCTACTCTAGAACTAAATAGTTTAGGGCCTTATAAATCTTCTATTCAGGGTAGTTATGCTAATTTGATAGTTGACATTAGGGGAGAAGTTGATCCTTATTTAAGTAAATATATTGTTAAGCAGTTTCCTGGTAGTAGTTTTTATATTATGAAAGTTCCAATAAATGAAATCGTTAACTTTAAAAATTATCCTTCTATAAAATATGTTGGTTTATCAAAGAAGTTAAAACCTTTTATGGATAAAGTTAGAAGTAGTATTGGTATTGAAGAAATTCTTAACTATTATGGGCAAAATACGGTTCAAGGTGATGGTGTTATAGTTGGTGTAGTGGATAGTGGTATTGATGCTTCTCATGATGATTTTAAAACTTACCTAGGTAAAACAAAGATACTATACCTTTGGGATCAAGTAAGTAGTAGAGGGAATCCTCCTAGTGGATTTAATTATGGATCTGAGTACTCAAGAGAAGATATAAATAAAGATTTTTCTCTATCTACTGACTATGAAGGGCATGGGACTCATGTTTCTGGTATTATTTTAGGGAATGGTAAAGAAAGTATAGGAAAGTATAAAGGTATTTCTTTAGGAAGTGATCTTGTTTTCGTAAAGACGGATTTTTCACTTACAAGTGTTCTTGATGGAATAAGCTATATTATGAATAAAGCGAAAAATTTAAATAAACCTTGTGTTATAAATTTAAGTTTGGGAGCTAATATTGGTTCTCACGATGGTAAAGATATAGAAGGATTAATTTTGAAGGATATCATTAATTACTATGGTAAGAATGGTCATGTAATTGTTGCATCGGCTGGAAATTCTGGATCAGATAAAATACATTTTTCTAACACTATAAATTCCGTAGGTGTTTCTGCTGTAATTAAGGTTTTAACTAATTCTTCTTCTACTCTTGATATGTTGGTGGCTGATTTCTGGATTAATTATGGTGGAGATATTCAATTAGAAATTAATTCTCCATCAGGGTATACCACAGGATGGTTATCTCTTTATGATGGATATAGCCAGAGTTTTACTACAGTAGATGGTTTTTTTACTGTGTCATTTGTTTCGAATATTTACAATGGAGACCTCAATCTACAAATTCAGTTTACTGATAAATCAGGTTCTCCTATTAATCAGGGTAACTGGAATATAAATCTTAAATCTTCTTCAGGGACCTATTTAGTTCATGGTTGGTTAGATCATTCTGATGGACTTTTGGCATATTACTTCAATGGTGATAACAGTTATTCTGTTTCTTCTCCTTTTTTGGTAGATGATGTTATAGTTGTTTCAGCTTATACGAGTAGAGATACTATAAATGGACTTAGATTTAGTTATTTAACTAACGATAATATATGTTTTTTCTCTTCTAAAGGTCCAACTAGGGATGGTAGACAAAAACCTGACATTTCAGCACCAGGTGCTTATGTTTTTGCTCCTCTTTCAAGCCAATTTTTGGCTAATGGTTTTTTAGATTTTAATGGTAAGTACATCGCACAAATGGGAACTAGTATGTCGGCTCCAGTTGTTTCTGGTGTTGTTTCATTACTTCTTTCGATTAACCCTAGTTTTACATCTTATGATATACTCAATTATCTTAAGACATACGCTGATATAAGCATTTATGATGTTAATGGTAAATTATGGGATGAAAGTTGGGGATGGGGTAAAGTTAATATACAAAAAGTAGTTGAAAGTCTTAAAAAACCAGAAACTTTAGTTTGGTTTAGTGGTAATGTTATTAGATTAGATTCTTTTAATAACTCTACTCAGCTAAATATAAGACTTAATAGTTTTTCAGATACTGTTAATATTTCAATTTATAATATGGAAGGAAGCCTTGTAAAAAATATTGGTACCTTTCAATTAAGCGATGGATTAAATAAAATACCTATATTTGTTGATAATTGGTTTGGGACAGGGGTTTACTTAGTTAAAATTTGGGGAAACAATATTAATACTTCTTTGAAATTGGTAGTTATAAGATAATTATTGAAAATATAAGTTTTTATTTTAAAAATATAACTATAATCCGAATCTTTTAGAGGAGGTTAGAATATGGAGTATGTTTTAAATGAAGGGGAAGGAAAGAAAACGATTTTGTTTTTTGTACCTGATGATAAGGTTGAGAATGTTATAAATAGAACTATTTTGGATGTTACTTCAAAAAGCTTAGATAAGGAGAAGGTAGATGAAATTTATTTATGTATAAAGGAAATTGTAAATTATTTTACAGCGGTTAATATTTTAAGGGCTACTGGAGGAGATAAGATTAGTTTTGATTCTAAAGTTAGATTATTGCTGAATGATAGTTATCTGAATTATTTCAAAGGTAAAGCCATAGCTAGAAAGAACTTTATCGAAGTTAGGATAATAGAAAGAAAAGATGGTATTATGATCGAGGTTATAAATTCAGAACCAATACCCCAAGAACATGAAAAGAAAATAAGAGACTTAATGAGAAAACTTTCTTCGGGTGAAGAAATTAATTTTTCTCTAATGGGGGACAATTATGATTTTATTTACTCGATTTTAACAATATGGTCTATTCTTGGAGATTTAGGGATTGATAGGAAGTATTTTAGGTTGGGTAATATTGATAACAGGGCATTAGTAAGGATAGAGATACCTTTTTCCGAAAATTATACAAGTATAAGAGATGAAGATTAAAATCTTTCTTATTTTAATACTTTTTTTTTGTTATTTTAATGCATTTGGAGGAATATCTATTTCATCAAAGTATATTGAAGTTGTAATGGATATTCCTAGTGGTAGATTCTTTTTAAAAAGTATAAAAGGTGATCCTGACATACCTACAGATGATAATAAAAATCTTCTTTTTGATAAAATACCACCTACTACCTATCCCACGCTTTTTGTAGATGGTGATGCTTTCGTTGTTGGAACTGATGATGGATATTTTGATGGTAATCCAAATATTTCAAAAGGTAAACTGGTGTGGACTTGGAGACCTAATAAATACAGTAAAATAAAGTTTTTACAAATAATTGAAATAGTTACTAATCCTTTTACTTCTAGAGATGATATGGCAAGGGTAAGTTATATTGTTGTGAATGAGGATAAAGTAGAAAGGACTGTTAATGTTAGGTTGTTACTTGATACTGTTTTAGGTGAAGGAGACAATGCTCCCTTTTTTGTTTCTGGTTATGGGAAAATTGAAAGAGAAACAGTTTTCTATGAAGGTAATATGCCTTACTATTGGTATTCTTTTGATTCACTTAAGTCTCCTAAGGTTAGGGTAATGGGAATTGTTAATGGTTTTGAAGATGTTTCAACTCCTTCTATGTTGGTTTTTTCTACTTGGAGAAAACTTGATAAAGCTAGATGGGAATATATTCCGGAAGTTGGTGCTTCGTTTTCTGAAGGATTATTTGGTGGCAGAGATACAGCAGTTGCTATATATTTTAAGCCTACAAAACTTAAACCTCAAGAGTTAACTTTATATTCAACTATGTTTGGTATTTACGGTGATGTCCTTAAAACTTTTGAAAATGTATCTCTTTCTCTTTCTTTGCCTGATGTTGTTTCTTCTTTTCCATTTAATACATCCCTTTCAATTGAAAATACTTCTAAGGTTGAGTTAAAGGATGTAAGAGTAGTTATTGATGTTAATACGAATTACTTTTTTGTTTCTAATAATTCGTACTTTCTATCTAATCTTTCACCAGGTGGTTCTGTTGCTTTTTCGTGGAATATTTTTAATACAACCAATACCTACGATGGTGAATATTCTCTGAAATGTCAGTTTTCAGCTTTAGCAATCTCTACTAACGTTTATGAAGAAATTTCAAAAACTTTTAAAGTCTCGAGTGGAATTAGTAATGTAGCAAGTGGGCTAAATGAGTTAGGCATAAGACAAACAAATGTAAATACAAATTTCTTGTCTTCTACTAATTATCTAACTTTGACTAACTTTGTTAGTATTACTAACATAACCATAATAACAAATACTATTACAAACTTCTATGATAATTTGCCTATTGATGATATTGAGAGGATAAAATCTATAATTGAAAGGTTAAACAGGAGACTTGACAGTTTAATAGCTACTTATTATCTTTCTATTAGCGAAGAAGAGAGAGAAAAAATTCGAAATGAAATCGAATTTATAAAACAGCAGCTCTCTATAGAAAAACTTAAGCTTAAGGCGAAAATAGGTGAATTTTAGGATTTTTCTCATTTTTTTTGTATATATAATATGAAAGGTTTTTCCGATTTTATGTATTATTATTCTTTGTTTTCTTTATGTTTTAGTTTTGGAGGTATTAGTGTTTATGTCTAAGAAAACGAAATCTAGAAACTCTTTTGAGGAATCTGAAAATTTAGAAGGTTTTGAAATAGTTGATCCTGAAAGTGAAATTAGTGAAAATTTTGAAGATTTTGAAGATGTAGCTGATGAAGAACTTAAGGATGATTTAGAGGAAGAAGAAAGTTGTTTATTAGAAGAAGGTTTATTGTATGAACTTGCTGAAGCTAATGAAGAAGAGGTTTTAGAGTATAAGAGTGAGAGTGAAGAGGTAGTTATGAAAGATAATGAAGAGTTGAAAGAAAGTGAGGAAGATGAAGAGGAGGATATAGAAAAAGAGATTCTTTCTGTTCCTGGTGTTAAGAAAATAATTTCTTTAGCCTCTATTAAAGGTAAGATATCTTATGATGAGATTAATGATCTTCTTCCTGAAGATTTTGAGCCCGAGAAGGTTGAGTATTTGTTAGGGATGTTGCAGAGGATGGGAGTTGAAATTATTGAAGATATTAAGATTGAGGATGATATTGATTCAAAGTTAATAAATATTGATGGATTTTCTACTGGAGATAATCCATTAAGAATTTACATGAAGAAAATTGGTTATGTTAAGCTTCTTACTCATGAAGAAGAGATAGAACTAACTAAACAAATGGAAGAGGGTAATAATGAAATATATAGGGTGGCTAATGAGTCAGGTGTTATAATATATGAGGTTAAGAAAGCGTTAGATAGAGCGAAAGAAAGTAGGAGTAAGTTATATGAAGTTTTATCATTACCTAGGATTTATAGTTTTTCTCCTAAAGATAGGAAGGCTCTTTCTGATAGGATCAAAAAGCTTAGAGAGGTTGTTTCTTGGGGACTTAAAAAGATAAAGAGTATTCATGATCAGTATCCTATTGATTATGTTCCAGTTGAAGAAGTTAATGAAGTTAGAAAGGTACTTTTAGATGAGATAAAGGATCTTAACCTTAATATAGAACTTATAAAGAGAAGTGCAGATAGAATTATAGAATTGCATAATGAAAGGAAATCTAACTTAAAATTACTTAAGGATATAGAGCTTAAGTATGGTAAGTCAGTTGATGAAATTGAGAAGATGGAAGACTTAAAATACCTTGATGATTATTTTCTCTATGAAGCAGAACTTACAGATGATGATCTTATAACCGATATTGCAAGAATAAAGAGGGCTAAACTAGCATTGAATAAAATAAGAAGGCAGTTAAATGTTGATGATTTGTCAAAACTTGATGAATGGTATGATAGAGTTATTTCTGCTAAGAAAAAAATAGAGCAAGCCAAGCACAAGCTAATTGAAGCTAATTTGAGACTTGTTGTTTCTATTGCTAAAAAATATGTGAATAAAGGTCTTTCCCTGTTTGATCTTATTCAAGAGGGTAATATAGGATTAATGAAGGCTGTTGAAAAGTTTGAGTACAGAAAAGGTTTTAAGTTTTCAACTTATGCTACTTGGTGGATAAAGCAGGCTATAACCAGATCTATCTCAGAGCAATCTAGAACTATTAGAATTCCAATTCACCTTATAGAGTATGTTAACGAGATAAGGAAGGTAGAGAGGGAACTCATGGAAGAACTTGGTAGGCAACCACTTAATCAAGAGATCGCTGAAAGAATGGGTGTATCTGAGTCTAGAATTGCTCAAATTCTCAATTCTATGAAAGATCCTATTTCACTTGATAACCCAACAGCTAGGAATGAAGATGCTAGTATTGGTGATTTTATAGAAGATGTAAAGTCAGTTAATCCTTATAACAAGACCATGAGTAATCTATTATCTGAGGTTATAGATCAAGTGCTATCAACCTTACCTAAGAGAGAACAAAAGGTTTTAAAAATGAGATTTGGATTAGAAGATGGATATGTACATACACTTGAGGAAGTCGGTTATATATTTAAGGTTACAAGAGAAAGAATAAGGCAGATAGAAACAAAAGCGCTTAAGAAATTGAGGAGTCCAGAGATTAGGAACATCTTGAAAGAGTATTTTGATATATAAGATAGAGTATTTTTTGTTTTTTGATTTTTTTTGTATTTCTTTATTAAAATTCTAAATCATGCTTTTGTCTAAAATATTAGATGTAATTGCAGCTATTCTTTACTTGTCGCTTGTGTTTTTAGGTTTTTATTTGGGCTTTAGAAAAAGCCTAAAAGTTTTCGTTTTCATAATCTTTATAACTTTTATTAACTCTGTGATATTTAGAATCTTCAAACACTTCTTGGTTAAGGAATATTTGGAGATAATTGATGTAGGTGTGGTTTTTATTTCTTCTTTGTTTTCTTTCTTGTTGTTTTTGCCTCTTGTAAATAAGATCTTAGATTTTATACCTGAAGTAGATATAGTTATGGTAAATAGAATGTTAGGTTTTTTACTATTTATTCTTAATGGGATATTTTTGCTAGGTTATTTCGTAATCTTTACTGATTTTATCCCTTCTTTTTACTATTTTTTTGAAACATCAGCTTTTTTCAGATTCTTTTCTAATGTGGTTAAGTTTATTGTTGGTATAAGCTTGTTTTAATTACTTTACCTAGTAATAGGATATGAATCCTTTATCCATTTTTTTGTTGTGTAGCTAAAAGGAAGTACTAATAGGAGAACGAAGTCCTCCTGCTGAACTAAAGGGCGGGGAACAAAAAGAGATTTCTAAAATTCCTAACTTTATTATGAATAACCATTTTATCCTTTCTTCTAAAGGATATGGCTAATAAGAAGTTAGAACTTTCATAAATAACTAGAGGGAGGTATTCATAGGAGGGCGTAGCCCTCCTACATGGAACTAAAGGGAGGGTGGGCAGGGAACAAAAAGAAGTTTTCTAAAA
>JBMFQU010000012.1:0-26938 GCA_049968435.1 Brevinematia bacterium | reverse complement strand
GGGCGGGGCACTAAAAGAAGTTTCTAAAATTCCTAACTTCTATCAGGAGAAGTATAAATTCTATCTTTAAGAATATACTAAAAGCATTTTTCAAACTTAATATCAATTGAAAATAAGAAATGATTGCGTTTAGTAATTTTAGTAAATATTTGAAAAGAATAGAAAAATTTTTTATCTTATAAAAGATTATATTTGGAGATAACCATGGAAGTAGGTATTATGGTAGCGTTTTTTGCAGGTATATTATCCTTTCTTTCTCCTTGTATTTTACCTCTGATTTTACCTTATATTTCACTAATTTCTGGAATTTCATTAAGCAGCATAAAATCAGGAGAAATAGGTAAAAAAGAAAGATTAAAAGTTATATTATCAACGATTTACTTTATTTTAGGATTTACCCTAATCTTTATAATTTTTGGCATCATAGCAGGTCAGATAGGGGGAATTTTGATAACTATCAAAGACATACTAGCAAGAGTAGCAGGTGTAATAATAATTATATTTGGCTTACACCTTTTGGGTATATTAAAAATTCCTTTTCTTGACTACGAAAAGAGAGTAGGCAACTTTTCGTACAACAAAACTAGCTTTATAACAGCTTTCGTAATGGGATTACTTTTTGCATTTGGATGGACACCATGTATAGGACCTATACTCGGAACAATCGTAGGAATAGCTTTCTATAGCGGAAATGCAACACAGGGAGCAATATTATTGAGCATATATTCACTAGGACTTGCACTACCTTTCCTCATAGTAGCAGTATTTATTGATCATTCTATAAACCTTATCTCAAGGTTTAGAAAAACAACTAAGTTTATAGAAGTAACTAGCGGTGTAATATTAATTTTTATAGGTGTAGCGCTAGCCACAAATACTTTAGGAATAATATCTGGATGGATATCTGACTTATTTCCATTTTTGGTTAAGTTAGGGTAATGAAAGAATCTCAGGTTCAGATTCAGTTATAAGTATAGTATGTTCCCAATGGGCAGAAGGTTTTCCATCTACCGTAGCGACAGACCAACCATCTGGTAAAATTTTTATTCTAAAATTACCAGCAACAACCATTGGTTCTATTGCTATTGTCATATTTTTAACAAGTTTAGGACCATTACCAGAAGGCCAATTAGGTATAGGTGGAGCCTCATGTAAATATTTACCAACACCATGACCCGTGTATCCCCTAATAACATCAAAGCCATTTTTTCTAACATATTCGTATATCACTTTAGAAATATCACCAATTCTATTACCAACTCTACAAACATCTATAGCAAGATACAAAGCTTCCCTGGTAACATCAGAGAGTTTTCTTTTTATTTCAGAAACATTACCTACAAAATAAGTTTTAGCAGCATCACCATAATAGTTATTGTAAATAACTCCAACATCAATTGATGCAATATCTCCTTCCTTCAAAACAACTTCATTAGAAGGTACACCATGAATAACAATTTCATTCACAGAAGCACATATTGAGTGATTATACTTCAAAACCTTATTACCATTAGTTATAGTATAACCTTTAAATGCAGGTTTAGCCCCCTTAGATAAGATAAAATCCTCAGCGATGCGATCAAGTTCAATAGTCGAAATACCTGGTTTAACAAATTCTCCTAAATACTCAAGCGTTTGTGCTACTATCTTAGAAGCCATCCTTATGTAAGGTATTTCAAAATCTTTTTTTACAATAATTCCTTCAGACATATTAGAGATAATATATTCAAAATAATTTTATTTTTCAAATTATAGTAAAATATTTATGAAGACTTTTCTCAATCGCTTTTTGTAATGTATACCTTTCTAGATATCTACTTAAATCTTTAATTCCATCATCTGAATACGTTGATATATCAATGTTTCTTTCATCTCTATGTATTCTTGTGGTGGGGCATAAATACTGTTATCTCCAGCCCTGTATGTAATGTTGTAAACATTATAATATTCATCTATACGATTGTTTATCGTAAGCTCTGTATCACTTGTATACACTATCCAAAACATACCTCCCTAAGGCAACGAAATATCCGTGCCCCTAACTATAAAAACAGTATCATCATAATTGTCTTCTGCATATGCATCTCTAATGTAGTAAGCAAAAGGTTCAAAAGCGTGCCCTACTCTATGTCTTCTTTTATGTACTTAAAATTTAGTATTGATCTTCCACCTTCGTAAATCCTCTCATACTAATCCAACGAAGTACCAGGACTATCATAAAATTTGTTAGGTCCCAGAATAGTTTTAGAAGATTACAAATTTTATAAAGAAAACATCTTACGCCTTCTAATAGAATTTATAAATTTCAAAAACAATTTGAAATCAATACTAAATCTGTATATAATTTACTATATGATAATATTCATAGATAATTATGATTCCTTTGTATATAACCTTGTGCAATATACGGGAACCCTTTATAGCAACATAAAAGTTTTTAGAAATGATGAAATATCTATTGAAGAAATAAAAGCACTATCTCCGTCTGGTATAATAATATCACCTGGCCCTGGGTATCCAAAAGATGCCGGAATATCAGAAGAAATTATAAAAGAATTTTATACCAAAGTACCCATACTAGGAGTATGCCTAGGACATCAGGCAATAGGTGAAGTTTTTGGAGGTAAAATAATACACGCAAAAAAAATAATGCATGGTAAAACTTCAATAATAATGCATAGTGGCAAAGATATCTTCAAAGACATACCAAATCCAATAAAAGCAACAAGATACCATTCTCTAGTTATAGATCCAACAACATTACCTAACGAACTTGAAATAACAGCAACAAGTGAAGATGAAGAGATAATGGGAATTAAACATAAGGAATATCCATTATTTGGAGTACAGTTTCACCCAGAATCAATAGCAACAGAGTACGGAATGAAAATGATAAAAAACTTCATCAGCTTAATAAAACCTAGAATAAATGTATCATTATATATTAATAAACTTACTCAAAATTCTTCATTGCTTGAAGAAGAAGCAGAAGAAATTTGCAATACCATAATAAAAGGAGAAATTTCACCTACACTTGTTAGCGGGATTTTAGTAGCTCTTAGGACTAAAGGTGAAACAGTAGAAGAAATCACAGGTTTTGTAAAATCAATGATAATGAATGCTGAAAAAATAAATATACAAGGCGAAAGTATTGATAATTGCGGAACCGGTGGAGATGGAAAACATACCATAAACATATCAACGATTTCTTCTTTCGTAATATCAGGAGCAGGAGAAATAAAATTACCAAAACATGGTAATAGATCCGTATCAAGCAAAGTAGGAAGTGCAGATTTACTTGAAGCGATAGGTGTAAAAATAGATTTACAACCGGAAAAAATGGAAAAGATAATAAATAATATAGGAATAGGTTTCCTATTTGCACCAATATACCATAAATCCATGAAAAATGTAGCTCCAATAAGGAAAGAATTAGGTATTAGAACCATATTCAATATTCTAGGGCCACTAACCAATCCCGCAAGACCAACCTATCAATTAATAGGAGTTTTTGATGAAAAACTTTTAAAAATATTTCCCGAAGTATTAGTAAAGCTAGGTGTAAAAAGAGCATTCATCGTACACACTGAGGATGGACTTGACGAGATATCACCATCAGCACCTACAAAAGTTGCATACCTAAATGAAGGTAATGTCAAATACATAAGAATTAAACCTCAAGACTTTGGATTTGACCCTATACCAATTGATGAAATAAAAGGAGGAGATATTGAATACAATAAAAAAATACTTCTCGATATTCTAAACGACAAAGACATACCTCAAAAAAATGCTGTAATAATGAATTCAGCGATGGGTATAATGATATCAGGACTTGCCAAAAACCTACAAAGTGCTGTAGATTTAGCTAAAAAATCTATATCATCTGGTAAAGCACTAGAAAAACTAGAAAAACTAATTGAATTATCAAACAAAAACTAAAACTCAGTTTTACATAATAATCTTACCTTAACTAATAAATAGATTTCTCGGAAAATATTCAATCTTATAATAGTATTTGAAAATTTCAAATTATTTACCCTCTAAACAATTAAGGATAGAATTGGGGTTAGTAAGATTATTTCTAATAAAGGTTTTGCCCTTGCTTTATCTAGGTAAGGTGCTAATAGGGGAAAAAACCTTTAAAAACTCTTTATTAATTTTATTGAATATAAAAATGTTATTTTATAGAATTCTCTTAGAGGTATAAAAGTATGGATGTAAAAAAGGTAAAAGAAGTATCAATGGATATAATAGGAAATGTTAGTAAGGTTATAATAGGTAAAAATAAACAAATAAAACTAACTTTGGCAGCTATATACTCAAAGGGACACATACTCGTAGAAGACATACCAGGCGTAGGTAAAACTATGCTAGCAAGAGCAGTTGCAAAAAGTATAAATGGTGTTTTTAGAAGAGTCCAAGCAACTCCAGATTTACTACCTTCGGATATAATAGGTGTTTCCATTTATAATCCCGAGACAAAAAAATTTGAATTCAAAAAGGGACCTATAATTTCAAACATTTTACTTGTAGATGAAATAAATAGAGCAACTCCAAAAACTCAGTCAGCACTCCTTGAAGCAATGGGAGAAACCCAAATATCCGTTGAAGGAATAAGTTTTAATCTACCTTCACCATTTACAGTAATTGCAACTCAAAATCCTATAGAATTCGAAGGAACTTTTCCATTACCAGAAGCACAGATGGATAGATTTATGATAAATATATCTCTTGGCTATCCTACTCCAGAAGAAGAAATTCAAATAATAACATCCCAAAAAGATAAACACCCTATTGAAGACATAAAACCAGTTACTACTGTAGACGAAATTAACGAAATACAAGAGGAAATAAAAAAGGTATATATTGAAGAAAGTTTAAAGAAATACGTAGTAGATATTGTAAATAAAACAAGAAGTCACTCTTATATACTTTTAGGTGCTTCACCTCGAGGTTCTTTATCTATATTTAGGATGGCACAAGCAATAGCAGCAATGAATGGAAGAGACTATGTTATACCCGAAGATATAAAATTAACTATAATGCCATGTCTAAAACATAGGATAATCCTAAAACCAGAAGCAAAACTTAAAGGAATAAAACCTGAAGAAATAATTAGCTCAATACTCGAATCAGTAGAAGTGCCAATTGAAGAAAATAAAACTAATTAAACCATGGCAAAGTATATAATCCTTACATTATTAGTAATACTCTTTTTAATCCTTTTTCCTTTTTATCCTACTGCTATTTTCATTTCAGCAATAGCACTATTATTTGTTTTTAATAAATTATATACCTCAATTGTAGTTAAAAATTTCAGGATAGAAAGATACCTTGAAACTACCAAAATATTTCATGGTGATAATTCATTAGCAGGACTCAAAGTGTACAATAAAAGTATATTCCCAATAGTGCTTTATGTATATGATTACACAAGTATGGAGTTATCATTGAAACAGAAAGAAACCTTTTTTGTATTCTTACCACCAAAGTCATCAAAAACACTTAACTACAGAATAGTAGGAACAAAGAGAGGAGATCATTATCTAGGACCTACAGTTGTAGAATTCAAAGACATTTTTATGAATACTTTCATATCAAAAGAATTTGAAACAACAGGATTTGTGACAGTATTTCCTTCTATATTAGCCTACAGCAATATAGAGAAAAGTATCTTACAACCTTACGGAGAAATAAAAAACAAATTACCAATATTTGAGGATATAACAAAAATACAAGGAATAAGAGAATATCAGCAAGGAGACGAGATAAGGAAAATAAACTGGAAGGTTTCAGCAAGACACAACAAATTATACGTAAATTACTACACCCCTTCTGTATCTTCTGGATCAGTAGTTATTTTAAATTTATACCATCCAGATTATGACATGAAGTACCCTGAATTCTATGAAGAGTTTTCAATAGAATTAGCAACAACTATAGTATTTGATTTAAACAAGTATGGCCAGGAGGTAGGTTTTATTACAAGTGGAGAAATAAGGAGAAAAAGCACAACTCAATCAAAATCAATGATTGAAAATCCCGTAGGATTTTTAGAAATGCCAATATCTTCTGGTAATTCACATATAACTGATATACTTGAAGTTTTAGCAAAAATTCATCCGCAAAATAAAACAAACTTAAAAAGTACATTTCAGAACATCTCTATTCAAGTATCTTGGGGCACAGCGATAATACTAATTACTCCTAACTTAGACGAAGAAACTGCAATACTTTTAACCGACTATATAAAAAAGGGGCATGAGGTATTTATCTTTAATACCCATCCCCATAAAACTATAAATTACTCTTTCTCTTCACGTATAAAGTTATTCAATACACTAAAGGTTGAAAATACTGTTCAACTTGAAAAAGTAATTTAGCTACACTTTGTATAACCACAAGATTTACACACCCAGCACCCATTCTCATTTACATAAGCTTTTTCACCACAACTTGGGCACTTTTCAGGTTTACCTGTAGAAAAACTAACCACCTTCAATCTACCATTATTCCCATCACTACTATTCTTAACATCACCATTATTACTGTTTTTATCATCTTCACTTGTATTAATAATCTTTTCTGTTTTAGATTTTTCTTCCGCATATTCACTTTTATAAACTAAAGAAAGAGCCTTAGCAACGGCATCAGGAATTGAATAAAGAGCAATACCACCATCCCAAAAAACTTCTTCACCTTTTATACCTTCCAATTGTTTTATAACATCCTCTATATTACCACCTTTCTGCAAGTATATGCTAATCAATCTTCCAATAGCCTCAGCATCTGCTTTTTCGTTACCACCACTTTTACCAATGTTAATAAAAACTTCCTTTATACTGTCATCTTGATCCTTATTAACAGTAACATATAAGGCACCTTGAGGTAACCTAAATTTTAAGGTCTCTCCTCTAAGGATTCTAGGTCTCTTAAATTCTACTTTATCCTCTTTCTTATTAGCTTTATCCTCAGTCAACAAAATGCCTTCTCTACTTCCCTCTCTATAAACAGTTATCCCCTTACACCCTAATTTCCAAGCGTAAAAGTAAATATCACTTATAGTTTTTTCATCTACGGTTTCTGGTAAATTAACAGTACTACTTATACTATGATCTATATGTTTCTGAATAGTTGCTTGCATTTTAACTCTAAAGTAAGGATCTATTTCATGTGCAGTAACAAAGTAATCAGGCAATTCATCTTCATGAGTAATTCCAAACTTCTCCATATATCTCTTGACAAGAGGGTGGTAAACTTTAAAAAACTCCTGACTTAGAGATTCACTCCTTCTTATGTAAGATAAAGCAAAAACTGGTTCAATTCCACTTGTGACTCCTGCAAGTAGAGCACCACTTCCAACAGGCGGTACTGTCAAAATTGCTACATTCCTAAGCCCATACTGTTTTATCCTTTCTATAACACTTCTATCAAGTTTCTTTATAAATGGTGATTTTAGATGTTTCTTTAGATCAAAATTTGGAAATGTACCTTTCTCTATAGCCAAATTAACACTTTCATCGTAAGCAATATTCTTTATTCTATCAAAAAGATCATTAACAAAGTCTATCGCTTCTTCACTATCATACCTTATTCTCATCTTTATAAGCATATCCCCAAGCCCAGTAAACCCAACTCCTATCCTTCTACTTCTCATTGAAGCTTGACTTTGTTCCTTTAATGGATGTCTATCTTTATTATATTCTAGAACATTATCTAAAAACCTAACAGTATATCTAACAGCTTTTTCAAGATTATCCCAATCAACCTCAACATTACTGTCAAATTCATTTACAACAAACTTTTCTAAATTAATATTGCCCAAGCAACAATCACCATATGGTTCAAGGGGTATTTCACTACAAGGATTAGTAGTAAGTATATGCATATCGCTATACTCAGAAGTTGACATAGTTCTCATAGTAGTATAAAATATAACCCCAGGTTCAGCAGAAGACCAAGCATTATGTATTATTTTATCCCAGAGATCCTTTGCTTTAACCACTCTGTAAACTCTCTTTTTCCTAATTTCTCCTTTATTAGTTGTATAAAAATAAGTTTTATCAGGAAAGTGATAAAAACTCCTTTTAGATAGATCAAGTTCAACAAAATCTTCTCTCTCCCTAAGTAGGTTTAAAATTTCTTCAATATTAGAGGTTCCAAATTCTTTTTCTAAATCTCTTTCTCTTATGATATCAGGATACCAAAGTTCCCAATCATCGTTATTTTGTACAGCTTCCATAAATTTATTCTCAATCAAAACAGAGATATTAGCATACCTAACCTTCATTCTAAGTGGATCATTTTTGATAGTTATAAACTCTTCAACATCAGGATGAGCACAATGAATAGTTATCATCAGAGCACCTCTTCTACCAGATTGCCCTATAGTACCGGTAGTAAGAGAATATAAATCCATAAAAGAAACAGCCCCTGTTGATGTATAAGCAGCATTATTTACAGGAGACCCCTTTGGCCTTAAGACTGAAATGTCAATACCTACACCACCACCATAAGAATAAGTTCTAGCCATCTCCTTCATAGTTTCATAAATATCTTCAATACTATCACCCTTTATAGGCAAAACATAACAATTTAATAAAGTAGCTCTCCTTTCAACTTGCCCAGCACCAAACATTATTCTACCGCCAGGTACCATCCTAAAATCTTCAAGAAGCCAATAAAATTTTTCTTCCCACTCCTTCCTTTTTTCTTCACTCATCTCAACAGAAGCAATAGCTTTAGCAACCCTCTTCCACATCTCGGGCGGCAATTTTTCAATTACATTACCATTGTAATCTCTAAGAGCATACTTCTCAATAAAAACCCTTGCTCTAAGTTCATCACCCCCAAACCATTCAAGAGTATCTTTTGAAACCTCAACACCACTTTTCATAAAATCCCCTCCTTACATAATCTAGAAATTATAATAAAAAACAAGATAAAAGACTAAACGAAAAAAGCCCCTCCCTTAACAAAACAATATTAACCTAACAAAAATAATAATTTCAAATTAACCATTTAGGTAAATTTTTCAAAAAAAATTATTTGCAAAACAAACTTCTACTCTTTGAAAATTGCTGAAAGATGGTAATAGCTGGAATATTTGATAAATATACCTCAGAAATATTTAAGTTCTTAGGTGTAAAAACGATAGCGATTGACCTAGAAGATACTAATTTAGCAAGTAAATTAGAAAACCTCTTACTAGAACTAAAAAAAGATAAAAATATTTTCGCCGTACTTATTTCAAAAAATATATCATCAAAAACAAGAAAAGAAATTGAAGATTTTATCTTAAACAATTCAAGACCAGCAATAATTGAGGTAGATCCAGTATACAAAATAGAAAAATACGAAGATTATGAAACTATAATAAAGAGAATCGTAAGAGAAACAATAGGACTAAAACTTTAGGAGGTAAGCATGGCAATTAACGAAATGATAAAAGCAGTCGAAGAAAATATAGAAAAAGAAATATTAGAAATTATAAAAAATGCCCAAGAAGAAAAACAAAGAATACTCGAATTAGAAAAAACAAAAATAGACAGAGAGTTTGAAGAAGAAAAAGTTAAAATCCAAAATGAATTAAGAAGGAAAATAGAATTAGAAAAAATATTTATTGAATCAGAAACTCAAAAAGAACTAAAAAAAACAATATCAGAAAATTTTGAAAAAATATACTCAGAGGTAATTAAAAGAACAAAACAAAAGCTTCTATCATTACCAAATCAAAAAGAATTCTTAATAGCACTACTAAAAAAATCCATACCTAGTTTGAACAAAAATGAAAAATTTATAATTTATCTTTCACAAAAAGATTACAATAATTTCAAAGAAGACATAGAAATATTTTTAAAAGAGCAAAAATTAAACTTCGAAACATTACCTTCAGAAATAGAAGGCGGCATCTTATTAAAGCAGAACAAACTCGTAATAGATAATAATTTGGACAAAATAATTGAAAAATTTAAACCATTTATAGTTAACAGCGTTTACAAAAGATTACCAAAGGTATAGTTATGATTAACAAAGATAGAATACTAGTTGTCATCCCTACATACAATGAGGCAGACAATATTGTAGATATCATAAATGCTACACTGAATTCTTTTGAAAAAGCAGATGTACTAGTAGTGGATGATAAATCACCTGATGGAACAGCAGAAATAGTTAAAAACAACTTCTCAAATAATCCTAGAGTAAATATTATAGTTAGAGAAGGTAAAAAAGGATTAGGTAGAGCTTATGTTGATGGATTTAAATGGGGTTTGGAAAAAGGATATGGATACCTAATGGAAATGGATGCAGATTTTTCGCATGACCCCTCAGAAATACCAAACTTCTATAAATACCTTCAAGAATATGATGTAGTTGTCGGATCAAGGTATATAGGAGGTATAAGAATACTTAATTGGGACTTAAAAAGACTTATAATAAGTCAACTAGGTAGTATATATGCTAGAGTAATAACGGGATTAAACTTAACAGATATGACAGGAGGATTTAACGCATATAGAAGAGAAGTTCTAGAAAAAATTAACTTGGATAAAATTGATTCAAATGGTTACGCATTTCAAATAGAATTAAAATTCAGAGCATATGCAAAGGGGTTTAAAATAGTAGAAATACCAATAGTATTCAGAGAAAGAGAGAAAGGTAATAGCAAAATGAGTAAAAAAATTATTATAGAAGCGATGTTAGAATGTATAAAACTAAGGATAGATAAAATATTAAACAGAATATAATATGAAAATACTACATACTGCAGATTGGCATCTAGGTGTAAAAGTACCTCACATAGGTAAGGACAGAATAGAGGAACAAATTTTATTATTAAATGAAATAAAAAATATTATTCAAAACCAAAACATTGATGTAGTAATAATAGCTGGAGATATTTTTGATGCACCCATACCTTCAGTAGCCGCAGAAAAGTCATTTTATAACTTCATAGCAGAGGTTTCAGGAGATCTAAAAATACCAATAATAGCAATAAACGGAAACCACGATAGCATCGACAAAATAGAATCAATTAACACTATTGCAAAAAAAGTTGGTAGAGTAAAACTTATAACAGCAGGATCTAAATCTTTTGAAAAATTGTTAGAAGATAAAGAAAACTTGATAACAAGTTTTAATGAAATTGATTTCCTAGCATTCCCTTTTATTCCAAGGTACAAATACTCTGGGGAATACCAGAAAATATTTGAAACTTTTATTGAAAAAATGCTGGGAAATTGTGGAGAAAATGTAGTACTAATATCGCATGACGAGGTAGAAGGTGCAACTTACTCTTCAACAGAAACTGTAAATAATAACAAAACACTATCAATAACTAGTATATATAAAACTCAAGGATTCCAAAAAGTTGTATATTGGGCATTAGGTCATATACACAAATACCAGGAGATAAGCAAAAACAGGATATACTACTCAGGAAGTATACTAGAAATAGATTTTGGTGAAAAAGGAGAAGAAAAAGGAGTTATAACAGTAGAAATAGGTACTTATAACAACAAAATACAATTTAATAAATTACCAAAACAATTTGAATTTAAACAAATTTACATAAATAAAATTGAAGAAATTGACAAAGTAATAGATGAAGAATCAGGAAAAGAAAACAAATTCATAAAGTTAAAAATTTCAGATAAACTAAACCTACCCTCGTCAATAATAGAAGAGCTAAAAAGGAAAATTAAGAATATAATTGTACAATACAGCAATACAAATATGAGAGATTCAAAAGTAGATATTAGAAAATTCAATGAATCAATCTCTGATCCTATAGAGATTTTCAAAGAATACTGCAAAATAAACAACAAAACTCTAAATAAACTTGAAGAAGACAAACTAAAAGAAATATATGAAGAAGTAAAAATACTTCAAAATGAACAAAAGGCTACCTTATAACTTCCTCAGGTGCTGCTTCCCACTGGATTTTTTCAAGCGATTCTTGAGCTATTTCTTTAACTTTAGGCATGAAATTGCCTCTTATAACTTTAACTAAAGCACCAAAAGCTCTTTTATCTCCTATTTCTCCTAAAGCTCTAACTATATCAGCGGCTAAAGCTTGGTCTGGAGTAGTTTCAAGAACATCTATAAGTGCAGGTACTGCCTCTTTTGATTTCATTTTACCTAACCCTAAAGCAACACTTCTCTTAACAACAGGATCAGAATCATACCTAAGAGCCTTAATTAAATTAGGAACAGTGGATGGATCCTTAACTTTAGAAAGAGCATCAGCAGCCGCAGATCTTACTTCCCAAAAAGGATTTACTTGTCGAGCACCTATTCTAACTATTCTATCATTACCTTCTTCAAGACCAGCAATAAGAGTTTCTATAGCTTTCTTGTAAGTTTTCTCAGAAATTACCCCCTTAGCACCTTGTTCAAACATCTCACCTAACCTTCTTATAGCCAGAATCTTAACAACTTCATCATCACTATTCAAAGCAGCATTACATAGCTCATCAACAGAACTTTCATCAATCGGTAAATTTTTAAAGTACTGTTCCAAATCTTTCTTCTCTTGATAATTATGAACACCAAATACTAAACTTGTTGCAAAAAGCAACCCAATAAAAACTCCTAACACCCTTTTCATAACTTACCTCTCAGTATAGTAAAATTATTTATAAGAAACATCTTAATGTCAAGAATTATATGAATAAGATCGTAAATAATAAACTTAAACTTTACTCTTTTTCAAAGAGATCCTCTTTAGTAGTTATTAACCTAACCTTACCCGCTAAAATTTCAACTTTACCATCAGAAAATATCTTCGTTATAACCCCCTCTTGATTAAACTTAGCAGAAAAAACTTTATCTCCAATTTTAGGTTCCTTAATTCTTACAAATTCTACTACTTCTTCTCTCAAAATATCTTTTGAAAGTTCATTAAGTTCTTTATTAATTTCTTCAAGTTCTTTTTGCGTTATATTCTCTTTCATAATCCTATTCCTAATCTCAGATACTTTTGACTTTAGTTTATATATTTCGGAAAGTATTGAATCAAATTCTTTCTTCCTAACCTTTTCTAGCTTACTCTCAAGCTCTATCATTTTACTCTTGTACTCTTTCTTAATTTTTTCAATTTCACTAATCTTTTCCTTAAGTTCCTCCTTTAGTTTCTCAACTTCTCTTTTCTCAATCTGTATTTCAACCATAAACTTCTCGTGTATATCAATACCTTCTGCGATTATTCTTAGAGCTTGAGTGGTAATTTCTTCAAGAAGACCAAGTTTTTGCGCTATCAATATAGCATTACTGCTACCAGAAAGCCCCATAACTAACCTATAAGTAGGTTTTAAATTATCTTCATCAAATTCCATATAGGCGTTTTTAAAGTAATCTAAATGCAAAGGAAGCTTTTTAACCAAAGAGAAGTGTGTAGCAACAAAAATCTTTGATTTTTTTGACGCAAGATACTTTAATATTGCAACTGCTAAAGCCTCACCTTCTCTAGGATCAGTACCAGTACCGATTTCGTCAATTATAACTAAAGTATAAACATCAGCCAATCTTACAATATCATTTATTTTAATGATATGTGCCGAAAAAGTAGATAAGTCTTTCTCAATACTTTGAGGATCACCAATGTCAGCAAGAATCTTATTAAAATAACCTATAACTGATTCCTCAGATGCAGGTATAAGCATACCAGATAAAGCCATAACAGCGAGAAGTCCTACTGTTTTTATAGAAACTGTTTTACCAGAAGTATTAGGTCCTGAAATTATAAGACCTCCAAAATCGTTTTCACCATTACCCACCTCAATATCTATAGGTACAGGGTTTTTCAAAAAAGGATGTCTTGCCTTTACTAACTTAACAATAGGTTTAGATGACAACTTAGGTCTAGATGAATTAGTTAATTGAGCATACTTAGCCAAGCTAAAAATAAAATCAATCCTACCTAAGGTAGAAATGATTAAATCTACGCTATCAGAAAATCTACCTACCTTACGCGAAATATCCCTTAATATTTTTTCTATCTCTTCCTTCTCTTCTTCAACTAATTCCAAATATCTTATAGAATAAGATTGAACAAATCTAGGTTCAACAAAAGCAGTATGTCCTGTTGAAGATATATCTTGAACAAATCCATCAATTGCATTTACATATTCCATTTTAACTGGTATAACAAATCTATTATTCCGTATTGTAACAAATCTTTCTTGAAGAAACTCTTCATTCTGAGGATCATTTATAAAATCACTTAATATTCTTACAACCATAAGTTCTAATTTCTCTTTTTCAGAAATTATCCTATCTAATCTTTCAGTAGCAGTACGTATGATATTACCATCTCTATCTATTGATCTAATAACAGCATTTTCAAGTTCCTTAAAATTTTTATAAATTTCATCAACATCAACAGAGGAAATTAGATCTCTAATAACAGAAAACTGAGCATCAAGATCAGAAATAAATCTAAGAATCTCAACTGTTTTCAAAAGAAATTCATAAATAGTATATATTTGCTTAGGTAAAAGTAATGTACCCTCCTTAGATGCTTTTTTCCAAATATCCAAAGTATCATAAGGTATTTCCGGAACGCTAACTTTACTCAAAATCAATATAGCCTTTGAAATTTGAGAATGACGATAAGAAATAAGTTGGATACTTTCAGAGTACTTACTATGGTAGGTTAAAGGTTCTATTGAAAGAACAAGTTCTCTACCTTCCTTAGTTATACAAAAAGAAGAAATTTCTTCAAGAAGTTTATCAAACTCAAGATCCTTAAGCCACTGATTCATACTAAATCTTTGGTTTATTCTGAGACAATCTCTTAAGGTCATTTATGTTGTTGATCTTTATCTGATCCTTATCTAATACAATCTTTCCCATTCTATAATACCTTGCAAGTATATCTTCACACTCTTTCTGAGAGATACCAGCCCAATGAGCAATCTCTTCACTAGATAGGTTAAGAACAACACTTTTAGCATCATCTCTTACTAAAGGTTCTGCTAACATAATTAAAGTTTCAACAACTCTTTTATCTGGATCTTTTATACTCAGTATTCTTAATTTTCTTTTGGCGTCATATATTCTTCTTGAAAATATCTTTAATAGTTTTATAGCCCACTGAGGGTTAGTTTTAGCCAACATTTCAAAGTTATCTCTATCAACTCTTATAAGAGTAACATCTGTTTCTGCAATTATAGTAGCCGTTCTCCTTTCGTTATCTATCAAGGCCATCTCACCAAACATTTCCCCAGGCCCTATTATATCTATTATCTTTTCTTTCTGATTCTGAATCTTAGAAATCCTAACTTTACCTTCTTTGATTATATACATCTCCCCCCCAGGCTCGAATTCACAAAATATTATACTCCCCTCTTTAAACTTAACTTCGTAATTCTCAAGATTATCCATACTACCTCACTCCATACAAAACAATCCTCTTACCTTCCTTTAAGATTATAACATAGTTATCACCTATTTCAACAATTTTCTCATCAATGACAGTATCTCCTTCTTTAACATAAAAAGTCCCACTAACACCAAATTCAACCTTACCCTCAAGTATAGCCCTTTTCTCACCATTTACATAAAAAACCCCTTTTAAGTCAAAAAAAGATACAACCTCTTTAGGAGATTTAACTTGTTTCTCAGATTTAGAATAATCTTTCTTAGAGAATGATTTATCTTCATTCTCGACAAAAGGATTTCTAATATTATTAATATCAAAACCAAGGCTCTTATCACTAAAACCACCTTTAGATACATCTGTATAAAAAGAATCCTGGCTTTTTATCTCATTTTGTTTAAAGTAATCCATAATTGTAGGTATAGAAACTCTCATCATATTACCCCATATAGCAATAACTACTATTATCAAAAACCACTTAATCAATTTACTATCCATAAAATTACCATCTTTCAATATTACTAAACCACTTCTTAATTACATAAAAATCTTCTTTACTCATATTCAAAAACCTAATAGCACTTACAAACTTCTCATCTTCATACCCTACCCTTATCACTTCACCAAGAAGTTCAAAAAATTTATTACCAATCTTAAAGTAAAGTTTAACATTATCACCTCTATTAAGAAAGTACGCTATATGCTTGTCAATTTTTATTTTTATTCCACCAAAGCTAATATCAACAACTGGTATTGGATAATCCCTATGTTCATTTAGCTTAAAAAATCTTTCATAACAGAAAAACAATTCAGCAACATCTCCTAACCCAAGTAATTTAAATAGCTCTATTTGATCTTTGATATCAAGTAAATTCAAATTCCTCTCACTACCCACGAAAATGTACCCAATCAAAGTATCAACAATGAAGAGAGGCAAGTAAACATAAGAAGATCCTTCCTTTAATGAATGATAATTTATTACCATCTTCACTTCTCTATCCAGAATACTTCTTTTAGAAGATTCTAGAAAATAACCATAACTAGCAAAACCATAAAGCCTAATGGGTTGAAGAAAAATATCTGGATTCATATCAGGAATAACAAGTCCTAGATGATTGTATCTACAGTACTTCAACCAAGGTAGCTGAGAATACTCATCAATAAACAATGATATTTTATACCTTTCTCTAAGAATATTCATTATAGTTTCAACAATTGATTCATAAGAAATTTCATTAACTTTAACATTATTCAAAACTTTCCTAAAAGAATTTGGAAGTCTTTCTAAAAATTTTTCTTCATCAATATCCTTTATTATATTCATACTCGTAAAAAGAATACCTTCTACATTGTATCTCTCATACTCTCTATCATGTTTTTTCTGTATAGAAGAAGGGGATACTACCTTAATAATATTTTGCGTATCAACATCAATAGCCTCTGAAACAAAATAAAACAAATCTTTACCATAAGGTATTAAACAAGTAATACCATACGGCAGTTTAGGAAGATTAAAATCAATGGAAGGTTTTATAAATATATAAGGATCCTCTAATTTATGAATAGTAGCCTTAAGTTTTAGATCATCTACTATCAAAAATAAATTTTGGTTTGTTCCAATAAAAAATTTTAAAATATTACTTACATAATCTCCATTAAGCATATAGTAAAATATTAAATAGATCTACTAACCTTTTCAACAAAAAAAATAATATAAAGTAAAAAAGTATTAGGAAAAGATAAGTTAATTCTTTAAATAAACTAGATGCAGTAATAATACATCTTAAAATTTCTTAACTTAACTCTATTCTAATGTAGTTTCTTAAGATTTCTAAACATATTGGAATAATGAAATACTTACTGTTTGTATCCTTTATACTTTATCCTGATAGAAGGTTTCAAAAGTAAGTTTAAGTCCTCCTACTAATTTACTTCCTTAATGGAAGCAGTGAAGGCGAAGCCTTCGCTAATCTAATAGGTCGGGTGGGGCACTAAAAGGAGTTTTTAAGATTTCTAACTTCTATTAAGAGAAGTAAAAATTTTACTTTCCAACCTCTTCTAATAGGAGGTACCAATAGGAGGACAAAGTCCTCCTGCGTAAAACTTAAGGGGGGGGTGGGCGGGGATCAAAAAGAGGTTTCTAAAATTCCTAACTTCTATTAGGAGTAAATGCTTTACCTTTATTAAGAAAGATCTTTATTACTTCCTTAATGTAAGAAGTGAAGGCGAAGCCTTCGCTAATTTCGAAATACTTCTAAAGTAGATTTGAAAAACGTAAAACATTTATTATCTTATCAGTCATGAAAAAGATATTAGTAGTTTTAATTTTGCTAATACCTTTGATTGGAGAAGGAAGTATGACGAATGTTCAAGAATTCTATCTTGACAATGGCTTAAAAGTTTTGCTAGTCGAAAGAAATATCTTACCCATAGTTTCAATACAATTATGGTATAAAGTTGGTGCAATTGACGAAGTTGATGGCAAATCAGGACTAGCCCATTTATTGGAGCATATGTCTTTTAAAGGCACAAAAAGTCTAAAGCCAGGCGAATTTTCAAGAATAATAAAATCAATGGGCGGAGAAGATAATGCAGCAACATCATGGGATTACACAATGTACTATGCCAATATACCATCAGAATATACACTAAAAGTACTATCAATGATGAAAGAAATGATGTTTGACTTAGTAATAGATCCAAAAGAGTTTGAAAGTGAGAAAAAAGTAGTTCTTGAAGAAAGAAGAATGAGGTATGAAGATGATCCAATAGGTCAGCTTTTTGAAGAATTCTTATCAAGAACCTTTAAAAGAATAAACTATAGAAGACCAATAATAGGCTTAGAAAATGATATAAAAAATCTCTCAATAGAGGATGTTAAAAATTTCTACAATACATACTATTCTCCTAAAAATGCAGTTTTAGTGGTCGTAGGGAATATAGATAGTACAAAAATAAGAGAAGAAATAAAAAGAATATTCGATGAGAAATCGAAAAACCAGTATCAGAAAAAGTTAGAAATAGAAAATATATTAGAATATAACGAAGGCAAAGTTGAATTTTCTACAAAAAGAAAAGACAGCAATACGAAAGCCGTAATAGTAGGCTTCAAAACACCTTCTTACTTATCTTCACCAAATGAAGTAGCAGCTCTTGAGGTATTATCATACATTTTAGCAGATGGCAGAAATTCTAGATTATACAAGGAACTGGTAGTAGAAAAAAAGGTAGCAGCTTCTGTAAATGGAGGAACATTGATAGGCAAATATCCTTTCATAACATACTTTTTAGCAATACCTACTCCAAATACAGACATAGTTAAACTGAAAGAAGAATTAATAAACTCGATAAATTCCATAGTAAATTCTTCCATAACAGAAGAAGAGTTAAACATAGCAAAAAAGAAAATAAAGGCTGACAAAGTTTTTGACTTCGAAAAAAACAAAGGTATAGCAGGAACATTAGGATGGAGTGAAGTAATGCTAGGGAATTATAAAGAATTTGATAACTTCATAAATCTCTGTGAAAAAACAACAAAGGAAGATATTGAAAAAGTATTCAAAAAATACTTAACCGAAGAAAATTCATCAATAGGAATATTAGAAAACTAAACAATAAAAGAAAATTCATTTATTAAATTGATTACAAAAGTATTAGTTTGTAATAATTCTATCATGAGTGAATTAAAGCATAAGTATAGAAATCTAATAGATTTTTACAAAACCAAAAATATTGCTATTTTGATGGGGGGACTGTCATCAGAAAGAGAGGTATCAATAAGATCAGGAGAGAATGTTTATAATGCACTCGTAAATTTAGGGTTCAATGTTACAAAGATGGATGTTGATGCAAACATATTCAAAAAGCTGATAAAAGACAACATTGATGTAGCAGTAATAATGTTGCATGGTAAATATGGTGAAGATGGTATAATTCAAGGAGTATTAGAGCTATTAGGAATACCTTATACAGGATGCGATGTACTTACAAGTGCAATAGGAATGAACAAGATAATAACAAAAGAACTATTTAGAGCAAATGGTATTCCAACTGCACAGTACATAAGGTTAGAACCCCAAGATCCAGATAAATCTTACGAAGAAATACTAAAACTAGGACTACCAGTGGTCCTAAAACCAGTTGACGAAGGATCAAGCGTAGGTGTAGAAATAATAAGAGACGAAGATCAACTATCAGGTAAGATAAGAAATTATTTAAGAAGGCATCCCAACTCCTTTGCTGAAAAAGCAATCATAGGAACAGAAATAACAATAGGTGCAATAGGAAAAGGAGATGATATAACAGTACTTCCAATAATGGAATTAAGACCTAAAAAAGAATTCTATGATTATGAAGCCAAATATACAAAAGGTATGACAGATTTTATAATACCAGCAGAAATAAGCAAAGAACAAGAAGAAGTTGTTGTAGAATTTACGAAAAAGGCATTTAAAATTTTAAATTGTAAAGGTGTTGTAAGATTTGATGCTATAATTTCAAAAGACGATGGTATACCTTACTTTCTAGAAGTAAATACAATACCAGGAATGACAGAAACAAGCGATATTCCAGCGATGGCAAAAGCAGCAGGTATATCATTTGAAGAAGTGGTTTTGAAAATTCTAGAATATGTAGATTGGTAAATTAAAAAGCAAAAAACCACAAAATACCCAGAATCAACGATAAACTAGACAAAATCACTACAGAAACTTTAGATATTATCGTTATATCTCTAATTAATATCAATAGAATTATAGAAAGAAGGGATAAAATTATCCCTCCAATATTTAGAAAAAGATTATTCAGAAGCACAAGAATAAAGGCTAAAGTTGCTAAAGTAATAATTATAATATCTTTCATTTATGCTAAAACTGGTACTTTTCTACCAACGATTTGAGCAATCAACTTAACTTTTTCCATAAGCTTACCAAATTGTTCTGGAGTTATGGATTGTTCACCATCAGACCATGCATTTTCTGGATCATTATGTACTTCTATCATTATACCATCAGCTCCAGCAGCAACCGCAGCCAAAGCCATATCATGAACATACTTTGATTTACCTGTAGCATGACTTGGATCAAGTATTATAGGAAGGTGTGTCCTCTCCTTCATAACAGGTATAATGTTAATATCTAAAGTATTTCTAGTAGCTGTTTCAAAAGTTCTTATCCCTCTTTCGCATAGTATAACATTGTAATTTCCACCTGCCATAATATACTCAGCCGACATAACCCATTCATCTGCCTTCATTGCAAGGCCTCTTTTTAGTAAAACAGGTTTTCTTATCTTACCTACTTCCTTGAGAAGTGGAAAGTTTTGGGCATTCCTAGTACCTATTTGCAAAATATCAGCATACTCATTTACAAGTTCAACATCTCTAGGATCCAAAACTTCTGTGATAATAGGAAGACCTGTAACTTCTTTAGCCATCTTAAGTAATTCAAGACCTTCCTTACCTAACCCTTGAAAAGAGTAAGGTGAAGTTCTAGGTTTAAAAGCACCACCCCTAAGTATGTTAGCACCATACCTTTTGACCTCTTTAGCTACATAAGTTATTTGATCCTTAGTTTCAACACTACAAGGACCTGCAATAACCGCAAGTTCATCACTACCTATTTTAACAGTTCCAACATCTATTACAGTGTTATGTGGATGGAAATCTCTACTGGCAAGCTTATATGGTTTTGTAATTCTTATTACCTGCTCAACATTGTTAAAACTTTCAATAGGAACATTTAAAATTTTATTGTCATCTCCAACAACACCTATAACTATTTTTTCAATACCCTTTGAAATATGTGCTTCTAAACCATGTTCCTTAACTTTCTTAATAATATGGTTTATATCCTCATCAGTAGCTTCTTTTTTCAAAACAATTATCATACCATCCTCCTGTAGTTATTATTATAAATAAAATATATTCATTTATCAAAAAAAAATAACCTCAAAAAAGATTATTCCAACTTATTTAGCAAAATGAATAACATTATTACCTCTTTGACTTGTTATTTCACTATGAGAGAAACTAAAAATACAAACTATGTGAATGCAGTTTCTTTTCATTTAGATTTAGAGAATAATAAAATCAAAGATAGTATTAATTATTTTAATCTTTACTACACTGACTATAAGAACTACAGTTATTACACAAACTTTGAGATTTCCTTTTAATATTTAAGTATGATTTCGCTCCCTTGTTTTTAATTGATACTTCCTTACACCACTCTAAAATAGCCTATAATTGTGAAAGCATAAAAAGATCGTTTAAATTTAACTAGGGAGACTATGAGAAAAGCAATATTAACAATTTTGATAACTTTTGTTATGGTTGGTTTATCTTATCCTTACACTTATGATAAGTTTTTTGAAACTTCAAAAGTAATACTGACTAATAAAGATATAAGAAGTTTCGTATTTACCGACAGAGTTGATGGATACTTTGAAAGTAAAACATTTTCCTACACCGCTGGTGAAGGTTATAAAGTCAAAAACACCGTCATTTTTAGAGATTTCGTATCAACTCAAGACGAAAAAGCACTTAACCGAAAAGATGGAGAATTTGAAGTCATCTATCCTTCTTTTTTCGAAACTCACTTTAAGAATGCAAAGGAAAGAATGTTCATAATTCAAGGAAAGCAATATGTTATAATACAAGTAGAATCAGAAATACCTTCAAAGCTTGGTATTATATCTTTACTAAACTGGTTTAAAAAAGATATTTCCGTAAAATCTCTAACAAACGGAATCGTTATAAAAAACGAAAAAATATCTGGGGAAGTACCTTCTTATACTATAATTTTAGCTAATCAAGAAATAAGTTTACTAGAATCAACAAATATTTTAAGTCAAATCAGAGTATCGCCAAACTTTGGTAATTCAGGATTACTTCAAAGCAAAGAAAACACAAAATCTATATCATTCGTAGTAGTATTTTCAAAAAGTGAAGAAGAAGGTATAAAAAAAGCAACAGAAGTTATAAGAGATATATCTAGTTTCATAGAAAACTATAAAAAAGAACTTGCTTCAAGAGTATTGGGAAGCCCATTTGAGACAAATCTCAAAGAAAACATTGACAAACCAATATATTGGCTCCTTTATTCTTCTGATGGATTTGTAGTAGAAGAATTCGGAAAAGGAATATGGGCTGGATTACCTTGGTTTAAAAACAATTGGGGTAGAGATACATTTATTTCTTTAGCTGGCTGCACACTAGTGAATGGAAACTTCAAAGATGCAAAAGAGATAGTACTAAACTTTGGGAATTACCAAGATATAGGTAATTTATCAATTGAAATTACATCTGATGATAAAGAACTTCTAAAAAACATAATAGAAGATGTAAGAAAAATAAATAAGAATATTGGTATAAGAAAAACTGAAAACAAAGTTTTCATAACTGTACCTTCATTTTTATTCAGTAAATCTTTCTCCTCAAGCCAAGAGCTAATAAGTAAATCTCCTACTTTAACTGAAAACAAAGGTAAATATGAAATAAAAGAAATTTTAACAAAAACAAAAACCTTTGGTAGAGTACCTAACCTTATATCTAGCGAAACCTCAGTACAGTACAATACAACAGATGGAACACCTTGGTTTATAAGAGAAGTTATGGAGTACATTGACTATTCAGGGGATTTAGAATTCATAAAAGTAATATACAATAACGTAAAAACAGCAATTGAAGGGGCAATTGAAAACTTCGTAGATGAGGATGGACTACTTACACATGATGATGCTGATACTTGGATGGATGCAAGAATTGAAGGCAAAGAGTCATGGTCACCAAGAGGTAATAGAGCAGTAGAAATTCAAGCATTATGGATAAATTCGTTAGAAATTGGTATAAAATTAGCCAGATACATGAAGGATAAAACCTCCGAAGAGAAATGGTTAGCTTTATACAAAAAAGCTAAAGAGAACTTTGTAAAGCTATTCTGGGACGAAGAGAATAAAAGAATAGCAGATAGAATAAGAAAAGATGGATTTAAAGATTTTAAAGTAAGACCTAATATGCTTATGGTAGTAAGTTTACCTAAAGAAAGCATAGTAGGAGAAGAAAAAGAGATTTATATACTAAAAAATGCCATAACTGAACTACTTTTTCCTTACGGCATAGCCTCTCTTTCTCCAAAGGATGAATTTTTTCATCCATGGCACGAGAAATGGGAACTTTACCATAAAGATTCAGCATATCATAATGGCACAGTTTGGATATGGAATAACGGTTTTACAATAACTTCTCTTATAAAATTTGGATATGTAGATTTAGCCTACCGCCTTTTTACAAATACACTTAATCAAGTAATAAACGAAGGATACATTGGAACATTGAGCGAACTTATAGACGCAGTACCTCAACCTAATGGTAAAATAAAACTATCAGGTACATATTCCCAAGCTTGGAGTGTAGCAGAACTTTCAAGAGTTTGGTACCAAGATTTTATTGGTTTCAAGCCAAGATTATTAGAAAACAAAATCATACTCTCACCTTCGATACCAGAAGCTATAACAAACGTAAATGCAAATCTAAGATTTAACAATAATTACCTTAATGTAATTATTAATAACACAAAAAATTATCAAAAAGTAATAGTATCGCCAGAAAAATATTCAAAAACTTCTCTTGAATTTATTTATACAGATGAAGAAGGAAACAAATACTCTTTCACAACTACTATGACTAAAAAGCTAGAAATATCAATAGATAAGAAGAATAAAAAAATAACTTTAAATGGTAAGGAAGAGAAAACAAAAATATCAAAAGGATACGTAAGTAAAATAGGTAAATTAGACTTCACAACACCTTATGTACCTGAAAACAATGTAGTTAAAGAAAAAGACTATCTTAAGAGTAAGATACTAAAAAAAGAGTGGTACTAAATTTTCTTTACAAGTCCATATTTGTCCTTAAATACTCCCAAAGGATAGTATTTTGTCATCTCATTCTCTATCCATTTATTGGCTTCTACTGGGGTAAGATGCAATTCATTAGGACAGGCACTAAGTACTTCCACAAAACTATATCCTTTATTTTCAAGTTGTAATTGAAACGCTCTCTTTATTGCTTGTTTAGTTTTATTTATAGTTTCAAAAGAAGTAACCATAGTTCTTTCAACATAGACGGGGGCTTCAAACAAGGCAATCATTTCGGAAATCTTCATAGGATAACCTTCCTTTGAAGGCTCTCTACCATTGGGTGAAGTTCTAGTTACTTGATTTGGCAAAGTAGTTGGTGCGGTTTGTCCTCCTGTCATACCATATGTCGCGTTATTAACAAAAATAATTGTTATATTTTCACCTCTATTAGCAGCATGTAAAGTTTCAGCAAGACCAATTGCAGCAAGATCACCATCACCCTGGTAACCAAAAACTATTAAATCTGGTCTAGCTCTCTTTATACCAGTAGCAACTGCTCCAACTCTACCATGGGCAGCTTCACTCATATCGATATTCCAATAATCATAAGCAGTAACAGCACAACCAACAGGTGCAATCCCTACAACCCTATCTCTAATATTAAGTTCATCTATTACTTCAGCAATTAATCTATGTAAAACACCATGACCACAACCTGGACAATAATGGGTTTTATTGTCTGACATTGTTTTAGGTTTATCAAAAAGTAATTTAAGTTCCATAAATAACCCCCTTAAAAATTAAACTTTAATTTTCATCAAATCAAAAATATGTTCAACTATCCTTTTTTCTTCAGGTAAATTACCTCCCATTCTACCGTAAAAATTAACTGGTTTATAATCTTTAACAGAAAGTCTAACATCTTCTACCATCTGACCTGCACTCATTTCAACAACTAAAAACCCTTTTAAATGTTTCTGTAAAGCTAGCTCCATAAGCCTATATTCAGGAAAAGGAAAAGCACTTTGTAACCTAAATGTACCAACTTTATATCCTTCTTTTCTCATCTTAACGGTTATAGATTTACAAATTCTAGCAGGAGTACCATACGCAACTAAAATGACCTCAGCATCTTCTGTCATAAACTCTTCATACATAACAAACTCTGACTTTATTCTAGCATACTTTTGCTGGAGTCTTATATTATTCTCCTCAACTCCATAATCATCAAGCCAAAGCGTCCTAACAACATTCCTATGTCTATCTTTAGCACCTGTCAAAGCCCAAGGTTTATCATAAACATTAGGAACATAATTTTCGGGAAATTCAGCAGGTTCAACCATTTGTCCAACAATACCATCAGCCAAAATCAATACAGGTATCAAGTACTTATCGGCAAGATCAAAAGCCATGATAGTAAAATCTACCATCTCCTGAACATATGCAGGTGTAAGAACAATGAGTTTGTAATCTCCATGTCCACCACCTTTTACAGCCTGAAAGTAATCACCCTGAGATCCAGCTATATTACCTAATCCTGGTCCTCCTCTCATTATATTAGCCAAAACACAAGGTAAATGAGCAGCAGCAAGATAAGATACTCCCTCTTGCATCAAACTAAATCCAGGAGAAGAAGTCGTTGTCATAACTCTAACACCTGTAGCAGCAGCACCAAAAACCATATTTATAGCCGCAATCTCACTTTCAGCTTGCAAAAAAACACCTCCAACTTCTTTCATTCTTTTTGCCATGTAAGCAGTTATCTCATTTTGAGGGGTTATAGGATAACCAAAGTAATGCCTACAACCTGCAATGATTGCTGCCTCAGGAAGAGCTTCATTACCTTTTAAAAGTTGTTTCATACAACATTCTCCTTAATAGGTTTTACTTCCATAATTACCTTTATTGCAACATCAGGACAAACTATAGCACATCTCCTACAACCTGTACATTTTTCATTATAAAAAGGTTCAACATATATCCAACCCTTAGAATTAAATTTACTAGAAAAATCTATAACCTTCTCAGGACACGCCTCAACACATAAACCACAACCTTTACATCTTTCAGGATCAATCTCTATAAAAGTATTTATAATTTTATCTTTTAATATTTTCTCCATAAATATACCTCTCCAATAACGAATTCTAAATAATAATTAACAAGATAATCAACTATTTTTAAAAATTTTAACTCTTTTTCATAAAGAAGCTTCGACTACTTTTGTATACCTCCATTCCCATATTCCTTAATTTTCATTTAGCGAATAGTTTTACTTTTACTCCAGTAAATCATAAAATTTTAACCTACTCTTGCTTTCAAAACCTAATGTGAATATATTCCATTCTATAAGAAAATTGCTTATCCCCAATTCTCAATATATTAAATTATTAGCATTTAGTTATTTTTATAAGAACTCAATATCCTTGTTAAGATTGTTTGAAAATCTTATATTACCTACTCTAAACAATTAAAGTAAGAATACTAAAAACGATTTATAACCCCTATTAGGGAATGAATCTTTATTAATTTACTTGCTTATTGGAAGCAGAGAAGGCTAAGCTTACTTTGAACGGCTAAAAAGAGGTATTAAAAGGAGGCGAATTTTCTACAAAGGGTGCTTAGGGAACAAAGATAATTTTCTTAAAATTCTTAACTCAATTAGGAGTAAAAGCAATTTCATTATAGAAGGCA
>JBMFQU010000011.1:22263-28482 GCA_049968435.1 Brevinematia bacterium | reverse complement strand
CTATAGTACCAATAATAGTTCCTTGTATTCCAACAACAACCTTGTCTAACAAAGTTTCCTTTTCTTTAAATTTTAAAGGTCGAGGTTTGAAACTCTTGCCTTTCAAAAGTACTTTAGTTTTGATCTTGTTTCTTAAATCCTCTTTAATAAACTCATATTGATAGTTAAGAGGCATTTTCTTAACTTCTTCTAAAACCTCTTTCATAAGATTGTTTAAAAGAGTATCAAGAAGAACGTTAGCTTTTTCTTCTAGCAATCTATACGGCCAGTGCTTTAAAAATTCTTTTAAAAAGTAACTGTCAAGATTTCCATCTAAGATAAGAAAAACTTCTCGTTTAATTGATTCTATTTCATGTGAAATAACTTCTTCTAAGTTTTTTGCTTCTTTTGCTAGTTTTATCGGTTCTATCAGCTCTGTTGATTCTGTTGGCATGGCGCTTGACACTAATTGGAGTTTTTAACAGGTAGTAAAACCACATTCTCTGCAAGTTTTGCAGCTTCCGTTTTTATAAACAGAAAGTCTACCACAGACTGGACAAAGATCACCTTCTTTATCTGAAGTTTCAGCTATAGGCTTGCTGTTGGTAGAAAAATCACAATCAATAGAAGAATTCTCATTTTTTGCTTTTGCTCTTTCAAGGGCATCTTTTATTATTTTTGCAATAATATCAGGTAAGCTTTTTCCAGTTATTCCATCACATTTGTAAAACTCACCAGTTTCTATTCCTTCAAGAGTGTTAATTATCCTATAAACAAGTTCAGGATGCTCTCTAAGAGTCACTGAAATGACTCTTCCAAAAGCTTGAAACATTCCATTAAGAGTGGTTCCTGCCTTTCCAACAGAAATGAAAACTTCTCTTACTCTTTTTTCCTTATCAAAAGTTGTAGTCACATATGCATTAACCGTACCTTTAACTTCATAAACAAAAGCTTCTCTCGTTGGGGCAAGTTCTGTTTCTTGAACTGTTTCAGATTTGGTAGATTTTGATTCTTTTTCCTTCGGAGAAATATATACAGTATCAACTCTACATCCTTCTCTAAATACAGTAAAACCTTTTAGCCTTGCATTCTTTGATCTTACTATGAGTTCTTTTATTTGTTCCACTGTTGTATTCTGAGGTACATTTATTGTTTTGGAAACACCTGTGTGAATAAACCTTTGAAATGCTTCAAGCATAACAAGTTGATCTTCTGGATTTAAAACATAAGCAAGTTGCTTTTCTACTCTTTTTCTAAAATCTTTGTTTTCAAGTTTTTCAATAAGATACTCAGTTGTTATGGTTACAGTTTTCCATTCATTTGTATAAAAATCTCTCACTTTTCTTTGAAGCTCAATTGCATACATAGGTTCAATCCCTGTATCACCTGCAACTCTTGCAAATTGAGAAACCGAACCTGTTGGCGGTTGAGAAGTTGTTATAGCATTGTAAAAACCACCAAACTCATTAGCAGTACTTACTATTAATTCCATCTCATTCTCAAGAGGAAGATTCCTTTTTTCAACTACTTCTTTGAGTTCTTCAAGATGTAGCCATAAGTATTCAGGGTTCCATTTGTAAAATTTCTTTGTTTGTTTTGTGAGTTTTGATGATGCTGTAAGTGTTCCAATTGTAAGTGCTGCTTGAGTGTTTTCTGCAAATTCTATTGCCTTTTCATCTTTTCCATAAATAACATAACCATCATAGGCAAGAAGAAGTGCTGTGTGAAATCCTGTCATACCAACTCCAACAGGTCTTACCTCCTGAGTTTTTCTTCTTATAACTTCAGTAGGATAACCTTCATCAAGCTCAACAAGATAACTTCCAAGAAAACTTGCAAGCTGAGCATAATATGAAACATTTTTATAGAACTTTTCAAAGTCAAATTCTTTTTCACTAATGAGAGATTCTTTTGCGATTTTTGCAACATTTATAGTAATGAGGTTACATGCTGTAAAGGCAGGAGCTAGATATTCACCACAAGGATTGCTAAATGCTGGATCGTGTTCATCCCCATATTCCTTTGGATTAAAAGGAGAAAATCTCCTCATGTTGCTTAAAAAGAGAAGTCCAGGATCTCCAGATCTCCATGCGTTTTCTGCTATAAGATTAAAAAGTTCTTGACCTTTTTCCCAAAATTCATCATCAACAACAACTGAAATGTTCATGTTTTGAAGAGGAACATCAATTCTATCTTCTTCAGGAAACTGATATATCACCTTTGAAAGATGAGGAACAATTGCTTTTGCTTTTATAAATTTTGTTATATCAGGGTGTTTCCAGTGCATTTGAACAAGAAGAGCTCCTCTTCTTCTTCCTCCTTGATTTGTTGTTGCAGTTACCGCATCAAAAAGCTGAAGAAAACCAACAGGTCCACTTGAAATTCCTTGCTTTTGATCAACAGGAGAATTTTTCGGTCTAAGCTTTGAAATATCTATACCAACCCCACCTCCACGAATATAAATTTGCATCATAAGATCACACGTGTCATATATTTCTCTCATTGAATCACCAACATACCCAAGAGGATAACAAGAAAAATACCCCTTTCGTTGAGTATAAGGATTTCCAAAAGTCATAAGAAATGGAGACGCAGGAATAATGTATCTATTTTTTATAGCATTGATTATCTTATCTAAAATCTGAGGATCAAGAATTCCAGGATTGGATCTTAGGGCTTTTTCTATTCTAGTTGTTATATCTCTCCAGTTTTTCTCAATTGGAGTTCCATTTTCTGGATTACGGACTGAATACCTTGTAGTAACAAGATATTGCTCAAATTCTTCCCAATTTTTAAGTTCGTTCATATGTACACCTCCTCTTGTTTATTTTTTTAAGTTTTCATTTTCTTTTGTTCTTTCTTTCATTTTTCTTTTATTTTTTGTTCTATTTCTTCTTTCAAATTAGTTAAAATTTTTTCGATCCCATTCTCTTTGAGAAGTAAGATACTCTTTCTTGCAAATTTTTTAGCTTGATCTATCTCACCACTCAAGATATTCAGCGAAAGCAAATAAAGGTGATGCTCTAGTTCTTTTATATATTCAAAAAATTCTCCTAATAATTTTGTTGTATAATCTGAATTATTTTGCATAGTCCTTACACCCTTTTTTTATTGTTTTTCGCTTTTTATAGACCTGTTCTTTGGTTTTTGCTTTTTGTTTTTGCTTTTTGTTTTTGCCTTTTGTATTCTGCTTTTTGCATTCCTGAGAAAATAGGTAAGTGAATGGATAATATGACTTTCAGTAGATTGTTTTTTTAAATATCTTCTTCTAAAGGATCTTTTCTATCTTCAAGGACTAGTTTTATTCCCCAAGGGGGTTCTTGATGTCTGGGAGTTAATACCCAAATTACAGGATATTTTGGCTTCTTTTCTGGATAATCTGAACAACCATCAGTTAGACAAATCACTACATCAGGATTTACAATATGTTTGTTTATATACTCAAAAACAGGTATATGAGAAGTACCCCCACGACCCTTAAATTTCAAGTTTTTTAGAAAACTTTCAATCTCATTTGATTTAATCACCTGGCGTATGTCACAATCACAAGTTATTACTGTAATTTCTGGAGTTAAAGTCGAAAGCTTTTTAATAGCTCCTGCAAAGATTTTAAGTTCTTCTGAACTAATACTTCCTGAAGTATCTATAGCTAAAACCACCTTTGGAACCTCTTCTTTTGATAAAGTTGGATAGACAGCTCCAAATTCAAGATAATGCTTTTTATTTATCGGTGTGTATGAAAATTCAGTTTTTCCTGCAATTATTTCAGAAGTGTACCTAGAAAGAAGTACTTCAAAAGGTATTTTTGGTTCAACTATCTTCTTTACAAATTCCCATACACTTCCAGGAACACTTCCTTTGGTCCTTTCAAATTTTGTCTGAATAAGATGAGCCTGAGCTATAATATCTTTCATCCTTGAAATTTCTTCCCTTGGATTAGTACTTTCCTTAAGATCTAATGGGTTAAATTCCTTAATCTCAATGTACTTTCCACTTGATAAAATCTCTTTAATCTTTTCCTCATCATGAATTTCTTTTGATCCAAAAATACTAACTTCAAATACTTTTTGTGTATTTTTTGTATTTTTGGTGTTTTCGGTGTTTTTCGTGTGTTCGGTGTTCTTTGTGTGTTCATTGTTCTCCGTGTGTTCAGTGTTTTCTGTGTGTTCTGTATTTTCTCCGTTACATGTTTCTAAAGAAGGAAGGTTAATTACTACATAAGATTTTTCTTTTGATGCTTCTTCTAAAAGTTCGTTATATATTGCTTCGGCAGATTTGTTTTTGAATTTTTCATCATAAAGTCCTGGATAAGTTTTAGGCATCTTCATATTCATTTCGTTAATCAAGATAGAGTTAACTGCATAATCACACGCTAATCCCCAAAGAATATGATTTTTCCTCCCCCTTCTTTGTGAATGCATAAGAACAGCATGCAAAAGCTCGTGAAAAACTATAAATTTGATCTCTTCAGTAGGTAGTGTAAATACTACAGGATGAAAATATATTTTCGAATGACAATCTGTTGCAGCAAGACTTGGACAAGCTTCATCTACTACAAATTGTAAATTAAGAACAACAGTCCCCCAAAAAGGGTGCTTAGCAAGAAGATAAGATTTAATTCCAGAAAAACTTTTTTCTATCTCGTTTTTGTCTATTCTTTTCTTTGTTTCCATTGTTCTCTCCTTTTTTCTTTTTTTGTTCTTTTTTCTTTTTTTGCTCTTTTTTCTTTCTTTGTTCTTTTTTGCTTTGTTTCTTTTTTTTCATGGTTTCTAGACTCAAATAAACTCAAAAATGCTTTGGTTATTCGAAGTTTTTTATACTTTCCTGGATAATATCAATTTCTTTGAGTAATTCCTTGTTTTTCATGAAAATTTCTACTATAGCGTTAAAAATATTTGATTTATCGGCAATTTCCTTTACAAAAAGGACTAAATATTCACGAGGAATTGAAATAGCAAATCTTGTAAGACCATGTTCATACTTACGAATATCTTTTGGACTAAGTTTGTCCCTTACAAAAGATGCAATACCAAAAGTTAGTGCATAAAGGAAGCTAACTTCTCCATTTTTCGGAATAATTCCAGTTTTAACAACATCCTCAATTTTTATTTCAGAATATATCTCTTCAAAAGCTATAAACTGAACAGCATCTCCTTGACCAATACAAGCAGCAATAAGATCTCTAATTTCATCTTTTTTCAAACCTGCTTTCTTAGCTTCACGATAAACTTTATCTGCCATCTCAATTGATCTTGGAGAAGGAAAGGCCCTTTCTCCAGTATTATTGTAAAGTCCTTTAATTCCTCTAAAGGCAATATAGGCTCTAGTAACAGGAGTAATACCTACATTTTTTGCCCAATCAAGCCAACAATCAATATCAGGAACCAGTTCAAAATGAACAAACCTATTATTAAGAGCCTGAGAAAGAGGAGTTACAATTGCATTATCTTCCTCTAAGTTCCCAGCAGCTATTACTTTGGTTTCAGGATGAAAAGGAACACTTTTTGCTCTTCTATCAAGAACAATTTGATATGCACATGCCTGATGAAGCTTTGTTACACCTGCATTTATCTCATCAAGAAACAAAAATACAGGTTTATCAGTTGGAACCCAGTCAGGAACATAAACTACAAGCTTACTTGTATCTTTATCTGGAACTCTAACTCCTGTTAACTCAGCAGGATCTTCATGTGCAAGCCTTATATCAATGAGAGGAAGTCCAAACTCTTGAGCTAATTCCTTTGCCATAGTAGATTTACCACACCCAGGATGCCCAAGAATAAGAACTGGAAGATTCGCGGAAAGTGAGGTTTTTACAAGTTTCTTGATTCTTTTGTAATTTCCTTTGACTGCCATAACTCCCTCCTTTGTTTAATTTTTGGTTTCACTTTTTTTAGACCTTTTAAATTTTAAGTGGTCTCTTTTTCCCCTTGAAAACTCTCTTGGAAACTTCCTTGAAAATCTCCTTGAAAGAATAAGCCTTTCTAGCATCTATTTGTACCTCTTTGAAAATAACTTTCTGAAAAAAGAGAGTTTGTGAAAAAAGAAAGTTTGAAATTTTTAAGTCAGGAATGGAAACTTTGTTAGAAGCAAAAGCTTTGTTGAAAGTGAAATATTTGTTAAAAGTGAAATAATTGTTGGAAGTGGAATATTTGTCGGAAGCGGAATATTTGTTGAAAGTGGAATATTTGTTAGAAACGGAATTTTGGTTGGAAGTAAAATCTTTGCTGAAAATGAAAT
>JBMFQU010000011.1:19694-22163 GCA_049968435.1 Brevinematia bacterium | reverse complement strand
GGAATATTTGTTGAAAGTGGAATATTTGTTAGAAACGGAATTTTGGTTGGAAGTAAAATCTTTGCTGAAAATGAAATCTTCGTTGAAAATGAAATCTCTTGAATCAGAAGTAGGATCTTCCGAGTTAGAAATGCCTGAGTTAGGAATAAAATTTTTTGAGCTAGAAGTAAAATTTTTCGAGTTAGGAGTGAAATCTTTTGAGTTAGAAGTAAAAATTCTTAAATTAGGAATGAAAAAACTAACTTTCTTGAGAATGAGAAGAGGTGGTTTTTTTAGATCTTAAGACTTCCGAGAACAAATCGTAAACTGTCTTTCTTCCTTTGAGAAGATCAAGCATGCGAGCATTGTATTCGTCAAGAAGATAAATGTAAGTAATTTTGGTGTTTTTTTGAGAAAGTCTATCTATTCTTCCTGCAACTTGTGCAAATCGTATCGGAGAAGAAGGTATCGTCGAAAAAATAAGTGTTCCATATCGATCAAGATTAGCCCCCTCTGAAAGAGCAGAAGTTATTATTATAGGTTTGTCTTGCTTCCTAACTATCTCCTCCCTTTCCTTAAAAGGAGTCTTCCCAGTAATTACATAACAGTCAAACATCTTCGAAAGAATTAATGCCTCCTCAACAAAAAACGTATAAACCACAGTGTCAGGATAGTCCGAAACAAACTCTTTTATAAAAAGATGCTTTTCTCTGTTATTTACCTCCGCTAGTTTATAAAACTTAATAAACTCTCCTTTTATCTCCTCTGCAAATCTTTCAAGAAACTCTCCTTCAGAAAAATCCTCTAAATCAAAGTCATCTCCATACTCATTTTTAAGTTCTTCATAAATGTTTTTTGCAATCCCAGCTTTAAAAGCCTCCCAAGAATACTGGTAAGGAGTCTCAAAAGTATAACTTACCTCAATTCTTTCAAGCTCCCTTATCTCATCTCTTTCTTTTTTGAAAAAATAAGGAGATATCTTCTCTAAAATTTTTTCTCTTGTTCCATCTAAAGGAATATATTCAACTCCACCAAAAGGATTTGTCTCTCTTACAAAATAAGCGTTTACAAATTCTTTCCATTTTCCAAGTATACCAGGATCTATAACAAAAAACTGGGCATAAAGATCTATAATCTCTTTAAAAGGAGTTCCAGAGAGTAAAATCTTTGGTATTCTGTATTTTCCATAATTAAGAAGAAGTCGCGTTGTTTTTGCTTTTATGTTTTTTATTCTATGAGCTTCATCAAGAACTAAAAAGTCAGTATAATACGGAACACTCCTTCGGTTGCCATTAAGCTTATTCTTATGCTCAGAAAGAAATTTTTCATAAGTGTAAAGAACATAACTCTGAGAAGGAACTTCAAGTCTTTCTAGTTCCTTTTTCCAAACTTGATGAGCACTCTTTGGTGCAAGAATAAGCACTCTTTTTGGTTTGTATTTCTTAATAAGACTTGCAACAATAAGAGTTTTTCCAAGACCAGGAGGAAGCGCTATATAACCCCTAAGATCCTTCTTCTCAAGAAATTCAATCGCCTCCTCTTGATGCTTATAGAGTTTAATAACTTCTTTCATCTTAAATTACTAGGTTTGAAACTGCAAGGTTTCTTAACTTAAAATAAGAACTTATGTACTTTTTAGTTTCTTCCGTTGAACTAAATTTCTTTCCAAGATTTCTCGCTATAAGCTCACAAATTTCAGTACTGTAAATATCATGATCCTCTATTTGGTTGAGGAAGTTATTTTTTAGAACCTCTGAAGTAAATATATCTAGCTTTTCTTTAAAATCTAAAAATTCACCTTTTATCTTTTCAGTATCAATATTCTTTTTGAAATAGGCTTGTCTGTGTCCAAGATGCATTTCTAAGTACTGCTTAACAAATTCGTAAAGTTCTTTTCTGTTTAAAGCTACATATTCTGCAATATTTGTCAATTTGTCTTTTAAAGAAAGAAAGTCATCAGGATATTTAAGGATATTTTTCATTTCGTATTGAAAGATAAGTGAAAGTAAATTCTTTTTGAAGTAGCCAAATCTTAGCTTTTCTTTAAAATAAGCCTTCATAGCAAGAAAAAGTGCTAAGGCATCTCCTAGCAATTGGTGGTTAAAGATATGAGATGTATAAAAGATAAATGCAGGAGATAAAGTGCTAAAGTAGTGCTGAAAAGAAAGAAGGTTTCTTATGTAGTAGTTAATTGCACTTGGTGTAATATAAGATAAATCTGAATATGGTCTTGGGAGCCCAAAACAAAAATAAATTCCTGAAATAAGAAGGAAAAATGAAAGAATGGTTTGTTCCTCTATTATCTGAGGTCTTTCTCTTAATGAAAACAGCCTAAGATCTCTAGATGAATCAAAAATAGATGATCTAAATATGTCTTTCTGTTCTGTAATTAATCTTTTTGCAAGATTCCCCCTAGGAATCTTCATATAAGAACTCTCTGATTCTACAAATTCAAGCGTCCACTTTATAATTTCATTGTTAGATAATTCT
>JBMFQU010000011.1:17398-19595 GCA_049968435.1 Brevinematia bacterium | reverse complement strand
CTAGGAATCTTCATATAAGAACTCTCTGATTCTACAAATTCAAGCGTCCACTTTATAATTTCATTGTTAGATAATTCTTTTCCTGACATCTTTGAAGAAAATAACTTGATCGTAGAATTTGCATTTATCCCTGATAAAACAATGCTTTCAAGAAAAATAAGAGTTGATTTTAGATAAGAATCTTTTACTTTATTTTCTATCTCGGGAATGATCTTAAGAAATCTTTCAAGGGTAAAAGGATTTATTCCTGAAGCAAGACAATAATTCCCTTTTTCAGAAAGTACATTTTTTCTTGTTTCCGCATCAAAGGTTATGTAATTGTAACTAAAAAGTCTATCACGTACATGTATTATTCTACCTTCTGGCATTTCTCCACAGTAAGTGTAAAAGCTATACTTCGAAATATCAGAAACATTTTTATTTCTTTTGATTGTTACCAAGATAAGATTTGCTATTGAGCTTGCATCAGCATGAAGATTTAATATTTCTTCGTATGGAAAGTTTTTAAAGTCTTCAATAAAGCCTATTGCTTCCTGCATTTTGGAAAGAGAGTTTTTAAAGAAGAAGTATACTGTTCCTTTTTGAGATTGAGAAAGACCAAATCTTCCCGCTCTTCCTGCCATTTGAATACAATCAATTAAGTCTGGATAAAAAAGAATAGGTTCACCATATCTGTATGTAGGTTTTTTTACCTCTACTGGAACTACTACAATATCTGCAGGTAAGTTTACTCCATAAGCAAGAGAAGAAGTAGATATAAGAATAGGAAAATCTTTGTTTTTGTGAAACTCCTTTTCTATTTTTACTCTCTCCTTAGGAGAAAGATCCGCACAATAAAAAGCAGTATATAGTGGTCTATCTTTGCCTTGCTGTTCTATTTCAAAAGGAACAGATTCATCTTCGTTTAATACACTAAAACCACAGTATTTGTTCAAATGCTCAAGTAAACTCCATCCCTCTTTCTTTGAATGCACAAAAAATAAAGTCTTTGCCCTGTCTAAATTCTCTTTTGAATAAATATCTGCAATTAATTTCAAAGAACTTAAAACAAAATATTGAGTTGAAGTGACATTTAATTTTCCTCCGTGATTTAAAAGCGGACAGATATTTTTACAGGTTTCAGTTTTAAACTTGCAAAACTTGAATCCTTCTTGAATAAAATTTTTCATTGAAGGGGAAGATTTATAATTAGTTTCAAGCTTTACAGGTCTCCAAGCACTTTCTAAAAAAAGATTCGGTTTAAAAAAGGCAATGCTTTTTTCAACTAGTGGTACAGTTGCTGAAAGCAATAAAAAGTGTTTGTCTTCTTCTTTAATGAACCAAAGAATCTCATCTATAACATTCTGAAAGTTTACAAGTACTGTATGTACTTCATCAACAATTACTGCTTTTATATTCTTTGTGAAATAAGCCTCGTTTCTTATAGCAAGACTTAGATAGTCAGGGGTAGATACTAAAATTTTCTTTCCTTTTAGCTTGTTATCAGGAGTATCTCCAGTTTTCATTTCAACATTGTCTTTACCAAAAACTTTTACAAACTCTTCAAATTTTTCTCTAGCAAGTGCTTTAAGTGGTGAAACATAAACAACTACAGGCCCACTTTTTTGCTGGTGATATATTTCAAGTAGGTGATTCAAATAAATAAGAATGATTCCTGTTTTTCCTGAAGAAGTAGGTGTTACACATATGGCAGAAAAGGGTGTGTTTCTAAACTTTTTTTGTAAAGCTAAATAAAAAGTTGCTTGTATGGGATTTAGTAATTCGTAGAAGTCTTTTAGAAAAGAAGGAGTTAAACTGGGATTTATAGTTAATTTTGTTCCATTAAGAGAAATAATTGTCCTTTTATTGTCAGGATCAAAGATAGAATCTTCTTTGACATGAACTACAAAAGTTTTTTCTTCTGAATTCTGTTTTTCTTGTACTTTCCCGATCAATTCGGCACCTCAATATTTCAGACTTTTTCATAAAAATTAGACTTTATTTTAAATATCATTTAATTCAAAAAAATTCAGAAAGGAATATCAGTGTCATTGAGTTCGATAAGTTCTTCTTCAATTATATCTTCAGTAATTAAAGTTTTAGCCGTTTCCTTTGTTTCTTTCGTTTCTTTTGCTTCTTTTGTTTCTTTCATTTGTTCTGTTTCTCTTATTTTCTCTCCTTTTTCTTTTGGTGAGAGAATTCTTATAGTTTTAGCTAT
>JBMFQU010000011.1:0-17299 GCA_049968435.1 Brevinematia bacterium | reverse complement strand
CTTCTTTTAGTTCCATCTTTTGCTGTGTAAGTCCTATATCTCAGTTGTCCTTCAATCAAAAGATATCCATTAAATTTAGGATTGTTTAAGATTTCAGAATACTTATATGCTCTTTCCCCAGTTGAATCAAAGTAGACAATCCTGTGATATTGGACCTGCGGAGAGTCCCAGGTAGCAAGACTCATGGTTAAAATAGCTAAACCTTCATCAGTATAACGTGTTTCAACTTGATAAGCTCTTCCTATTAACAATACTTTGTTAAACATAACTACCTCCTTTTATTTAGTTTTTATTTTGAATTAGAATTATTCTGAATCAAAATCATTCTGAATCAGAATTATTTTAAGTCTAAGTCAAAATTATTTTGAGTTAGAGTCAGAAAAAAGTGCTAATTGCTTAGTTGAAAAACACTTTGTGGGAAAAAGATTTTCAAATCTTTCTTTTCTTTTCTGCCATACTTGATTAAGATAAGTATATAAACATTGTTTTCTACCATACGATCTAAGCGTCTTTATCTTCTCTTTTGCTTGAAGGCTTAATTTATAAGCTAAAATATTTTTGTCTTTTCCAAGAGTATAAATTTTTTCTATAATTTTATGTATTTTGGCTGCTTTCTTTTCTTCAGAGTTCATTCTTTTCCATTTGATTTTTTCCAAGGAAGAAAGAATTTTATTTCTTTTTTCAATAAGTTTTTGTAATTCTTCTTTGAGATTTGTGTTTGAATTTTCTGACTGTCTTATTAATTCAATTTTTTTACCATATTCAACTGCTTTTTGAAAAAGTTGTTCTTCTATTAAATCCCATTTGTCTTTCTCTTCTTCTTCATATAAAGGATATTTCACATAACCCCAATTTGTTTCATAGTGCTTTGCTCTTCTTAATAGCACAAATTCCTCATAAGTAAGACCACATTCAGCTAAAAATTCCTCTCTCATTTTCCTTATTTGAGAAGCAATTGCTTTCTTTTCCTCAGTTAATCTCTCCCTTTCTTCTTTACTAAGAGATTCTGACTTCAACTTTTTATTTATTTCAGAGAGTCTTTCAAGGAGTTGGTATTCTTTTTCTTTGTCATAAGAGAGAATATTTATAAGTTTTGAATCATCTTTTGAATCTTCGAAGGAGTCGTAGTCTAAAGTCTTGAAGTTATTCTCTTCTTCATTCTCATCTAGATTTTGGTCTTCTTCTTCATCAGAATACTTTTCGTCTACTCCATCCATATAAGGCTTATAAACATAAGCTAATACTTCATCAGAAACATTAAAATCATCATGCAAGATTACAAAGTCTACAATTTCTTCGGGGTGTTTAAAGTAACCAATTTTGACAAGATACCTTAGGTCTTTCAAAGGGTATTTTAGGACCGTGTACCAAAGGAACACTATCTTGTAAAATTCTTTGAAAAGTATTTTTATTTGTTCTTTGTTATATCCAAAGCACTCACCAAGAAGTTTTGCTTCTCTTGTGAGAAGTTCATGAGTTGCGTTTATTTCATGAGGGTTAACTTCGCTTACAGGTCTAATAATATGTTTTCCATCAGGAGACATTTCAAATTCGAATCTGAATCTTACATTGTCAAAACCATAATCACCATCATAATCTTTGATGTAATCAAGATCATCTTCATAAGGAACTATTAAATCAATTTTAGAAAACTTGAGATTTTCTTTGGATTTTTTTGAGTGTTTCTTGTTTTTGTTCATAACTTACCTCCTTGAAGTTTTTTTGTTTCCACTAATGCTAGACCTTTATTTTTTTATTAAAAAAAAAGAAAAGGACTTGTTTAAAAAAGAGAAATCATTTGTTAGAAGGGGTAGAAGAAGAGCTTTTTAAAATTAAAAGTTCTTAAACTTGTAATTTTCTTCCACCTTTTGCACTTTCAAAGGGAAAAAGAGAACAGGGTAACTGAAGGTCTTTCCCGGAAAATAAATCTAATTTTTTGCTAAAAAAATTAAAGCAAGGAGGGTAAGATGATGAAGGAGGACTTAATAAGAAAGCTGGCAGAAGAATTAAAAGTATTGAGTGGGGAGTATAATGATTTACTAGATGAAGAGGAGTACACATTTTTTGCGAAGTATATATTTGACGCTTCAGAAGAAGAAATATACCTTGACAGTTTCATTGAAAGCTGGCCATCTTGGCTAAGAGATTGGTTGATTACAAAACAAAAATTGTACCAGAAATGTTGCAAATAATTTTTTAGGGGGCTCAGCCCCCTTTTTTATTTTGTTATGAACAAGATCAATATATTTCCACGTTGTAAATAATTAAACTCTTCAATTTCCTTGTATCCATTTCTTTTTGCAACTCAAGAGGTAATTTCTGATAATTATCCCCACCATTTGAAACTTCTTTCTTTTCAACCTGGATTAGGTAGGATACACCTTCAATGGCAAGCTCTTTCTTTTTAGGATAACTGTTGCCTTCTAGGAGAAGCTCTATTATAGTCTCCTTCAACTTATACGCTGTTTCTTCAGAATAACTTGAGTCAAACTCCCAATCAAGGAAAAAGTTGTCTACTTGTCTAAGATAGTGCCTCTTCCTTATTTTTTCATTTATTACAATATCTACTACTACCATCTTGTCCCCCTTTCCAATTTCTTGGTTAAAATTTCGATTTCAAAGGCTGCTTCTTTATAAATATTCAAAATATGCTTTACAAGATCATTATCTTTCAGCTTGTAAACTTCAAAATATCCAGTATTGTAGAAAGCAAGATTTATAAATTTGTGCATTAATTCTATCTTTTTGAGAAGATTCTTTCCTTTTTCTAAATCTTCATTTTTTACTGCTTCCCAAAAACAAGATACTGTATTTTCATACTTTTTTATCGCAACTGTAAAATCACTAAGAAACTTTTCAGGATCAAAAACAAATTCATAAAAGTCATAAAGAGATTTTCCTGTTGCTATCTTTATAGGTTTTAAGTCTTCAAGTGAACTTGGAACTAAAACTTCTTTTTCAGGAAGAGGATGTAAACTGCTAGTTCTTACTATCAAAGAAGGCTGTCTTCCGTTTATAGGAGGAATAACCTCCTTTTCTCTAAAAATATATTCAACACCAAAAGCATGTTTTTCTTTCTTTTCGTAAATAAAACACAAAAAGAATTTCATAACTACCCCACTTTCATAACTAAATTATTTGACTTTTGTGGTCAAAAATTTTGTCTCCTCTATTTATATTTATTATTATTAAACCTAATTTAGCTTAGTTTATTTCACTGCAAATTTTGTCAACTGAGCAGTAGTTTATTTCTATTTCTTCGATAAGGTCTTTAAGGTTTTGTTCTAAGTTGTTTAAGCACTTAATACCTATAGAATTAGATCTTTTTACTTCTTGATTCCCTCGTTTGTAAACTATATAGGCAGGATACACTAAGGTACAACCACACACATGACAAATTTCAAGTTCTTTTTTTCTCACTTTTCCATAAATTATCTCTTCTTCTAGGTCTTCAGGAGAAGTATTTAAAATCTCAAGAAAGTATTTGACCAAAACTGGATTTTTAAAGAGTGTAATATGAAAACCAGCTTCTTTAGAAACTTCTGCAAGTTTTTTTATTGTTAGAAATAAGTCTTTTGTAAGAAAGTGATACTTTTTAGCTCTTTCATAAAGCCTTAAGATGTTTAGAAGAAAATTGAATTTTTCATTCTTAGTTTTTGGGAACTTGATTTTTTCAGTTATTTTTCCTTTGTAGTCAACTACTTTTATAAGATAGTCTTTTTCAGTTAATACCATCATGTTTCACCTCCTTTTTAAGAAGGTTTAAATTTTCACTTAATTTAGACCTATTTGATGGATTTTTGGGTCTGATATAAGATTGCTTTTAGAACCAAGAAAAGTTTAAATTAATCACACTTATTTGATTGACCTTATTTTCTATTAATATGTTTAAATTATATAGTAGCGAAAAGTAAAGGGAGGTAACTGATGAAATGGGAAGTAAGTTTTTTAGGACAGGCTTTTGAGGGTGCTTTTAAGCTAGGGTTTTTAAAAGATATACTTAATGATTACGAAAGCTTTAAAGAAAAACAGGTTTTTACCAAGCTTAAGGATGAGCTAAAAGAGCACGAAGAAGGCTTTGCATATCTTCCTACTTTGTTCCTTCTTGAAGAAAACATACCTTTTGAACCAATACAGAATCCGCCAGAAAACCTGAAAAGTTTAGGACTTAAAAATGCTCCCCAGAATTACCTTTTATTCCTTTTTCTTGTAGGTTACTATGAAGGCTATTTTTACCAGAAGAGTTTAGGAGATGTAAAACTTATAAAGTATCATATGGGAGAGGAAAGTTCACAAGCAGGTTTGTATACTAACGCAGATCTACTTTTTATTGCAAATAATACCCTCTATGTAGTGGACTTTAAATTAGCAGGAGCAATTAGCAGATTAAGTAAACTTTTTGCTACAACTACGGAAGATAATGAATTACCGTATAGTGTTTATGGACTCCCAGTAAACTTATCTTTGGGAGAATTAGGTTTTGAAAAATTTGTTGAGAACATACTTAAAGTAGAAAAAAAACTACTTGCTCTTAGATATGCTTCAGGAGAATTGAAGGGTTTTTTGCAAATACTTTCCTATGCAGTTGATTATCTCTGTGAAAAACCAAGAGAAAACCTCAAAGAAGTATGTCTTTCTCTACTTTATCCTCTAGCAGAACCCTTTGTTGCTCGCTTTTACCTCGAAGGAAAAGACCTAACTTCTTACAGAGAAGAGATAAGAGATCTATATAGCAAAGTGAAGGAAAAAACATGGGAATATGAAAAGATTGATCCAAGCTCAAAAGCTAGAATAAGTAGACTTGCCAAACAAACCAAAGAGGAAATAGAGAATCTTAAGAAAGAAATAGAAAGAAGAGAAAAAAAAATAATCGCTATAAAGCCAGATTCTATACACTCTGCAAGGGATGATGTAAGAGGAAGACTTAAGGAATTTTTAAAGTTAAATGATCCTGTAAAAGCCATTTGTCTTTTTCATTCTGCAGGAAGTGGAAAGACTTCACAGACTAGAGAGTTAATATTTAACTCAGAAGGAAATCACATAGTTTTTTACTTTGCAACACGCAAGGTACTCGTAGATAGAGAATACAAAGCTGTAGAAAATAAAAGATCAGACGTAGCACTTGTATATGAGAAGAAAAGTTATAATAAAGGAAAGTATGTACACGCTAAAGGTGATATAGTAGAACCCGTCTCTGGTGAAGCAGGTATAATACAGAGAACTATGGAGAAAATTAAAAGACTTACAACAGAGAATAAACGTTTTATCTGGGCTTTTGCCACTCAGCAAGCTGTAGTAGTTCCACAAAAAAATAAAATAAGCACATTAGAGAAACATATTACAAAAAACTTGTCAAGTCGAATCTTGAGAAAGTATACTTTTCACTTTATACTTGATGAGTTTTTTGGACACCAAAATGGACTTTTTACAATAGAGGAGTTTTTTAAAGTTTTAAGGGCTATAAAGGACAAAGGTGGTAGAGCCAATCTTTATCTTTTTGATGCTAACGGATATACACCTATTCTTCTTAAAAAGCTTTTGGTAGAATATAAAAAATTTGAAGTTATACCCAATGCAGTAGTGTTAAATAACTTCAAAAATAGGTTAACTTTTGAAGAAGATGGTATCAAAGTCTATTCTTTTGCTAAACACGGATATCCATCACCAGAAATAAATTTGATAAGGAAATTTATATTCATTGAAGACGAAAAAAAGGAAGAACCTGTAGAGAAATTTGCAGATTTTATAGAAGAAACTTTCAAGGACAAAGATAAAAGTACTGCTTTTGTGTTTATTCAATACAAAGATCATTTATCTATGCTTAAAGAAAAGCTTGAAAAAAAAGGTTTTAACGTCCTTGTTGCTACTGCAGATTCGAAAAAAAGTCAAGAAAGAATAAATAAAGGAAATGAAGACATTATCCTTGCTACATCCGCTATTTCCAGAGGTATAGATCTAAGTAGACGTCATAAACCAGTAAACAAAATATACACAGTTATCTATCACTGGGGTATAGAAGGAAATCTTGTAGAACTCATACAATCTATATCTCGAGCCAGGGGAGATGAAAAAACAGAGCGAGAACCTAAAACTCTTTATTTAACCTACGTGATATATCCTGCGAATGAAGAAGTACTAGATAAAATCGAAGAGTATCTTGAAGAAGAAAAAGTAGACAGAGAATTGCTCGAACAACTTTATAAAAAACATAGCATAGAACAACGTCTTGAACTTGACTTTGTTATTTCAAACATAATAACACAATTTCTTAAAAGTTCAGAAGGTAAGGTACTTGTACCTATACCTACTCAATATAAAACATATTACATACCTAATAGTCTTTCAGATATTGAGAGTGTAATAAGTTTCATAGAGGGTATACAAAAAATAGAAAACACCCTTGATGAACTTAGAGAACTTGAAGAATTACTTATTTCTGCTCTTTCTACGAGTGTGGTAGATTTGAAACTAGATTCTTATGACAAATATTTTCATCCATATTTACTTTTTATGCAACAACCTCTACGCTTTGATTTTGATAACAATAAAAGATTGAAACTTAAAAATATAATAGAAAATCTTAAAGATCGTATTAAAGAGCACAATGAGGATCGCGTTCAAGAACTAGAAAATTTAGTAGAAAACCTATTACCTAATCAACAGATTAGAGTACCAGTACTTGTACCTATCTATTCTATAGTACTTGTAAGGCATTTTTTAAAGCCTGGAAAAAAATTAGAGTTTAAAATAAGAAAGAACATAGGGAGAGGTAATGCAGATGTACTTATGGGAACAATACGTCCTAAAACTAAGTGTTATTGCGCTCTTAATGAACATGATTCTAATGAATATGCTTGTATTGCATTGACAGAAGATTACCCCTACACTGAGATTTTAAGTGGAAGATTTGCAAAATTTCCAGTAGAATTTATAAAAGGACTTTTGGAGGGATAAAATGAGTAAAAAAATAAGTGAGTTTGAATTAAGTGCAAGAGAAAAAATAGAATGTATGGAATATTTTTCAAAAGGTTTATTACCTGGTAAAAATTTTATTCATGGTGGTTTCTTTTGGCCAGGTGAAAGCAATCTTAGAGATGGTCTCTCCGTAATACTTTATAAAGTCATGAAAAATTTTCAAGATAAAGACAACCTAAAAGACATAAGAGCGGAATTCGAAAAATTGATAAACTCCACTGAATATAAGATTGAAAGTAAAGCCTGTTTTACAAAAGATGCTGTTTTTTGGTACAAACCACGTAATCTTTTTAAAAATAATATAAATGCTCGTTTTTCTAGGTTTAAAAAAGATGAATTTGTAAAAATAGTAGCAGGGCGGGTTTCAACAGCTGGAGAAATAAAAAGAAGATCGGGCTTTGTTTTTCTTAAAATCATACATCCACAGGAGGTCTCAGAAAATAAGCTATGTAAAGAAAAAATATGGAAGTTGAGAAAAACTCTTGTAAACCTTTGGAAAGACTTGACGGAGAATAAAGAAATAAAAGCTTATCTTGAAAACGTCCTTAGACTTTCAGATATATTTGAGAGAGATCTCGCAGAAGAAAGTCTTACTGATTCATCCATATTCAAGCTATTTGGCTACCTTGCCCCTTTTGATTTTACTACCTTTGAGTTTACTACCTTTTTAAGCAGGGCGAGACTTTTTGAAAAGGAAAAAAAACCTGAAGAACTTCTACAAGAAATAGAACAAGATAAGAACCATGAAGGACTTTGGGAAGATCTTAAATTTGCCCTTGAAGAAAATGAATTAAACTTAGAGTGGTTAAAAGAATTGCTTTACAAAATATATAATAAAGAGTTTTTAGAGAAACTAAGAAGAGATTGGAAGGAAGTAGTTAAGAAGCTTTTGAGTGGAGAGAGAAGTGATAAGATTATAGGTGCTTTTGTTCAAAAAGATCACGAAGTAGAAGGTAGACTAAGCTATGGTACTTTCAGCATTCCAGACAAAGAAGTTGACATATCTGTATTCTATGAAGAAGGTCTAGAGAAAAAGGTAGAAGATTTTATAAAGGGACTTCAAAAGGCAGCTGCTACATTTAAAAAGTTTACAGGAAATATAGGACTAAAAATTGTTGAAAAATCAAATATAAAAGAACTAATACCAGACTTTGAAAAACTTAAAAAGATAAATTACTCAAAGAAAGGAGAACTCGGAGTAAGAGATTCTATAGATATACTTTTCAACTTGGTTTTCTTTATAGCAAGGCTTAAAATTTTTATAGAACAATCGCGAAAAAAGAATAAACCTCACGCTATAATTCTTTTACTTGACACTGATATACGAGAAGAAAATGGTAGTTATCCTTTCTGGAATTATTTTTCTTTTGCTTATGACTTTTTTAGCATTCCAGCGCAAACTCTAAACAAATATACCATACAACGCTTTATTGATTACGGAAAAAATAGAATTCAAGAAAGAGATGTACAGGGCATCTACAAAAACCTTTTTATTAGCCTTATGAAAGATCTAAAAAGCCTTGAATTTGAATTTGAGGGGTTTAAAGTACCAGAAAATTTGACTATTTATGCTCTTCTTGAAAAACCTTCCACAGGTTTTTGCTACGAACGTGGACAATATAGTCCTGGTAGTAAGGTTCTAAGACATTATCTTTATGAAGCTTATACAATACAGATAGAAGGTAACAAAATAAGGACAGAAATAGAAGATAAATTTGTAGTTCTTGCTGGTGGGATAGATTTTGACAGGAATAGGTTGACTAGGTGGATAGAAGACAGAATAAATAAAAGCACAAAGTTTTGTTTTATAACCGCTAGTAAGCAGGGAGAATTTTATATAAAAGACATAATAAACAGATCTTCTCAAGCAGACCAGATAAAAGAAAAAAGCCTTTTTGTAGAATATAGTGAACTTCCTATTACCTACATTTCAGAAAGAGCAGAAAAAGACTGTTTTGTAATGTACACAAACGAGTTCGAAAAACTCAGGAAGGAACTGAGTATAGATATTCAAAAACAAAAAATAGGTATAGCCTTAAAGCCTGCAGATCCACAAAGCAACCGTTTTCTTCTGTCAGATGGAGAAAGATTTTACCATTCGATTCTTCAGGTTTTTTCCACCGAAGGTCCAGGATGGGAAGAAGACGAGATTTATAAGGAAAAGAAAAGCCTTTTTTTACTTACCGTACTTGCTCTTTCTCAGTACGAAAGTGAGTCTTTCCAAACACCTTATGCTAAACTAGAACTCTGGCAGAAGAAAAAAAATCTCTACATCAAGTTAAGAAGAGATAACGGAGAATACACCTTGGGGCTAAGTGGCATACTTTATGAACTCTTATATCTTGCAAGCAAGGTACCAGTAGATGATTTTTCCAGATTTTAAACATTCTCTTGATTTTCCTGATTTAAATTCTTTTTAAACATTTGTTTATAACTTCTAAAAGCTCTTACACTGTGAGAATAATCTTCACAGGAAAGACGATGAGTTTACCTCTTTCTAAAGTAATTAAAAACCTTGATAAAGAGCAAATAGGACTAAGACTTAAAACAGCTTTTAAGTTAATAAATTAAAAGGGAGGTAAAACTTATTGCATTAGTCCTTTTCTTGTTAATAGCAATTGTCCTTCTTTGGATTATTTTTTTGCGATATGTCCTTCCTGAAGTTGAAGTAGAAGTTCCTCTTTGAGGCATTTCACAAGGTCCCCAGGATGGGGACAAAAAAAGGCATACTTGTTCCTACAAAAACCCTAAAGATAAAATCAGTAGATAATTTTTCCAAGTTTTAAACATTTTCCTGATCTTCCTGTTTTGAATTCTTTTTAAATACCTGTTTACAATTCCTAAAAGCTTTCATAACTTCTGGAAAAAGAATCTTTCCTATCTCTTTTTCAAAAAACTTACTATCTTTTTCAGGAAGACTATGCTCTAAAAATTCAACACTACTGACAACCTTTTTCATCAAGTAGGCAAATTGTTGATCCTCCGTAGCTTTCTTTAGCAGTGCTTGCATAAAAATTGAAACAATTCTTTCTTTTTCTTTTAAAAAGAATTTCCTTCTCTTTGAAATACTTCTTACTATTGATTTGACCTCTTTTTCTGGAAGTGGAGGAATATTCCTTTCATTTATGACTTTCAAAATTTCATACACTTCTTCATCATTTAAACCATCAGCAAAAAGTGATCCTGCTATTCTTGTCAAAGATACATTTCTTCCTCCTTCTTCAACACCTTTGTAAAGTTCTGAAAGAGGTTCAGAAGTTTCATTTTCTTTAAGTCTTAAATATTCAAGAACTTTCTCTCTAACTAAATCAAAGCTTGCTGGTTCTTGAAGTTTTTTTATGAATTTAATCCATTTGTAGGTGGTACCAGAAGGATGTATGCTTTCTGGCAAAAGAACATAAGAACCTTCACCTTTGAGATCGACATTTTTAGTAAGTTTAGTGGTAGGAATATATTCATTGTTTATTCTGAAATAAAAATGATATCCACGAGAGGTTTTTGCGATCCAGGTTTCTATGTTTTTAAGCCAATCAGGGAGTGCATCATAGCTATCAACATCGATTACAACTAGCTTTGAGACTCTACCAGTGACTACCGCAAGATTTAAAGGAGTTTCGTTTTTGAACCAAGAGAGAACTTCTTCTCTAGTTGGGGGTACTTTTTGATATTTTTTCCAGGGGATGACAGGTCTTTTTTCTTTGTAAATTACTGGGATTACTGAAAAATTAAGATCTAGATATTTTAGTGCTTGAGCTAAAGTTTTTTCGTTCATAGTTAACTCCCTTTTTTTGTTTTTGTTTATATTTTTTAGTTTAGTTGGTTTATTTTTAGAGATTTTTCACACATTGTAGACCTGATTTTTTTTTCGAATTTTCATACATAAATCGTCTACCTTTAATAATGAAAAAATCCCAGGGGATCGACGAAAAGGGATTACTTGACAAATCAGGGATTTAGGGGTAAAATATAATTTTGACAAAAGACTCTTTAAAAATTGAAAAAAGTTGTTATTATTTATTTTGAATGGGTTGCTAGCCTACCTATAAGGGGTAGAAACAGGCTTTCTGAATAGTGAAGCGGTTTTAGATTTTTGTATGTTTAAGTTGCTAGCCTACCTATAAGGGGTAGAAACTTTTTTGTTTTTGTTTGTTAGTGAACAAAATTGTTTTGTTGCTAGCCTACCTATAAGGGGTAGAAACATTTTTCTAAAAATGAAAGAAAGATAAAATAAAAAAACCCCCTGAAAAGGGGGGTAAATTTCATTGTTCTTATTATTCTTATTGTTCTAAGAACTTTTCAAGTTCAAGTTGAAACTTCATTCCATTTATCATAATTCTACTTTCTAAAAATTCTTGCTTTTACTAAATCAACTTGATAACCATAAATATGTGCTCCAGCGGAATAGGCATACATAGGTCCATTTTCTAATCCTGCTTCTAATCCTGCTTCCATAGCTACATACTGTTTAAGTAACTCTATTCCTCCAAGATTCGTTGGAAACCCAGCCCACAGGTCCCAGCTCCTGAAATAAACTGAAACTGTTAGAAGAAGTTTTTCTTCTACAGGAATAACTTTGAAATCTATTATTCTAAGGCATGGAGGATCAAATTTCCCATCTTTTCCGTAGCAGGTATCGTAATCCTCTGGTGTTCCTACTTCAATGACTGCTTGATTGGTAAGAGGAGTTTCTTTTAGCATCTGAATAACTCTTTCAAGCTGAGTTCCTCCTTTTGGCATTGGATAGTGTATTCTTGAAGAGTATCTATAAGTTTCATTGGGAGCTAATTCTGGATTCATAAGATATTCGACAAAATATTCTTCTATGAATTCCATATTCGTTGGTGAGGGTATTCCCAGGTGAGGAGGTATTTCGGGAACCATATCTTCCCAAGGCTTTTCTATGAATACTATTAAAGAAGGAAGTTGATACCTTATCTGCTTTTTTTCGAAGGAACCCCTCTGAATGGGCTGAAGATAGCTTCTGTCAAGGATGTTGTAAAGTATTTGAAACCAAGCTTCGGAAATGGTTTTAGCATGAATTACGAGTGGTTGTAGATTAATCTGCATGGTTACCTCCTTAAATTTGGTTTTTTGTTTTCATACTCTTTAGACCTTAAGAAGTAGAATTGTATTTTAGGGCCAGGTGGTATGGAAGTTTTGAAACATTTGTTTTTAGAGTATGAATTTTTCAGGAAAAGGATTGTAGTTGGATCTGCGACGGAGATCTTAGCATGAAAGAAAAGAAGGGGTGGTTGTGGGAAATTAGGAAGGTATTTAGGTAAACCTTTTGGTGGAAATTATGTTGTATGAAAAATTATTCCAAAAAACCCTTGACAGCTTCTGGTGATTAAGGAAATTTTCCGAAAATTTTCCCACCCACCCTCAGGTAAAGGTATGAAAATTTAGGTTGTTATCCCTAGAGATCCTTTTGGAGGTAGCTACCTCCACCTGATCCCTCTTGAAAGAATTCTTGACTCCTCTTGGTAAAAGGACTTTAGGGAAATTTGAAACTCTCATGGAGTTTTTGGTCTGTTGGGAAAACAAACCACTGAACCTTGATGGATCTTAGTGAAAAAAGGGAATGCAGTAAAAACTTTAGGTTATAAGCTTAACTTAAGTTAAATAATATATAATAAATAATAACTGAAGTTGAACCCCCCGCCCCCGCCTTGTCTTCAAGCTGGCTAAAATCAAGGGGTTTGGGCTGTGTAAAAATTGTATGAAAAATTAAATTTTCATTTTTTCATACGTTTTTTTTCATACAGCTGTCTTCATAAAGAGGTTTTATGTAGTTTTAGAGAGAGTATGAAAAAATTGAAATTGATGGAAGTATTTTTCATATAGTTTTTCATTTTTAAAGATAGGAAGATGTCATTAGGTTGTGTCAACTACCTCCTAATAAATTAGGAGGCCTGTAGCTGATGCCAAGTGGCACCGCTACATTAGGACGGTTGACAACGCCCCACTGAGAGGGATATACCACTCCCAGCCCCGGCTTCCCTACAAAGAGAAGCCAGATAGTTCTTCACGATGTTCCTGCTGGCGTTAAGGTCTGCATTGAGAGAATACCCACAACTTTTGCATACAAAGTGAGCTTGGTCTATTCTGTTAGAACGAGAAATATGTCCGCATCTGCTACACTTCTGAGAAGTATAGCGTGCATCTACATAGACAACTCTCACTCCTTTAGCTTTAGCTTTGTATTCTATAAACTGCTGAAGTTGTGCAAAGCTCCAACTGTGTATCCAACGCCTGTTTTGTTTGTTAGCTTTAATTCTTTCTCTTATCCCTTTGAGTTTTTCAAGGACTATAACTCCACCAGCAGGAACAAGGCTAACTATCTCTTTTGCTATTTTGTGATTAACCGCAGTCCGAAACCGTTTCTCCTTCTGCGAAAGTTTTTTAAGATGCCTCTTTGCAGAAGGAGTGCCTTTGGACTGCAACCTTTTACGAAGTGCGTAATATCTTTCAGAGACCGTTCTTATGCACCCTCCATCAAAAAACTTGTTGATTTTTCCATCAAGGGTACTTACTACCGCAAGTTTTCTAAGCCCTAAATCTACCCCAAGATAGAAATCTACAGGTCTTTCATCTAGAAAGCTCTTTTCAACAGTGAGATAAAGGAAGAATTTTTTAAGCCTTTTATCGTATTTGAAAGTGGCAGAGGTGATATTCCAGTCCAGATATTGCTTGAAATAATCAGGAACCTTTATTTTGAACTTCTGTCTTCCCTGAATAGTAGCAAGAGAAACTTCTTCTTTATCTAACCAAACAGTATAGGAACGCTTGTCATATCTGATGGCTGGGTTTTTACTCTCTGGGCAACTGCTTTTGAGACCTTTTCTCTTTCTCTTGATAGCAGATTTAAGGCTTTCACTTGCTACTGTTCTTGCAGAGATTATGAGCTGAGAAGGAAGAGAGGTTTTGTTTTTAACGGTATAGTAAGTAAGTTTGTGAAGTTCAACTCCGTTCCAGATTTGAGCTTCCCAACCTACTTTGCAAACATAATTGTAAGCATGTTTATACTGTTCAAGAGTTTCAAGGAGTATCTGTTTTTGTTCTTCGGTAGGATTAATAACAAGCTTAATAGTTCGTTGAAGTATCATATTCATATATTACATCAATATATGCGATTTGTCAAGTGTGGTCTCCTCCTCGTTTTGAAAAACGGGGTTTTCGACCACAAAGGGGGCTTATGAATTTTTCATACATAAATCGTCTACCTTTAATAATGAATAAGGGGTAGAAACTCATATTCATTATAGTGATCATGTGAGTATTTAAGTTGCTAGCTTATAAGTTAAAATTCTTCATATTCTTTTAAATCAAAAGACTATCTTAGAAGGAAAAGCTATTTTATAAGCTAAGGAAGATTAGCTTTTGAAAAAAAGCAGGAAAAACAAAAAAACAGATAAAAAATTTCCCCCTGGGTGAGGGGACTTTTAGGTCTTTTCTCGCTTCTCCCAATAACCGTATTGGGAGAAGTTTTAGTACTTCCCCCTCACCATGGGGGAAAGTGTGTTCTCTCCCCACCACGGGAGAGAAGGAGAAAAGATCTAAAAGCTACCCTCCTGGAGCTTTTATGCCCACAGGGGGAGAAATAAAACTAAAAGGAGGGGCAAAATGATTTGCAAAGTATGCAATGAAAAAGTCGATTTTTACACTCCTTGTAGTTGTGGAACTTTAAGAGGATGGGTCGACAAAATTTTAGAAGAAGATGAGTCTTACACTGATTTTGAAGTGCATATCATTCCAGTTTGGAAAAAAATAATTGAATGTGTCAAGAAGGGATATTTTCATATTAACTCCTTGAGAGCGGAATGGAATTTCACAAAAGATTCACATCATCTAGAAGAAAATCCAGAATGGTTTTCCGTCTTGATTACCATTCCGCAGACCAAGGGGGTAGCTATTTCAAATGCCCATTATCTCTATCTGAGAAGAGTTGCTCTCTGTGAAATTCTAGAAGGAAAAAAAGATGAAATTAAAATAGAAAAAGCTGATATTGAGGCTGTCTACAAACTTCCGCTCGGCCTGCTGAATCTTTTATGTGATATTAGTATAACTATCAATCCAGGTGATATAGACGAAACAACTTTCTATTTTGGATAAATTTCAGTTTTTTAGAAGTAAAAAGATTGGGGGGGGATCCCCCCTTTTTTTGTTTTTTATATCAAGTATGGTAAGATAGGTAGGAGTAGAAGAAGCCTTGTGTCTGTGATATGGGGTAGTTCACGAGTAGTTGATAGAATTAGTTTCGATAAAAGGCTCTTTAAAAATTGAAAAAAGTTGTTATTATTTATTTTGAATGGGTTGCTAGCCTACCTGTAAGGGGTAGAAACAAATATACATGTACTGTGTATTCAAGCAAAACTTCGTTGCTAGCCTACCTATAAGGGATTGAAGCTGGGTACAAGACGTTTTCGTTGAGATACTGTGTTAATGTATTTAATTAACTTCACTATTTCAACTACCAACGGAATTATTTTTACTAAGACTCGCTGAATTTCTAGTACTTTTTCTTGCTTTACCTCTTTATTCGATTCAATTTTTAACCTGTAAGTCCTTTTCTCTCTGTCATACTCTATTTCACCTTTCTTTCTTAAATAATCAAGCAGTTTGCAAAGAGAGTTCTTTTTAATATTTGTTTCTTTTCTTAGTTCTGAAAAAGTCATTTCTTTCTTCTTTTTTAGAATCTGCAATATAAGCGTTGTTTTCACAGGTTTTCTTCCTTTTCTTTTTTGTCTTTCGGAAGACTGTTTTTGTAATCGCAACAAATCAGTTTCTTCTATAAATTCTTTGACTTCTAAAAGTTGTCTAAATATTTCATCAGGTTGAATTTCATCAAATACTTGCATCTTGCTATCTATAGTCGCTTGGGAAAGATTACTATGAGATAGAACATCCTCTGATATCACAGATGACTCAAAGGGTTCAATAGATTCAACATGCTCAGCTTCAAAAGAATGAAGCTTGACTATCTTCTTCTTGAAATCTAAATAAACTTCTATCTCTTTTGGAAGTCTTTTATTATCAATTAATTTTTGAATAATTTGACAAAGTTTTTTAGTATCCTCTGTTTGAAGAATTATGTGTTTCTTTGCTCTGGTTAAAGCTGTATAAACCGTTAACTCGTCAGAAGAATCTACTACAGCATAAACTGAATCAAATTCCAATCCCTGTGCTTTATGAATAACTTCAACCTTACCATCAAGGGCAGTAAACGGCTCTTTGCTTTTTAAAAAGTGTGTATAAAGCAGTACCTTGTCTGAATTTTCCATAAAGTTTTTGTCCAACTTACTGACAATATCAATTCTAAGCCTATTCGTTCTTAAAATTGGACATTCATCAAGATCAATTACTTTGAATAAATTTGTGTAAAAAAACAATTTAAAAAGAGAAAAATGCTTTGGAGTGTGAGTCTGTAAAATGTCTCCTATTAAAACAACTGTTTTCCTTCTCTGGATTAACTCATTTATAAGTCCTAGTTGCTCAACAGTTAAATAACTTGCTTCATCAATAAATACTACATCAGAACTTTTGATAAGCTCCTTTCTTCTTCCCTCAGAACTAGCATAATAAGAAATCGTTTTTGCTCCATAAGAGTCTGCTAAGTTTTTTAAAGTAGCAATATAAGTTGCTCTAATACCAGTATCACGTAGTCTTTTGATCAAGTTTAAAACAGATTTTGTCTTTCCTATTCCTGCCTTTCCACTTATAAGATAATGTTTAATAATTTGATCGTTTCTGTTCCTTACAATCTCAGTGAATAAATTGTTTTCAAAGTCTTTTATGTTATCGTAAGAAGTATAAATTCTTTTTCTGTCTACACAGCGTTTTCTTAAAATTTTGCGAAAGCTGATCCAGACCTTGTTAGTTTTTATGTACTTTTTTCCATAAGGGTCATTTTTTGAGATATAATGATCCTTTATCTTTTCAAGCAGATCTATTACAAGTTCTGGGTGTATTAAGTGCCTTCTTAAAACTTCGTCTATTTTTTCATAAGAGACATCTAAAAGCTTTGCTATGTCTTCATAAGTTAAATAGTTTGTTGAATTCTTTTCAATTTTCCTTTGCTCAATATAAAAATTAAGCTCCTCTTGGCTCTTAAGACGTAAATAGAGATCATGAAATAGAACACATACCTTTTCATAAAATCTTTCTTTAAGAAATTCTAAGGTACTTGTATTACATCCTCTATTACTAAGTTTCCTATCAATTAATTCAGGGTCAGCCGAGTCAAGAATAGCATATAGAAGCACATCCTTTATTTGAATTTTCCTTTGCTTCTGTTTGGTATTTGAAAGAGGTTGCATATAGAGAT
>JBMFQU010000010.1:0-29750 GCA_049968435.1 Brevinematia bacterium | reverse complement strand
CTATAGGGTGGGAGGGTGGGAAGCAAAAAGAGGTTTTATAAAATTCCTAACTTTTAATTAGGATAAGGAAAAATTTTACTTTCTAATATTTCCAATGTTAGTAGTAATAGAATATAGACTCTACTATCTTTGAAAAACTTAGAAGGTATTAATTATACTTTTACCAATATACTATAATATGAAAACTCTAACATACACAGAGTACGATAAAGAAAGAATGGTCAAAGAAAAGCATAAAAAAGGGGACAAGAGAAACCCATTTCAAATTGATAGAGATAGGATAATTCACAGTAGTGCTTTCAGAAGACTTCAAGGAAAGACTCAAGTTTATGGTGCAGGTTTAATGGATTTTTACAGAACAAGATTAACGCACTCTATAGAAGTTTCTCAAATCGCAAAATCTATAGGACTTAAGTTAAAGGTAAATGTAGACTTACTTGAAGCAATATCACTAGCTCATGATATTGGTCATCCACCTTTTGGACATACAGGGGAAGAAGTACTTAATAGATTACTTTCAAGATACGGAGGATTCGAAGCAAACGCCCACAATATTCTAATACTAGGATTTTTAGAAACTAAAATAGAGGATAAAGGTTTAAACCTTACAAGAGCAACATTAGACGGACTTTTAAAGTATAAAACTACAAGAAATAAAAATTCTCAAAAATTTCTATACGAATATGATTTTTTTAGAAACTACATTGAATGGATAGACCCTAATTGGCAGGATGATAAAAATATCGAAGACAAAAGATCAATAGAATGCCAAATAGTTAATTGGGCTGATAATTCGGCTTACTCAGTACATGATCTAGAAGATGGTTTAAAAAGTGGATTGCTCAATTCAGAAAAATTAAACGATAAACTACTTGAAAAAATATCACAAAACTTGAAAGAATACAATCCAAGATCAATAGAAAAAATCTTTTACTCCTTAAGAAGAAAAATAAACCAAATAGAATCAACCTCTTCACATGTTGAGAAAAAAAGATTACTAAAGAAACTAACTTCAGATCTAATAAATGAATTTGTAAAAGATGTTTACATAGATAAAGTCGAAAGTAAAAAAGAAAAAACAAATAGGTACAGTTTTAAGTTAAGGTTGAAAACCAAAACTTTATTAAAAAATAGAATACTCAGGGAAATAGAAAAAGAGCTAATCTACAAAAGTAGAAACATACTAAGAACAAGGAAAAAGTGCGAAATGATGGTAGAAAAAATATTTGATATCTTCTCAGACAAAAATTCAAAACAACTTTACCCACCAGAATATCAGGAATATTGGGATTTATTCAATGCCGACAGAGAGGAAGAATGGAGATATAGACTTGCTAGTTGGTATATAGCTGGTATGACAGATAACTTTGCTATAAGAACATACAAAGAGTTTTTTGACCCAAATAACCTTATAGATATTTTCATGAGCGTATAGTATGGAAAAGTGGAAGAAAGAAAGAGAGTTTTCACTCAAGATATCAATAATAGAAGGTAGTATATCCTCAATATCAGGAGCAATACTTCATCAAGGATTTTTTCTACAGAGTTTTATCATATTCATTGGAGCACCTGACTTTTGGATATCAATAATCCCAAATCTACAGTTTGCTCTATCGTTTATAGGAATACTTAGCGCATATTATTTATCAAAATACGGAGAAAGAAAAAAGGCAGGAATAATTACAAATACAATATACAGATGTATATGGATACTACCTCCCATAGCACTACTTATATTTGGTAAATCCAACATAACATTCCAAGTATTTTTAATAACTACACTAATATCATTTATAGCATTCAGATTATTAATGGTAATATGGATGAGATGGATGGATCTACTTATATTTGAAGAAACAAAAGGAAGATACTTAGGTATTAGAAAAGCATTTACAACACTCTTCTTATTAGTAGGATTCTTAGTAGGAGGATACATATTAAAAATCTTCAAAGAATCGGCTAAAGAAGAATGGGCATATATAATACTCTTTACAATAATAGCCATAATAGGAGTTATCAGTAGCTACCTATACAGCTATCAATTCGACACAAAAACAAGAACACTAAATGTAAAATTCAAAGAGTTTATAAAAATTATTCTAAACTCTATAAAAAACAATCCAAGGTTAAAAAGAATCATACTATTCTTCGCAGTATTTGAAGGAGTATCGGCGATAGGAGTTCCATTTATACCAGTACAGATATTAAAAAACTTCAATCTCTCTCCAGAGTACCTAAGCATACAATTTTCAATATATGCACTAAGTATGACTATATCAAGTTATCTTTGGGGGATACTGCTTGATAAATTTGGCCCAAGAAGTGTATTACAACTCTCAACTTTAGGGTTATCTTTTACAATTTCACTATGGGTACTAGTACCTAAGGAACTATGGTTTGTATTATCCTTTATAGAACCTACAATATCAGGAATAATGTCTGGAGGATACGAATCCGTTTTTATGTATATAATACTTTCAGAGGTAAGCTTAAAACACAAAGACTATTTCTTTTCATTAGTAAGTACTATAAATGGCTTTAGTATATTAATAGGTAGCTTAATATCAATGGGTATAATAATGATCTTTTCAAATTTAAATGTATTTATTTTTTACAAAAACTTCAAAGTTTATGAACTACTATTCTTGATAACATTAATCGGAAGAATATCAACATCATTACTTTTTATACCACCAATAAAGTTTAAAAATAAAGTAAAAAATGCTTGGGACTTAATAAAGGTAACATTCTCAAAGATCTTTGAAGCCTAATAAAATCTTGGATTTTTATTCAAATCAATTGGATTTTGGAAAATAATACCTTCGCCTCCAATATACTCCGGTTTATTACCATCAATCAGCACAAGAACTTTGTTAACTTTGACAGCATTGCCCAAAGTAAAAGCAATCTGGTAAATAGAATAAAGTATACCCTGCCCACCATATTCGTTGTATTCAATTTCTTTTGATAAATTTAAGATTAAAGTATCACCACTAATCTTGTAATCTATAAGCTCAACTTTGGAATTAATAAAAGATATTTCTTCACCTTTATTTCTCAATTCTTTAAGCTTTCTAAAAAGTTCATAAATAACATTATCACTTTCCTTCAAAGAAATATTCTTATACTTCATAACAAGAGAATCATTCCTTACAGAAAAAAAGAAAACTTTTAAAGATATCTCCTTCACCTTTTTACTCTCCTCAATCTTCTTACTCTCCTCGCTAGTATTTGATGGAAAAACAATTTCTTTACCTACAGAATCCTTCTTTATAACATTAGAATTTGCATCATTATTACTAGACATTAGGTATAAATTAGTTTGAACACCATCTTTTAAATCACCTAAACTTTCTATATAATTAGTTTGATAACTCTTAAAGATCTCTTTTCTACTAAGGTATTTTTTATCCTTCAACAGATCATAAACAATATATCCTACTCCAATCAAAGTAGTAAATGTAAGAAAAAGTATCAAAAACTTAAACCCTAAGGGAATATTACTATTTTTAGCAACTCTTTTATTAGAATAACCTCTCTTGTATTTTTTATTTTTTTTAACTGGCATATAGGTAATTACGGAAATTATTTTTGATTTTTAATCTTTATCTTCTCAGAAGTATCTTTAGAAAACATCTTAATCCAATCTATTGTTTTATATTCTGTTATTTTATCACCAGTTGAATAAAGTATAAGAGCAGGTATTGAATGTTTCTGAGCAAATTTCAATCCTGCATCCTTTCCTAAAACAAAAATAATTCTAGCCAAAATAACTAACTCTAGGGAATCTTTTCCAACTACACTAACAGAAATAACACCATTATTAGCAGGATAACCTGTTCTAGGATCAATGATAGAATGATAAGTTCTAAAGTTATCATTAAATTGATTTTCAGTAATATCAACAGTATAAACAAAACTATCCTTTACTTCTAAATTTACATAAAACTCTCCTAACCTCAAGGGATTAGGAATTCCAACCATCCAAGGCTCTTTTTCTTTCTCACCCACGGTAAGAGAATAATTAGCCACGGAAATAAAAGCATTTGTTACCTTATTCTTTAGTAATAATCTTTTAATCTTCTCCATAGCCAAAGAGATGGCATAAGGCTTTAGATAAAACTTAGTTTCTTTATTTTTCAAAGCAATCTTTTTACCTGATACAACTAAGTTTCTAATAGAAGATATCCTTAATGCGTTGGATATCTCAGAAAGAGAAGGCACATAAAAATTCTTACTCTCAAATCCCCACAAATCAATTATATAACCAACAGTAGGACTTATTGCATTCTTGGACAAAACATTATAATAAATCAACCTTCCTAACATATAATCAAGATCATCATTTATACTTACATACTTTTTATAACAAGATTTAGTAATTTCATAAATATAACTACCTTTTCTATAAGAATAGTTAAAAATCTCGTTTGTAACTATAGAATAAATTTGATTATAAAAACTTTCATCAACATTAGTAGTGAATTTTATTATAATAGGCATAGATTCATAGGTATAAAATTTCTGATATACTTGAGAAAATGAATTAGATAATATTACTAAAACTAGAAGACAAACTAGCAAAAATTTTTTAACCATACTTTAATTCTAAATAGAAAATTAACATGTTTTCTAATTGAGAGTACTTGAAATTCTGAAATAGGCAATAGTAAAGTAGGATTTTAACGAGGACGAAGCCCTCCTGTTGAACCTTAAGGGAGGGCTACTAAAAATAATTTCTAACTCTATTAAGAGAGATAAAAATTTCACCTTCTAAGGGAATTAGCAAAGGTAAGTTTTATTTTTGTAGCTTTCCATATCCCTAATAGGAGACAAATCTTCCTTAACTTACTTAATGGAAGAAGTTTAGACGTAGCCTTCGCTAGTCTAAGAGGGCAGGAATATTAAAAGAAATTTATAAAATTAAGAGATGTGCTTTCTAATCTTTCTAACATGAGGACGAATTCCTCCTGTATAGAACTAAAATAGGTTTCTAAAAATTTCTAACTCCTCTTGTGAGAGATGAAAATTTTATTTTCTAATGGAAGCAGCAGAGATAAGGCAAAGGGGCAAAAGCCCCTTTTAATAAATTAAATCTTTCCTGAAAGTTGTACCTCAAAGTTTATACCTTTCTGGGGGAAAGCAGCTGGAGAAAGGCTAACACCGCCATTTCTAGGATTAAGGTTCCACCAATCTTGATTAAGTAAGTTCCTCACAGCAATGTTTAAATCATACGAAACATTAGCAAACGTGAATATGTTATTAACAAGTAAAGAAGCATCAACGATCCAATAAGATGGAAGTTTACCTAAAACTGTTGAAAGAGAATTAGCAGGACCTGGATCTATTTCACCGACTATATAGTTAAGTAATGATAAATAAATATTCTCTCCAAATCTATGAGAAATTATCAAAGAACCTTTATGTTCAGGTATGGTAGGAACGCCAGCATCAACCCAGTTAGAGTTTGTAGTAGTTCCAATAATAACTTGTTTCCAGTAAGATTGTAATCCTTTCTGATAGGTATAACCTAAGGTTAGCTGTAAATCTTTATAGAAAGGTAATGTAACTTTTAAGTACTCTTCTACTCCCCATATTCTAACAATAGGTACTTCCGTAACACCCGTACCTTGTTCTGGAATAGTAATTTTGAAATTTTCGCCATAGTTATAGAAAGCTGCAACAGAGTTTTGTAACCAATCTGAAACTATTTGAAACCAGCTTAACTCAAAAGTCCAAGTAGAAGCATACTTTAACTCTTGAATTCCACCTAACCTATTAGCAGCACTCCATAACTCAAATACTGTTGGTTCTCTAAATGCTTTACCAACCAACAATTTAAAAGCTCCACCTTCAAAAGGCTTTAAGACTAAACCACTTCTTGGATTTAATTCAAACCTTGTTTGATTACTAACAACATAAAGATCTCCCCTTCCACCAAGGGTTAAGAATAAAAATTCAGGAAATACTGGGAATTCCCACTGAGCATAGCCACCCAATTTACTCCAATAAGATAACTGTTTATCAAGAACTGCAGGATGTACTTCTATAATATTTGTAGGATTACCAACCAAAGTAGAGTAATCAACTCTATTCCAAGAAGCACCTCTTCCCCAGAGTAAATCAGCAACTAAACCTACAGTAAGCCTATGTTTCTCTGAGAAGTAGAATGTTGCTTGAAGTTCTGTTTGGGATCTTAAACTACCTGGAGATTTTAGGTTAGAATAAAAACCTCTCCAAGCCTCTATATCGCCCCTTGTTATATTAGTAACAGAATTTGTTGTTGGATAACCATTAGCATCAAGTTGGTAAATATCATCTACTTGAGTATGATTACCCCAAAGGTAATCTTGCGAAAATCTACTTTCAAGCTTTAACTTTAAGAAATTAGGAATTAGATACTCTTCAAATCCGCCAAACAGTATTCTTTGATCTCTTCCATCATTATCAAAGTAATAAACCCACTGAACATCCTGAACTCCTCTGCCATCTATTTGGTAATTATAAATGCCACCTAGATAAAATGGCCCATAACTTAACTTTGCATATAGATATCTATCATATCCTGTATCATCATAATCCCAAGGTGTGTAATCAGGTCTCTTATTTATATTAGGTGTCTGCGGAGCATAAATATAATACTCTTTTACCTTATCATAAAAGTTTGGCCCATCAGTTAGATAAACTCTACCAAATATTTTATATTTGAAGTCACCAATCTTACCACCAAACAAAACAGAAGGAGAAATTGTATTATAAGATCCATACTTTACAGAACCTTTCAATCCGTTAATTTCTACCTCATCATAAGTAACTAGATTTATTATACCTCCAACAGCATTAGCACCGTAAAGAGAAGATGCAGGACCCTGGATAACTTCTATCCTTTTTATGTGAGACAGAGGATAGTTATGACTTATAAAAGATTCACCTGCAATATTGTTATTCATCTCAACACCATCAAGCAAAACAAGAGTGGTATCAAAAGCTCCAACAAAACCTCTTTGCCCACCAAATAAGAAAAACTCTGGATCATAAACATCAACACCTGGAATATACCTCATAACTTGTTCAAGTTCAGAAAATCCAAGTATTTTAAGCGTTTTTTGATCAAAAGTATAAACCGTAGCAGGAGCTTCAGAAACACTTTGTTTTTGCTTAGTAGCAGCAACAACTATACTCTCCTCTATCTTGAAGAAATCTTCTTCCGTTATCTGAGAGTACGAAACCAACGGAAGAAGTAAAATAGAGATCATTAGCACAGCAACAAAAATCTTAACAAAGTTTAGTAGTTTCATATATTACCCCCTTAAATTAATATTTTTCTCAATCAAAACCAAAGTATAATCATCTCTTGGAGGAACACCTTCAGCAAATTTATCAATTCTACTAAGGATATATGATAAAAGTTTTTTACCAGACAAATTATTTGCAACAGCCTCAATTATTATTTCCTTGAAACCTTCTAACTCCAACTCTCTGTTATGAAGATTTCTTCTTTCAATTATACCGTCAGTATATAAGAACAACTTATCACCATCATCTAAGTAAAAAGAAGACGATGTTGAAGCGTACAAATTAGGATCAAGAACACCAACTATAGATCCCTCTACATCAGGAATTTCTTTAAACTGATTAGATTTAGAACTAAACAAAAGAGGCTTATGATGTCCCCCTGATGAGAAAATTACATTACCTTGTTTATCAGAAATAGCTAAGAATATAGTAAGATAGTTAGCAATTAACTGATCTTGTACATCAGAATTTATTATTATCATTTTCTTATTAAGCTCATCAATTATTTCAGCAGGATCTTGTTTTTCAAAACTTATATTAAGTAAAGAAACTTTAAGCATAGTAGTTATTAACGCAGCAGGAATACCATGACCAGAAACATCTGCAACATAGAATAACAATTTACTACCTGGCACAGGGAAAACATCAAAGAAATCTCCCCCTATCTTTTCCATAGGCTGAATATAGCTAAATATCATATAATCATTCCATCTATAACCTCCATTAGGCATTATACCCTTCTGGATCTTACTAGCCATATCTAATTCCATCTGGATTATTCTATCCTTCTCTTTTAACTTCTCATAAGCCTCTTGTAATTCTCTAGTTCTCTGAGCAACTAGATCCTCTAAATGTTCACTGTATTCCTTTATGTTCATTCTCATTTCATCAAAAGTTTTAGCAAGAAGTCCGATCTCATCATTAGTTATAACTTCAATTTTGTAATCAAAGTTTTTATTACCAAACTCAATAGCAGCATCTCTAAGCCTTAATATAGGAGTTGAAAAACTTTTAGCAAAAAACCAACTAAACAATATACCAGCACCCATAAACAGAAGTACTATTAAAGCAGAAATAACTATGTTCTTTAATAGTGCCTCATTCACATATCTCAAGGTAGTACCAAACCTTAAATAAGAAGAAATACTATCACCTACAAAAATAGGTACTTTAACATCTACACAATCTTCACCATAATGGTTTAAAATTCTTACAGAAATATCACCAGAGAAACCATATCTAAAAGGATCAAGCTTACTCTTAACTTTATCCAAATTCCTATAAGAAGAAAGTATTTTCTCTTGATCGCCAATGATCTCATCTTTAAAAACAGGTGAAATAATATTACCATTTACATCTTCAAGGTACCCATAAACTATCTCTTTATCTTTCATAACAACATCTTCTATCGCTCTCTGAATATCAAGGTACTGAAACCCTGCAATATAATTAGCTGATAAAACTGAAATACTTTTAGCAAGCATAACTGACCTATTAACTATAGAGGCAATCATTTCTGAATTGGACTTAACTATAAAAATCACGCTCAAAACCAAAGATATTGCTATAACTATAGTTGAAATTATTATTGATAACTTTGCTCTAATGTTAAGATTAGCTAGTATTAGCATATTTTTTACCCTCCCCACTTACTCAACAATTTTATCAACAAATCCTAAAACAAGATCATCAATATTAAGCTTTTTAGCAAGCTCTTTATTTACAGTAGTATAGGTACCTACAACAGGAGAAATACCCAAATTCCTAGGAGTGATTTTATCTTCAACAATTCTTCTAACATACAAAGCAATTTGGGATCCTATGCTTTGATAATTCGGAGAAACACTGAAAAATCCACCTGCTTTTACGAAGTTCTCAGAAAACACTATAGTAGGTTTAGAGGTTTTAAAACTCTCATTTATGAAATAAATGATAGCATCCTTATCAAGTACAGAAGTATCAGGAACCATCCACATAACATCAACTTCCTTAGACAAAGAATCGTATGCACTGATAAATTCTTTTGAAGAATTTATAAGTTTTTCCTTTATTTCCACAGAAAGACTTAATTTTACATTATCTTTGTAAGGTTTTATAAAATCATCATAGTATCCCTTACTCGCAATAACTCCTACTTTTCCAAAATTAGGATATACACTCTTAAGGTTAAACAAAACAGATTCTAAAGGTACATGTAAAGAAACACCTGTTATATTATCATACTTTTCAACTTCAAACTTTTTATAGTTTATAACCATACCAAAAACAATAGGTACATTAACTTTACCTACAACTTCAGACAAAATACTACTACCTAAAACTACCAAAACTGTAGGTTTAACCTTATTAACAATTTTAACTATATCTTTCATAGCATTTGTATTACCAGAAAAGTTATAAGAGTAAACATTATATCCCTGTAAAGAACTATAAATTCCATCTTCAACTTCATCAAAAGTTGATATTTTATCAGATAATAGTATTAAAACTTCCTTACCCGTAGTTTTAGGAAAAGAAAAGTTATTGATATCCTTTATAACCTCTCCATAACAAACAGTAAAAGAAAAAAGTATTAAAATCACCAAAAACTTTCTCATACTCCCCCCTACTATTTTATTTTTAATAAAATTTTGCTATCCGTAGTAATTCCATCAAATAACAAAAGACCTAAAAAGCTTTTAGCCTCTTGGCTACCTAAAGTAGAAATTAATTGATTAATCAAATCTTCATCTTTATTAAATTTAGTAGCACATAAAACTGGATTATATATACTTTTACTTGTATAGATAACCTTTATCATGTTATAATCAACTGGACTTATTGCCTTGAATATTTCAATACTATCTTCTGAAACCAAAGCAACATCTGCTTGCCTAAATTTAATAGCAAGAAGAGCATCCAAATCTTTAGGAACCTTCAAAACTTTAGGTTCAAAACCTAAAATATCACTTACACTCTTAAAAGAAGAAGAAAGAATTTTATTCTTTAGCATTCCAAAGTTTACATCTTCCGAAAAAGAAACTACCTTTTTAGTGTAGCTATATTTACCTTTTTTAGTAAATATAGCAAACGGACTTAAACCTAACTCAGACTTTTTTGAACTATAAATTATTGAATTTAGAATTACAAACTGAGGAGAATATTGTTCAAAAGCCTTAGAAAAAGAAAGATCATCTGCAGCAACAATAAACTTAATACCTAACTTTCCAAAAAGTTTGTTACCCTCAGCATTAATATCAACGATCTTTCTTAAATTTCCGTCAGGATCATAGTACAATAATGTCTGAGAAAAACTTACCAATGTAAATACTAAAGAAAAAATTAATAATAATAAAATTCTCATACCAACTTACCCTCTAACATTTTCTGATAGAGATTTTAATAAAAGAAAGAATAATCTTCAATAAAATAATAAATCATTCTTAAACTAACTCAATTTAATATCAAAAACTACTAAATAAATAATAAAATTCATTTAATCTTAAGACATATACTAAAAATACCTATAATGACTAAATCCTCATGTATAGAACTGATATTTTTTGAAAATTTTATATTACCTACTAAGCAATTAAAGTAAGAATACTAAAAACAATTTCTAGCCTTCTATTAGAGATTGAGAGATTCATCTTTTCTTAATTCTAAAGTAAGATGAATACTTATTAATTTAATTTGCCTACTGGAAGCAATAAAGGTGAAGGTTACTTTGGGATTATTAAGGACGCAAAATTAAGAAGCGTATCCCTAAAAGTATTTTTCAAACATTATTCATAGAACCTAGAGAATTAATATAAGAGTATTATTTTTTATACTGAATTAGTTAAGATTTGTCCTTTAATAAAAAATAACACTTGAAATTGATCTAAAAAGTTAATTAAAATTCATACAATAAAAGGAGGTTTTTATGAAAAAATAATCATATTTCTAACTCTTATAAGTTTATTGTCTATTAATCTCTGTTTAGCTTATGGACATGAAACTGAACTAAAAGAGGCATCAAAAGTTGAAAAAACACAAGTTTATCCTGAACTTACTAAGAAACATCCACCAACAACACACTTTGCTATAGGTTTTCCTGTTATCCTTTTAGCAATACAAATACTTTACTTAATTTTAAAAAGGAAACCCGATATAGTAGAATTTGTTATCCTTATAGCATCAGTTTTAGGTGTATGGCTTGCCACTGCTACAGGACTATACGTATACTACAATATGCAGGAACCAACAATAAAGGAAGCATACGAAGCTCTTGAAAAACATGAACTATTAGGTATACTACTTAGTATCATATTCTTGGTATTACTAGCATTAAGAATAACTTATGAACTTATAAAAGATGAAAAATACAAAAGTTTAATTATATGGGCATATGTTGGGATCATTTTTATATCAGTTCTACTATTATTCTATCAAGGTTACTTAGGAGGAGTAATGGTTTACGAATATGGAGTAGGAATTATATACCAGTATGTTATGTAATAGCATTTAATCTAACTAAATTTAATTAGGGGTAGTTTACCCCTTAAAATTTATAATCAAACTTTTTAATATCATTAAATTAGAAAATTCAGTTTTTATTCCGAAAAATTTATATATGTTTAAGAAGATTTGTATATACTTATTTCTTATATTACCATCTATTGCATTTACAGAGCTAAAACCTATCTTAACTTTCGAAAGCGAAATATTCAGAATCTCTCAAGAAATGCCAGTCATATTTACAATACAAAATTCAGGAACCAGCGATGAAGAATTCGCAATATATGACGATACATCAAAAACATTCTTTTTTGAACTAAAAACAAGCCAAAATGAAGAAGTTGAACTAAATTACAATTTCTTAGTAAAACATGACTTTATGAACATAAATAACTCAAAAAGAACAATAAGGTTATCTCCTTACCAATCCTTCTCAGTAAAAGTTAATATATCTGATATCTTTGATATAAGAAAGCCAGGAAATTACTATTTAGTAGGTATATTTTCACCAGATGGACTTGCAGATAAAAAAGACGGTATAAGAACACAAACTTACAAAATCACTGTAAAGCCACCAATAAAAGTTGAAGAAGAAACAAAATCAATATCAGAGGAGTATATAAAGAAACAACAGGAATTAATAAACCTACCACCATATGAAGTTGTAAGAAGAATGCTTGATGCTAGGTATAGAAAAGATTCAAAGGAATTTATTATATACTTTGACTTTGAAAAACTAATAGCAATATTTCCAAGTTTCATGAAAAGATACGAGGAAAGTCAATCATCTTCAGAAAAAAGCAAAGTAATAGAAAAATTCAAAGAATACCTAACAACATATTGGGGGGATCCAATACTATCTTACTCAATAATACGAACGGAGATAGAGGGTGACATATCAAAGGTTACAGCAGAAGTAGAATACAAATTAAGAAATACATCTTACAAACTAATATATTACTACTCTCTTTACAGAACATACGATAACAAATGGCTCATATATTCTTATGATGTTGTAAATACAAAATAGCATCCTACTCATCAAGAGAATATGAATATCCAACAGTATATATTATCTTACTTATTTCCTCTACATGATCCTTACTAAGATCACCAGTAAACATTTCAAATTCTTGAGATTTTAACAAATTAAAAACAATTCCACCTAATATAAGCATAATTAACAATAAAGAAAGACCTATAACATACTTTAACCTCATTGTAATAATAAACAAATTCAAACCCAAAATAGATCTCTTACTTAAATTAAACTCTATCCTTTTTGATAAAAACTCCCTTTGTTTTTTTATTTTCATAACACCTCTATTAAACTTTTCCAAGTTTGCTAAGTATTCTTTACTATGTTTTTTATTGTCATCAAATAAAAAATTATCCTTAATTAACTCTTGAGTATTACCTCTCATCTTGACCTCCTAAAAACTTAGAAATCATATTCCTTGCTCTAAAAAGTCGAATTTTACAACTGTTTTCTGAAATTCCGAGTAACTTAGAAATTTCTTCAATACTTTTTTCTTCCACATAAAATAGTATAAAAACATCTCTATACTTTTCAGGTAGTCTTTCAATTAACTTCAAAGCATATTCCATATCTTCTTTATTATCTTCTTTACCTTCAACATAGTAAGAATACTCAACTTGATCAAAATCCAAAAATAAATTTTTCCTCCTCTTCAATTCATTCTTTACCTTCCTTAAAACATTTTTTGATATACTGAATATCCAACTCTTCACTTTACTTCTATCCCTCAAAGTACTTCGATATTCCCAAGCCAAAATAAAGACTTCATTAACCAATTCCTCAACTAAGTGGTAAGGAACTTTATTTGCTAAAAAATAACCAGTCAAATTACCTTTCATACTCTCAAAAACCTCATTAAAAAACTCTTTGTCATCCATCTATCAATATTATTTATAATCTATTAATTTAGATAAAACAAAATTAAATTTAGTTACTAAAATTATTAGAAAATATTGATTACTTCCATTTAGAATTTTATTATGGATAAAGGTAGAAAAATAGAAGTTATCTTAAAACATAAGGCCCTATTTATAATAAGAACAGACGATTTAGAGAATTCACTAAAGTGTTTTGAAGTATTAGTCGAAGGAGGAGCAAGAATAATAGAATTCACATCAACAATACCGGATTTCGAAAAAGCAATAAAAAAAGCCAAAAAAATGATAAACAACGAAGGAATATTAGTCGGAGCAGGAACTATACTCGACAAAGAACTAGCCCTAAAAGCATTAGAAGGAGATCCTGACTTTTTAGTAAATCCAACACAAAACTTTGAAATAATAGATGTTATACCTAGCAATAAAGTAATATTTATGGGAGGATTTACACCAACTGAAATAATACAAAACTATAGAAAAGGAGTAGATTTTATAAAAGTATTTCCAGCATCAGTCTTAGGACCCAAATTCATAAACTCTTTAAAGAAAGGCCCTCTTCCATTCATAAAAGTTTTAGCAAGTGGTGGAATGGATATATCAATAATAAGAGAATACATACTAAGCGGGGCCGATGTAATAGGTATAGGAAGCGAAGTAATAAAAGCAAATCTAATACAAGAAAATAACTTTTCTAAAATAAAAGAATTAGCAAAACAGTACATACATGTTATAAATGAAACAAATCTAGATACTAATCAAAACTAGAGTAGAGTTTGGATCATCAATAGAAAATATACTTTTTACTCTATAATTTTGTTTTTAATACTCTCAACCAATTTTTTATGTTCAAACTCATACTGTTGAATTTTATCTACATTATTGTCAAACTCACTAAAGAAGTATATCTTTAATTTAGGTTCAGTACCAGAAGGTCTAACTATAAACTTATTTCCACCTTCAAGGTTTATAATTATTACATTAGAAATAGGTAAATCTGTTTCATACTCTTCTTTTGTACCTTTTGTAAAATCTTCAATAGTCCTATTCTTTAAGTCAATTCTAGAAACAACCTTAAATTTCCCAAATTCATCAAGTTTATCATTTCTAATACTATTTATAATACTTTCTATCCTCTTTACACCCTCAACACCTTCAAACTCTAAAGATAACTGGCTCTCTATATGAACTCCATACTTTTTATAAAGATCCATCAAATAATCCTTCAAATTCCTACCTTCTTTTAACAAATCCTCTACCATTAAAGACATAATACATGTTGAGACAACAGAATCTTTATCTCTAACATCATCTCCAAAAAGATAGCCTATGCTCTCCTCACAACCAAATATAAACTTCTTCTTACCTTCGAACTCCCTTATCTTCTCACCGATATACTTAAATCCAGTCAATGTTAAAAAAAGTTCAACGTTGTAGTTATCGCATATTTTTCTTATCAAATCAGTAGTAACGATTGTAGTTACAACAAAACCATTTTCAGGAAGAGAACCTCTTTGGATATACTTAGATAGAATCCAATTCAACATCATTGAAGCAAGCTGATTTCCCGAAAACAATAATATATTTCCCTTATCATTTATACCTGCCCTAACCCTATCAGCGTCAGGATCACTTGCAAAGAAGACATTAGCAGAAACTTTACGAGCTAATTCAATTGCTCCACTAAGTGCCTTATCATCTTCTGGATTCGGTGAAGGTACAGCACTAAAATTACCATCTATAGTGCACTCTTTTTCAACAAGATATACATTTTCAAAACCTATAAACTTCAAAGCATCAGGTGTTAAGTTCAAAGCAGTACCATGCAAAGGACTAAAAACAATCTTAATATTATCCCTAAAAGATCTATCTTCTACATGGTAAATCTCACTCAAATTAACCTTTAAAACCTTAAGATAAGCATCTTTAACTTCATCTAATACCTCGTGAAAAAGATTAGAATTCTTGAGTTCTTCATCAGAGATTATCTTTATCTCCCTTGCTGAATTTATCTTGTACACTTCCTCAATTATACCTTTATCATGAGGTGGCACAACTTGAGCCCCATCATCCCAATAGACTTTATAACCGTTATAATCAGCAGGATTATGAGAAGCAGTAATTATAACCCCACTTGATGTTCTCAAATACCTTATAGCAAAAGAAACAAAAGGGGTAGGCATAGGAACTCTAATAAAGAAAGTTTCTATTCCATTAGCTACCAAAACTTTAGCAACCTCCAAAGCAAATTCATACGAATTTCTTCTAGTATCATAACCAATAGTACAAGATAATTTTTGGGTTGGTTTAATTTTTTTTAAATAATTAGCAAGACCTTGAGTAGCAATTCTTATAGTGTACTTATTAATCTTATTAGAACCAATGGCAACTTTCCCTCTCATTCCACCTGTACCAAACTCCAATTTTGCATAGAATCTATCCTCTAACTCTTCATACCTTTTTTCATTAATAAGCTTTTCTACTTCTTTCTTAACTTCATCACCAAATTCATTAACCCATAAAAGTATGTTCCTCTTAGCATCATCTGATAGAGGAAGATTGCTCAAAATCTGATTCATTACATCCTCCATTTAAGTGTAAATTATTAATACATAATCAAGTGTTTTTCAATTTGTTAATAATAAAAAACTAATTTTATAATGGTTAAGTGTATAAATTCTCAACTCTTGAGAAAATAGTTGGTTTCATAGTAGTACTGTCTGGATTTTTACTAATTTTACTTATCTTATTCATAGGTAGAGCGGGAGATTGGTTTAAACCATATAAAGTATACTACTCTATTGTAAAAAACGCTTCGGGAATACAAGCTGGAGAAAAAATATACTACAAAGGCATAACGATAGGTAAAATAAGAAAAATAAAAATTCAAGACAATGACACATTCTTAATCGAACTAAATATTTTCTCCGAATACGCAAACAAGATAAAACCAGATTCTTTATTTATATCAAAATCAAGTTTATTAGGAGGTAAAAGTTACGAAATAACACCTGGCGCAGAAAATGAGCAACCTTTACCCGAAGGAAGTACAATATATTCTCTAGATACATACGAAGGTAAAGTTCTAGCAAAACTAAAAGGATACTACTCCCCTGAAGAAGATATAAACAAAATAATTAACAATATTTCTTTAATAACCTCCATAGCTTTAGAATACCTTACAGAAAATGGTGAATTGTTCAAAGCAGTTGTAAACTTAAACAAAATGTTATCAAACGCTAACTTAATCGTCCAAAGAATAAATACATCCACTTTAACTAAAGTGGATAACCTAATTGATACAAAAATAGAAAAACTAGAAGATGAACTAACTATAACCCTTGTAGAACTTCAGAAAATACTAAAAGATGAAAACATCAAAAAAATATTAAAAAACACAGATAAGATAACCTCAGATCTATCACAAACTACAGATGAAATAAAAAATAATAAAACTAACATAACAAAGATCCTAAACAATATTGAAAAATTAACCTCTACACTAAACGAACTTGCAAAATCATTGACATCATTAATACCAAAATAAAGCATAACTTCAAAATAAATTAAATATTCATTATACCATAGTTTATAATTTTCGTATGATAAAAGTTGATGACTATAGGAAAAAAACAAAAAAACCTAAAAGAATAAGAAACTGGGTATTAGTTGGGTTAATATTTTTAATGGCATTTATTTCAACAACTTTTATAATAAAAAATACTAAAACAACTAAGTTTATCCTACCAAACAATGTAATCGTAAACGAAAGCGAAGTAATACTAAACTTTACTCACATTGATCTAGAAAGTGAAAAAGTAAACACAATAATAAACAAAGTGCCAGAGATAGTATCCTATATGAAGATAAAAAAACCTACTATAAAAATAAAACTAAATGGCGAATTAGTATCAAGGTATCTTTTAGAAAAACCTGAAATAACAATACTCAATGGAAAAGGAGAAAAAAATCTAGCAATGGAACTTTCTATAAAACTAATGAATAAAGGATACAATATTGAAAACTACGACAACTATCCTAAAATTATTGACAAATCTATAATTATATCACGTATACCTCAAAAAGAAATCACAGAAAACCTAATAAGGATAACAAAGATAAAAGAAACAACAAACAGCATAATATTTGAAGGAGTAAAAAATAAAACTGCGGGAATAATAATAATCCTTGGGAAAGATTTTAATCTTTCCCAGGTACAAGACTAATTTTAGAAAATTGTCTAACTTTGAGAATCTACGATCTCTTCAGCATTTTCCTTAACATTTTGAGATGTAACTTTATTTTCAATTAATTCTTTCTCTGCATCAATTCTAGAGAGTGCTATCCTACCTAAAGAATCAATCGAAATAACCTTAGCAGTTACCATATCACCTACACTAAGGTAATCCCTTATATTTTTGACCTTAGATCTAAACAACTTAGAGATATGTACCATACCTTCTTTACCTGGCATTATCTCAACAAAAACTCCATAATCTTCAATTCTTGTTATAGGTCCAGTTACAATATCTCCTACCTTTATTCCTTCAACGATAGATTTTATTATACTATAAGCTTTTTCAATATCTCCTTCACCCGGTTTAGCTGAAACAGTTATTTTCCCTTCAGGATTTACATCAATCTTAACTCCAGTATCCTGTATAATCTTTTTAATAACCTTACCACCTGGGCCAATAACATCAGCAAGTTTCTCTGGATCAGTTTTTATAAACTTAATTCTTGGTGCATACTCTGATAACTTTAATTCTTTTCCTCTGACTTTCTCTTCCATCACGTCAAGTATTTTGTTTCTTGCTTCCTTAGAAACATACAAAGCATCTTTTAATATTTTGAGCGGCAATCCCTCTATTTTTAAATCCATCTGAAAGGCAGTTATTTTGTCTCTAGTACCTGCGACCTTAAAATCCATATCACCAAACTTATCCTCAAGTCCTTGAATATCCACAATTAAATCATACTTTCCCGTTTTTTCATCAATTACAATACCTACAGATATACCAGCAACTAAATCTTTGATAGGAACACCTGCATCTACAAGAGACAGAGAAGCACTACAAACAGTAGCCATTGAAGAAGAACCGTTTGATTCAAGTATTTCAGAAACAACTCTTATAGTGTAAGGAAATTGTTCTTCAGGTGGTAAAACCGCTTCAATTGCCCTTTCCGCAAGATGACCATGCCCTATCTCTCTTCTAGAAACAGCTCCAAGTTTTTTGACTTCTCCTGTTGAAAAAGGTGGGAAATTATAATGAAGCATAAACCTTTTAACAACTTCCTCTTCTATATCATCAACAAATTGCATATCACTTGCACTACCAAGCGTTGTTATACCCAAACTCTGAGTCTGCCCTCTAGTGAATATAGCAGATCCGTGAGTTCTTGGTAAAATTCCTAATTCACACCAAATTGGCCTTATTTCCTTCGGCTTTCTCCCATCTATCCTTATACCCTCTTCTAAAACTTGCTTCCTTAATATATCCCTTTCCATTTCCTCTATATAATAAACAACATCGTTCCAATCAATTTTATCAAATGCATCTTCTCCAAAAAGTTCTATAATTCTACTTCTAATACTCTCAACTATAGCATCCATATTACTTTCTCTCGTCTTTTTGTCTTTTTCGTTCATAGCGACCTTCATTTCCTTTTCATAACTCCATATTATATCAAGCACTTCCTTAGGTAATTCCTTTTCAACAACTTGAATCTTTTCTTTACCAAACTGCATAGCAATTTCTTTTTGAAAATCTATAAGTTCATCTATATACTTTTTAGCAAACTCAAGAGCACCATACATTACCTCTTCATCAACCCCCTTACTACCTCCCTCAACCATGGTAATACCTTTTTCAGTACCAGCAACAACAATATCTATAAGAGACTCATCTATCTGAGCAAATGTTGGATTAATAACATATTCACCATTAATATACCCCACTCTGACAGCACCAACAGGTCCTCTAAAAGGAAGTGATGAAACCATTAAAGCAAGAGAAGAAGAAAAAATACTAACAACATCAACAGGATTAATCTGATCAGCTGATAACACCATCGAAATAACCTGAACTTCGTTCTTAAAACCCCTCGGGAAAAGAGGTCTTATGGGTCTATCTATCAACCTTGAAATTAATATTTCTTTATCAGAAAACTTACCTTCTCTCTTTATATAACCACCAGGAATCTTACCAGAGGCATAAAATTTCTCAATAAAATTTACAGTAAGAGGAACAAAATCTACATCTGATACCTCAGCACCATAATTCACAGTAGACAAAACCATCGTATCTTCGTACCTAACCAAAACCGCACCATCAGATTGCTTGGCAACATAGTTCAAATAAACCGTAAGCTTCTTACCACCAATAACCCTCTCAAAAATCTTTCTATCATCCATATTACTTACCTCTCAAAATACTCAAACTAAATTATAATAGAAATGAAAATTTAAAATAAAATTACTTAAAGATAGTTAAGAAAATAACAAAAACTTGAACAATTATAAAAAACAATGAGAGAGAAAATATAAAGTATAAGAAAATGTGATTTTGATTACTAACGCTTTTTAGATCTATATTGTCTTTCTGATCAAAAAATTTAAAAACATACTCTCCTTCAGATATGTTTATACCTAAACCTTTTATCAAAGACTCTCTAAAACCTTCGTCAGTTTTAATTTTATCTATGATCTCTTTCTTTTGCTTATTATCATTTTTTATCATCTCTATTCTATCCTTTAATTCCTTTATTTGCATCTCTTTATTAAAAGTATCTAGAATACCACCTTTTGAAAACACAAAAGAAGTAAATACAATTAAAGATAAAAACAATATAAAAATCGAGCTAATTAAAATAAACCTTTTATTCATATGTCTATTAACAAAATTCGGAAATATAATATAAGTTTTAAAAAATTAATACACAGTATAACTTACATAATCATCTAAAATAGTCAAACTATTCCAAATCCCACCCGGAGGAAGAGGACCAGTAGTACCACCTGTTGTTGTATTATTAATATTATCAAACGGTATTGCCCCATAAGCAGTAGCAGGATAATCAACCCCAGAGTAAAACGAAAGCACCTTTACAACATCACCATTTGTTATATTCCCTAGCGCACTGAAAGGTATTGAAACTTCAATAAATTTGTAAGCTGAATTAGTAGCATAACTAAAAGATAACGAAGGAGTACCATCACCTAAAATAGCAGAAGCAGAACCAACAAAACTATTAGGATCTGCATAGAATCTAATAAAATAATCCCAACTAAACCCATTTGTAAATATTACATTTTTAGCGAAATTACTACCAATAGTACTTATATTTGTAATCTCAGTTTTGTTATATGATAGTTTGGGAGAATCAATAAGTAGGTTAATAGTATTACCAAACCCTCCAGCGTTATTAGGAACTTCAAAAGCTAGGTAAAGATTTGTACTATCATTAGTTATATAAAGTGCTAAAAATCCTCCAAAATCCCAACCAAGTGTTTCAGTATTTGTATTTGTTATAGCTCCTGCAACTTTACACAAGTTCCATACACTTTCCTTTATACCATCTATCTGTATTGAGGAGGAAGAATAAGAAGGGTACAATTGAGCAAGGTAGGTATTATATGAAGAAGAAATATTTAATCCACTTGAAGTAATGTCAATCGTAACATTCTTAGATTGCCCAGAAAAATTAGCAACAACTATAACAGATTCGTTTGTACCTATTCTTATATATGATATAACTTGGCTATCAGAAGTAATAAGTAATCTAAAATCACCCCTCCTAAGAGAAGGATAAATCTTTCTTAGTGAAATCAATTTTCTGTAGAAGTTCAACAAAGAATTAGCATCATTTAATTGATATGCAACATTGTAAGGGTCAGAGTTATTAGCAAGTGAAGTCCAAGGAGTACCTACTGTAAAGCCAGCTTTTGTTGTATTATTCCAATGCATCGGTGTCCTTTTACCTAAATCTCCACCTTGACTACCTTTCATCATACCTATTTCCGTACCATAATAAACAAATGGAACACCTGGAAAAGTAAGCAATAATCCTGCAGCAAGCTTTTGCTTATCCCAATTACCACCTAATTCATCAGATATTCTATTGCCATTAAAAAATACATCATCATGATTGTCTAAAAATGGTGCAAAAAATCTCCAAGGTACAGAAGATGATTTTGTATTTATCATATTCAATAAATATGAAGGATTTTCATTAATCAATGAATTAGCAACAGAATAAGCAAAATCAAAGTTAAAGCAATTCTCAAGTGTATTGTAATAACCAGAAACTATTCCATTATTTTCCCACACTTCACCAACAGTATAAAATTTAGGATTTAGAGATCTTAAATAATCATTGTAAGCTTTTAGAAAAACCTTTGTAGGTAAAGTATCTGCTTGATTTGGATAAGGCCCAGTTTCAATAAGATATCTAACAGCATCCATTCTAAAACCATCTACTCCTTTAGCAAGCCAGTTAGAACCTATCTTCATAATTTCATTAGATACTGAAGGATTAAGCAAATTTAAATCAGGCATACCAGACCAAAATGCTGCATAATAATATTGTCCTCTAGTTGAACTGTATATCCAAACGTCAGAAGAAGTACCTCCTCCCCATGGCCTTTGCCAACCACTCGGTATAGTATTCGTCCAAACATACCAATCCTTGTAAGTAATATTATTATTTGCAGACTGAGAAAACCAATAGTGACTAGTACTAGTATGATTTATAACCATATCTAAAACAACTTTTACACCTAGAGCATGCGAAGAAGATAGAAGATTATTAAACTTAGTGATATCACCATAATCAGAATCTATAGAATAATAATCTGTTGTATCATACCCATGGTAAGAAGGTGAAGAAAATATTGGTAAAAACCAAACAGCATTGAAACCAACATTTGTTATGTAAGAAAGTTTTTGCTTAAAGCCTTCAAGATCACCAATACCATTTCCATCTGAATCATAAAAACTCCTTATAAAAACTTGATAAAATATTGCATCAAGATACCAATCACTACTGGTATCAATAGCATCAAACCTTCCTAAGTTTGAAACAACTATAACTTTTATCTCATAAGGAGAAAGAGAAACAGGATAATTACTTTTGTTAGCTAAAGAAATAGATGTATAAGAAGAAAACCCAACAGAAGTAGATGGACTAAGGTTTATCAGAGTATTATCAACTACAATACTACCTCCAGAATTAGTAGTATTAGTAGAAACTGTGGTGGTAGTTATCGTATTATTAGTTGCAACCCTATTAGAGCAGGCAGTAATAGCTAGAATCACACTAAAAAATCCTAAAAAAAGTAAGGTTCTACTAACCTTCATACACTTAACCTCCCTAATATTATAATAAAATTTTACTGTAATACTAATAAAATTTAACGAATAAAACATCAAAAAGTGACATTACTACATTTCTATAAATTTTTTTATAGCTAAGAAAGATTTGTCAAATGTTTTAAACACACCTAATTCTTTTCTCTTCGTATCATAACCATGGAAATCACTACCTCCTAAAGGAATCAAACCATTTTCTACAGAGAAATTTAATATCCTTTCTCTTAAATCTTTATTTATTATAGGGTGGAAAACTTCAATACCATTTAGTCCATGTTTAATGAAATGTTCAATATACTTTATTTTACTCCAGTCTTTTAAGAAATCAGGATGAGCTACACCTATAAAACAACCTATATTGGAAAACTTTTGTATAACTTCATCAGTGTGAGGTACATAAGATTTAATATTAAACCTACTATCTTTTTCAAAGTACTTGATAAAAACTTCCTCCAAACTGGAATGATCGTAATTACTACAAATATATCTTGCAATGTATAATCTGTTCATTGTCCTCTTATCACTCTTAAGAGTATGTTTATCAATCTTGAATCCTGAATCAATCATCAATTGAATTATATTACAAGTATTTTTAATCTTCTCTTCCCTAAGTGGAGCAATAAACTCTGCAACTTCTTTTAGATTAGCTTTATTAAAATAAACAACTAAATGAATATCCTCCCCATTAAAAGAAGTAGAAACTTCTAAACCTGGTAATACTTCTATCTCAATGTTTGAATATTTAAATAACTCCAAAACTTCATTATACTGGAAAACATTTTCATGATCAGTTATGGAAAGATACCTTATACCATTTTTCAAAGCTTCCTTTATCAACATACCAACGGACATCTGCCCATCAGAGAAAACTGAGTGTGTGTGGAGATCAGCATTACTAGAAGAAAACTTAATATCTTCTACATCAAACATAAATCACCTTGTCATCTGATACACATCTAATAATGATAAGAAAAACCTAAATAAAATTCAAACTTAAAAAGTACTAAGCAATTCCTAATTCTTTCTTCAAGTCCTCTTCATCTTTACTCATCCTATCATACAAATCTCTACCCATTTCAAGAACATCTGAAGGTTTATTTACACTCTTCTTTCCAATTCCAACAAACTTTGCTATATACCTCTTACATTCTGAGATGATATCAAGCTTCTTTTGAGGATCCGTTTCCATAAAAAGTAGCTTATACTTCAAAACACCATATATGTAAAGAACACCGTCAAAACCGAAGTCTTTGTCTGTATCAGGACCAAAGAATTTTACATTATCAATACTTTCTTCTCCCTTACTTTGATTTTCAATAAAAAGTGAATAAAACTCCAAAGCTCTTTTATAAAATATTAATTGCATCTTAGCATATCTATGATCCTTAGTTTCATCAAATAAATCTCCTGATAACCACGCTGCCCTTAAAAAAGCAAGTCCCTTCTTAAAAGAAGGAGCTAATTTTTTAGAGAGGAAAGAATAAGAACTAATCGCAAGTATGTAACTAATAAGTCCATGCTTCAGATCTCTTTGTTTCTCAAAATCAATCTTACCACCCACTTCTATAGCATACTCTTGACGGACTTCCCTATACTTATCTATCTTCTTTATGTCATCTTCTGTTAAGTACTTATTTATAAAATCTTCCTTAAAAGCAGAGTAAAAACAATTTGGACAAACAGTAACAGGGTAAATTAACGGATTAACTTTACCCCACTTCTGAGTGGGGATATACAATCTCCTTAATTCTTCAGTCAAAGGACCCGCATTTAACCTCCCACTACCAGTCAACATCTCTTCTCTTCTAAATTTATACCCACAGACAGGGCACTCTATTGGATCCTTTGTAAAAAAACTAATATCTGGCATAAACAATTACTCTAAAATAAAATCTACAAAGCAAAAGTTTAGAAACCCACATCAAGAATAATTTTATTATTCTTTTATATTTTTGTCAAATTAACTTTTCATTTTAGTTGCCTTGTTATTAGTTATTATCACAATAGGAGTGTACCCTTCTTCTTTAAAATAGTATTAAGTTTTACTTCATCTAGCAAGGCAGTTTATTGGATTTCTTAACTACGGAGATATTCTTAATATAAATCACATACTACCAAAAATAGGTTTTGAAAATGCTCAATCAGCCTAAATACTCTTAAAAAATTTATAAACCATATCTACAACATATTCTATTTCTTTATAGCTAAGACCTGGGAAAATAGGTAAAGATAAAACTTCTCTAGCTGCTTTCTCAGTATTAGGTAAATCTCCTTCTTTGTACCCTAAGTAAGAAAAACACTTCTGTAAGTGAAGTGGCAGTGGATAGTAGATATCACTTCCTACTCCTTCCTGTGCTAAGAATTCTTTAAGTTTATCTCTATATTTAGGGACTCTAATCGTATATTGGTGGAAAACATGTTTCTTACCATTACTTACCTTAGGAGTAACTAAAAATCCCTTTTCTTCAAGATCACTCAATAAATAGTTGTATTTATTAGCTATTCTAATTCTTTCATTGTTATTCTGATTTATTCTAGAAAACCTTATATTTACATAAGCAGCCTGAACCTCATCAAGTCTCCCGTTTACACCTATATAATCATGGTAATACCTAACTCCAGAACCATGTACCCTCAACATTCTAACTTTCTTTGAAATAATATCATCATTAGTAGATATAGCACCTCCATCGCCAGCACCTCCAAGGTTTTTAGTAGGATAGAAAGACAAACAGCCCATTACTCCAAAGCTACCTGTTTTCTTACCATCAACTTCAGCACCTATAGCCTGAGCATTATCTTCAACAACAGGAATATTTTTCAAATTAGCAATTTCCAATATTCTATTAATATCAGCTGGATTACCATAAAGATGAACAGGAATTATACACTTCGTATTCTTATTTATTTTTTTATCAATATCATCTACAGATATGTTATAAGTCTCTAAATCAATATCGGCAAAAACAGGTTTAGCACCTAACCTAGCCACAGAACTTGCAGTTGCATAAAAAGTAAATGAAGGAACTATAACTTCATCACCACTCTTAATATCTAAAGCCATCAAGGATATTAAAAGAGCATCAGTACCAGATGATACACCTATAACATCTCTAACACCAAGAAATTTGGATAAATTCTCTTCAAGAGATTTTACATGCTTACCCAAAATAAAACTTTGTGTCTCAAATATTTCACTAAGCTGCTTTAAAACTTCACCCTTTATAAAGGAGTACTCTCTAGTTAAATCAAGAAAAGGTACCTTCATTGTAAACTACGCTTTACCTTCCTTGTGAGGTGTTCTTTTATTACATTTTGGGCAATACTTTTTTAATTCAAGTTTTTCACGCTGAAGTTTTTTAGATTTTTTAGTATAATAATTCTTACTCTTACAATCCTGACAAACTAAAGCAATAACATCGGTAGCCATACATATCTCCTATGAGCCCAGGATCGGACTCGAACCGACGACCTCCTCCTTACCAAGGAGGTGCTCTAACCTGCTGAGCTACCTGGGCTTACCAGCAATATTATAAAACTTAAAAAAAACTTTTATCAAATAAATTCTACAATGTTTGAGAATTTGATTACAATCCAACCTTAAACGTAAATGGCCCTAAAAGTTGCTTTTTCTTACTAAAACTTTCAACAAGAAAATATATATCAACAATACTTTCTCCTTGAGCTCTACCTAATACAGCTAATATTTCTCCGTTGTAATCTAGGAAAACAGGTTTTACATAATAATCTAAACCATTATTTATTGAATAAATAACTTTAGTTTTACTGAAATCAACAAATTCATCTACCCTATCTACCAAAAACTTAATTGAGATAAACGATGAAGTAGTAGGATTAGAAGGTTTAACGACAATACTACTTATATTTAACACTTTGTCTTTAGCTTGAGATTTTATCTCTTCAAATTCTGCTACTGTAATCTTTTGAGCATTTTGTGTAAAAGTTTCAGCAGTTTCAAGAATTTTACCCCTTATAGATTGAATGAGTGCAGTATATATATCCTTAAGGTAGAATTTTGATTTTTCTATCTCTGATTTGACTCTATTAATACCTACTTCTGATCCCATCCACAACCAACCAGAATCTCTAGCAATTATAAGATGTTTCCATGCATTCTCATACAAATATGAAGGATAAGAAACATCTACCCCAACTTCTTCTGCCTGCTTGAAATTATCTATTACTTTAACTATATCCTTTGCTACCTCTTCACATAAATCCCACATTTCTCTCTTGATTTTAGTATCAAACCATAACCTAAAGGATGTTTTCTTCTCTTCTGGATCGTAATACCAACCACCATTTATCTTTTCAGCTACTAAGTCCTTAACAGGAGGGTTCTCTTTAAATAAATCAGATCCTTTCATAATCTTAATCCAAGGTATTTTTTCAAGTTTATCAAGAAGTTTATTCATAAAAACCCCATCTCCTATTGATTCACCGTTATCAGCAATTGCTAAAACCATATCACCTTTTGTATTTTTTTCATTCAGAGAAATTAAATACTGTATAAATTCGTCAATCGACCTATCCGTTTTCTTGTAAATTATCCTAGAAGCTCTTGTATCTACTATAATAGTGTTCAATGAAAATCCTTTACTTGTAAGCCTATACGGTATATGATAATTTAATCCCCAACCAGCAAAACCAACATCCACGGCAAGATCAGCGATAGGAACCCATCCGGTGCTTCCAACTATTTGAGATAGAGAGTAAATAAGTTTTTCAGAAAATGCCATCTCCGGTAACCAAACTCCTTTTATATCACTAACACCTAAATAATTATCCTTAAAATCCTTATCAAGAAGAAGAGATTTATAAATTTCAACCTCTCCTACAAAAGGTAACAAAGAATAAGAAAATGAAGTTATCATAAGCTCAACATTAGGTCTAAGAAATAGTTTTTTAAGATCATCAAATTGCTTAGGATAATAGTAAGCAAGCTGATACAAAAGGCTACCTGTCATACTTATATTAACAGGTGTATTTCTAGTAGAATAAAGTTTTGCAACTGAAGAGTATATAGGTAAGAAACTAGATAAGTTTTGTTTTATTTGTTTTGAATCACCATAGATAGGCTGATGCATTGTCCATATAAATAGAAGTCTAAGTTTCTTATCAAAGTTAGGTATTGCTATCTCACCAATTTTAATAGATTTCTTAGTATAAATCAATTCATTACCTTTATTATCAAAAATTCTAGCAGCTATATAGTAATACCCACCTTTAACATTAGGTACTGAAAACTTTATAATCTTAGAATCTAGTACTCCAGGTACAACAGAAAACAAATTAGTAGTACCTATATCTGTTAACTTTCTTCCAACACTATCTTCTAAACTCAAAAGAACATATGCATTTTCTAGCTTAGACATAATTTCACTTTTGTATGAAGTTACAAAAATTGGTATATTTAAAACATCACCTTGAGAAACTTGTTTAGGCAGATCAAAACCTATAACAATTCCTGTTGATTTATCAGCATATCTAACATTCGGGAGAGTAGGTAAAACAGCCCAGTCAATAGTGTATGTAGCTTTTTCACCAGGCTTTAAGGTAACCTCTTTAAAAAGTATATCAAATGTTGGCAATTTGATATCGTGCCAACTCCAAAACTTGCTAACTCTATTTTTATCAACGACTATAAGAAGAGAATTAGAAGAATTGGGAGATGTGAATGCAAAGTAATTGCCTTCAGTCATTATATCTCCCCTACCTCCAGATCCCGGATCAAAAGGAATTTCACTAGCCTCTCCTTGAATATCAAGGTAAATAGTTTTATTTAAATTAGATACATTGCCTAATATAGGCCTTGTCTGATGCCAATAAGTAAACTTTTTATCCTCCCCCGAAGTATTCTGAACAGTGATTTCAGCTTTTATAACTGGATCTATTGAATCTGCATAAATATATTTAACGACTTTAAGTCCTTTAGCTTTGTCAGATTCTGGGCCAACTGTATATGAAAGTTTTACAAAAACTATTTTCTTATCCGATAAAATACCCCAATCATCAAGACTATATTTCCTTTCCGCAGTACCAGGCCATATAAAATCTAAAACATCGTAAAAAGCACCACCTGTCTTAGGATCATTCTCATTGAAAGTTTCAACAATCTCTGAACCAGTTTTAGCATCAATAACCGACATCATCCTACCACCCATGGCAGGAGAAACAACAAACTTAAAATTAGGTGTTTTTAACTCAACATCACCATTAGGCAAAAGTTTCGCTTCTAAACCAAATTGATCAAGTTTTTTGATATTTCCAGAACATCCAAATATACTGATAATAATTATCAGCAAAGTAGTTAAAATTAATATCTTATTCCTAACTAACATATTAACCTCCTATATTGTAATACCCTCTTTAGTTTGATTATAAAACTTAAAAAAAATCTTTTCAACAAAATTAGTAGCATACTTAAAAATTACTTTTTGTTCTCCGCCCACCCACCATTAAGTTCTACGCAGGAGGGCGAAGCCCTCCTATTAGCACCACCCCTTAGTTCTTTATGAAAGTTCTAATTTCCTAATTAGGTACTTCTTTTAAAAGTAAGAAAAAATAAAACCTTATTCTAATTGAAGTTAGGAATTGTTTTAAGATACTTCTTTTTGCTTCCCGCCCTCCCGCCCTTTAGTGCGTTAAGAGGGTTCCACCCTATTATCA
>JBMFQU010000009.1:0-30121 GCA_049968435.1 Brevinematia bacterium | reverse complement strand
GCGGGTGGGCGGGGAACTAAAAGAGTTTTCTAAAATTCCTAACTTCTATTAGAATATGAGATATCAAAAGGAGACAAGGCTTATGTAGATACCTAAAAACAGAAAAGTGGGAATAGAAAATGATTTTTATCACAGAATTGAAAAGTTTATTTATTTAATTCCAAAATATCTATATGATTTTTAGGTATAAATGTCTTTCTGAAGATGGGGATAAGATTGAAGGTATAATTGAAGCAGCTTCTAAAGAGAATGCTGTTTTGGAACTTAATAAGATGTTTCCTATTATTCTTGAAGTTAAAGAGGAGAAGGGAGGTAGAAAGAAAATTAAAGTTGATAGGAAAGATATTATAACCTTCACTGATCTTTTGAGTATAGCTGTAAACGCTGGTTTGCCTATTGTTAAGTCACTAGAGCTTGCCGGTGGTAATATCACAAATAGAAAATTTAAGGAAATAATAAATATTGTTATTTCTGGAGTGAAAGGTGGGATGTATCTTTCAGATGCTCTTTCTATGCATTCCGATGTTTTTGACAATTTATATATAAGTATTGTAAAGTCAGGTGAATCTTCAGGTAGATTAGGAGAATCTCTAAAAAATCTATCAAATTATCTTGAGAGGTCTTTTAATTTATCATCAAAGATAAAATCTGCCATGACTTATCCTATTATAGTTCTTGTTGTCGCTATAGGTGTAGTTTTTCTTTTCTTAACTTCAATTGTTCCAAAGTTTTCCGAGATTTACTCTTCTTACGGTAGTAATTTGCCTGCCATTACTAAAATTACTGTAGATGTTGGTAATTTTGTCAAAGATAATGTTTTTGTAGTTTTACTCTCAGTCCTTTTACCTATTTGGTTTATTAGGTATTTGTATAATAATTTTGAAGTAATTAAAGATTTTTTTCAGAAATTAATGTTGAAGTTTATACCGCCTTTAGGTAATTTTTTGATAATCTCGGATGTTGAAAAATTTTCTAGAGTTATGTCTATCATGTTGGATAATGGTGTTATGATATTAGATGCTCTTGAGAATGCTAAAGGAGTTTTGAATATTGTTAATTTTAGAAAAATCATAGAGGTGGCTATTTCAGAGGTTGAGAGGGGTAGGTTCCTTTCGGAGGTTTTAAGTGAGTATCCTGAAGTGCCAAACCTTTTAGTACAAATGGTCAAAGTAGGTGAGGAAACGGGAGAGTTAAGTGAAACTTTTAGGAAAGTTGCAGATTTTTACTCTTTCACTATTGAGAGACAGTCTGAGGTGCTTGTTTCTTCAATTTCCCCAGTAATGATTGCCTTTGTTGGTATAATTGTTGGTTTTCTTGTTCTTTCTTTATTTCTTCCAATGTTTAATCTTCAACAAGTTCTTATAGGTAGGTAGCGTAAATTAAGTTGATAAGAATTTAAATTATTTTTTATAATAAAGGGCACTATTCTATGCGCCCGTAGCTCAATTGGATAGAGCATCTGCCTTCTAAGCAGAGGGTTGTGGGTTCGAATCCCGCCGGGCGCACATTGGAGGAAAATATGTCTAGATCTGTCTTGATTTCTCCTTCTATATCTGAGAAATCTCAAGGATTGATGTTTGATAAGGATAATAAACCTACCGGTTTATATATCTTTAAGGTTAGAAGAGATGCTACAAAAATGGAAATAAAACAAGAGATAGAGAAAATGTACAATGTAGAAGTTGAAAGTGTCAATACTTATATAGTACCTAGGAAGAAGAGAATTGTAAGAGGTAGAGTTGGTTTTACCTATGGTTATAAAAAAGCTTATGTAAAACTTTCAAAGGGTGTTATTCCAATATTTGAGGAAACAGTTTCTCAAGAAGTAGAATCTAAAAAGGAAGTTAAGGAAAAAGCTAAGAAGGAAGATAAGAAAGCGAAAAAAGAGTCTAAAGATAAAAAAGATAAAAAGTAATTAGTGGAGGTATTTATGGGTATAAAAGTTTATAAGCCAATAACTAACGGTTCTAGGAATAGAACTGGTTATGATTTTTCAGAAATAACAGTAGATGAGCCTTATAAGAATTTATCTTTTGGTCTTAGAAAAACGGGTGGTAGAAACAATACTGGTAGGATGACGGTATTTACCAAAAGCAAAGGACATAAGAGGTTGTATAGAATAATTGATTTTAGGAGAGATAAAAGAGATATTTGGGCTAAGGTTGAGACGATTGAGTATGATCCAAATAGAACTGCTAGAATATGTAGGGTTGTTTATGAGGATGGTGAGAGAAGGTATATTATTGCTCCGCTTGGCATAAAGGTAGGTGATAAAATAATGGCAGGTGAAAATGCACCTATAGAAATAGGTTGTGCTTTACCTTTAAAGAATATTCCAGTTGGTACTATTATTCATAATGTTGAACTTCATCCAGGTAAAGGTGGTCAGTTAGCTAGAAGTGGTGGTACTTTTGCTAGGCTTGAGGCTAAAGAAGGAAAGTATGCAATTATAAAATTACCTTCTGGTGAAATAAGAATGGTTCTTTTGACTTGTTATGCTACCATTGGTCAAGTTAGCAATCCAGATGTTGTAAATATAAGTTTAGGTAAAGCTGGTAGAAGTAGATGGTTAGGTATAAAACCGAAAGTAAGAGGAGTTGCGATGAATCCAATTGATCACCCTCATGGTGGTGGTGAAGGTGGTAAACAAAAAGGTTATCCATACCCAATGACGCCTTGGGCTAAACCTACTCTTGGGTACAAAACTAGAAAAAGGAAAAATCCAACTAATAAGTATATTCTACAAAGAAGAAAATAATTAATGTTTTTTTCGCTTGGTGGGTTAATAGGTGTTTATACTTCCTTTTCAGGAAGATCTCTATTAGATCTTCCTTCTATACAGAAGTTAGCGATTGAAAATGGCTTTAAGGTAATTGGTATTTCTGATCCTGATTATGTATTCTGGATTGATGAAATTTTAAATATCACTTCTTCTATAAAGTTTTTTACTGCTATAGAAAAGACTTTTAACATTGCTGGAGGTAATATTAAAGTTTATCTTTACTTTAGAGATGCTCAATCTCTTTTTAAGTTTTCTAGAGGAAACATTTCTAGCCTAAAGGAACTTAAGTATTTAGATTGTGTTGTTTTTTATTCAGGTAGTAGTAAAGAACATTTTTTGTATATTTATGATATATTTTTGGGTAATACAGGTTTTGCTTTTACTCCTTCTAATAAGCATCTTCTTGATTTTGCTTTAAGTAAAGTAGATTATATTTTACCTTTCCATTATTCAACAATTCCTCCTGAACTTGAGAAGTATTCTGAGATTCTAAAAAAATTTATTCATAAACCTTCTCCTTTTTTAACAATTTCAAAGTTTATAAAAGAGATGGAATCTCTTCCTCAAGCAGTTATTGAAAAATTGAATTACACTGTTGAATCGATTGTTGATGTTAGGGAATTTGATTTTAGTTATAGTAAAAAACAAAACTTTTCAGAACTTTTTTGGAATAAAATTATTTCTTCTTTGGGGGCAAATACTAATGAAAAGGTTAGATCTGAATTTCTGAAAATTAAAGAGGTGAATCTTGAAGAATTCTTTTACAAATTGGTAAATTCTTTGGAAGAATTTTCAAAGTATGGGTATGTAAACTCAGATTTGCTTTCTAATTCCTTTATTTTAGAAAAGTTGAGTATTTTTAAGTTTAATAAGCGTAAGATTATCTCTCTTAAGTATTTTCTTAACGAACTACCACTATATGTTGATATAAGAACTAATTCTGTTTCAAAGCTTAAAGAAGTCATACAACTGAATTTCTCTGATGAAGTTTTTTACAAAGTTTCTCCTGTCCATATAAGTGATATTGCTATAGAGAGAAAAATAGGTAATTTAAGTTCAGAAGTTAAAGATTATTTAAAAAAGTATTTGAAAAAACTTGTTGTTAGTTTTAGGACTAGTAATAAACTTTTCTTTTCAAATCATTTGCTTAGGCAAAAGGTTGGTAGTAAAAGAGGTATAAATAAAGAATTCTCTGGTAAACGCTATGATGTAATTTTGGATATTTCTCCTTCCTATTATTTGTATTCTAAGAATACAGTTTGTGAAAATTTCTTTAGTGTGGTTAAAGATGATTTGTTTTTGGTACCTGAAGTTTTTTCATTGTTTTGGGATGAAATTAAAAATAAGGTTTCTATTCTTGGTTTTTCAGATGCTTTGAGGATGTTTTATATAGGTTTGGTGCTTTCTCAGAAACCGTATTTGAAAAATTATGTTGAAGAGATGATAGAAAATAAAGTTCCCTTCTTTGTTGAGGATTTTTTACCTAAAAATTTTAGTGAAAGGTTTATAGAGGATTTAATAAATTTTCTTCATCTTAAGGATAAAAGAGATAGGTATATTATTAGTGTTGATCTATTTAGGTTGTTGATTGAGGAAGGAATAAATAAAGGTGTTGCCGAGGGTATAACTAGAAATTTGAGCAGATATAGGAATATAATAGGTATTAAGTCTCTTGTTATTCCTAGGTTTTATGATTTTTTAGCGAGTGCATGTTTTTTTTCAAAAAACAAAGTAGCATTTATTTCAAATGTTTTGCTAAAGATTTTGAAAAATAATAAAAAGGTTGCTAATGAAGTTTTTAGAAAATTGATTAAAAATGGTTTTGATGTTAGTTTTCCGGATGTAAATAAATCTAATTTGATGAGTATTCTTTTAGAAGAAAGAAAGATTTATTTACCTTTGTTTGTTTGTAATATTAATTTTGAGGTTTTAAAAGAAATTCTTGAAGAGAGAAAGAAAGGAAAATTCAGAAATTTCTTTGAGTTTTATGCTAGGATTGGTAAGAAGTATCCAAGAGAGTCTAATAGACTTGTAAAATGTGGTGCTTTTGACGGTATTGATAGTAGAGAATCTATTTTGAAGTTAGAAAGTTCATTCTCTAATTTTAATAAGAAACTTATTTTAGTTTCTGAAGAGATAAGGAGTATGGGATTTTCTATTACTTTGCTTAAAACAGATTTTGATTCTTTTAGGAAAGACTTGGGAGTCTTAAGTATAACTGAAGTTAAAGAAGGTAAGGGTAATGTTTTTTTAGGTTTTGTTTTACATAGTGATAGCTATGGTAATCTATTTGTTGCTGATGATACGAGTACTATATTTGTTAAAAATAATGTTTTTCTTAATATTAAGGTAGGGAATTATGGTTTATTTACAGTTAATGTGGAAAAAGGAATTTTGGGTGATAATTTTTATTTGAAGTTTTTTGAAAGATTATGAGTCTGGAAGTTGTCCTAGGAATAAATATGCTATTTTTGGTTATATTGTCTATTTATGATATGCTTACTTGGACTATTCCTAACTATTTAGTTTTAGTTTATGTTTTGTTTGCTGTGGTTATTTTGGTTTTATCTCCTCAAAAGTTCTACAATATTCTGGGTTTTTTATCATTTATCTTTATAATGGCTATTTTATACATTTATTCAGCTATTAGAAAGGTTAATTTATCTGAGATGTTTGGAGGTGGAGATATTAAAGTTTTATTTGCTTTTTCTCTTGTTGCTGGAGGTACTGGGTTTATAGTTTCATTGGCTATAGGATCTTTAGTGGGTATTTTTTATGGTATAATCGCTAAGGTTAACAAGGTACCTTTTATACCTTTTCTTACTATTGGTTATATAATTTTTTTGATTTTTAGACTGTTAGGTTTCTTTGATGGGTGGGCGACGGGACTCGAACCCGCAACCCTTGGAGCCACAGTCCAATGCTCTGACCTATTGAGCTACGCCCACCATAAGTAGGGAAATTATAAATAAAATTTCTATTTTTATTCAAGAAAAAGTAGTAGGTTTGAGAATCTAACTTTATAATTTGGGATTTAGTAATACTTAAAGATGAATCTTGATAAGAATAAAATTCTTACTCTTTGTATTCTTTTATAATTTATTCTGATAGGAGATTTCAAAAGGAGGTGAAGCAAAAAGAGTTTTCTAAAATTCCTATATTTCTATTAGTAATAATGCTTTATATTTTCTTACTTAAAAAAAATTGCCTGATAGTAAAATTAGAACTTTCATAGAGAGCCCAAGGGAGGTAATTAAAAGGAGGCGAAGCCTCCTGTTGCACTAAAGTGTGGGGTGGGCGGGGAACTAAAAATATTTTTCAAATAATCTTAATTAAAGATTTTTAATATTTTCATTTTTATTCCGAAACTACCTAATAGAGTTAGGAGGATATTATGCTAGAGAAAGAGTTGGTTTTTATTCTTGAAGAAGAAAAGAAATTGCTTTTGTCTATTTTGGAATTAGAAGAATCTAAAAAAGAAGCTTTGATAGATAGAAATTTAGATAAGTTAATAGAAATAAACGATAAGGAGCAAAGGATTTTTGAGGATATAAACAAGTATGAAGTTAGTAGATATGAAATTATAAAAAAATTACAAGAAAGGTTTAAATTGGATAACAGTATAACTTTATCAGATTTACTTCCTTTTCTTAAGGATAAAGGTAAATTAGAGGTCTTAAAAGGTGAAGTAATAGAAATTGTAGAAAAAATAAAGTCATTGTCTTTTGAAAATAGAATTCTTATAGAAAGCGCAATGAATGTTTCGATGGAAATTATTGAAAATTTTACAAATACAAAACAGATTAACCTTGGTTATGATAAAAAAGGTAGAAAAGAAATGAAAGTTGATTTTAATACTTACTCAACAATAGGATGAGACTTTGTTATTACTCTCCAAACCAACTTTTGTCGTAAAGGTACCTAAAGCAAAAGGGGCATTGAACTATATCTTCTTTTAATTTTATTTTTTCTACTATTATGTAAGGCAAAATTGTATTACATCCGCTGCAATAATGGTAATCCTCTTTATACCTTTTGAGATCACCAATTCTATCTATTGGAACGATTGCTACACCTGATTTCTTTATAAGGATATTCATGAAATGTTGTGCAATATGATGAGGTACAGTTGATAATTTTTCTTTCTCGAGTTCCTCTAGTTTTTTTATTTCTTCAACAAAACCTTTCGTTTCCTCTTGGAGTACCTTTTCTTCTGCTTGGAATTCTATATTTAAACTCTCGTATTTTGTTTTAATATCTAAATACCTATCTTCAATGTCGTTTATCTGTTCTTCAATTTCGCGTAAATCTTCTGATATAGTGCTTATGGTAGCTCTTATCGTTGTTACTTCTATGTTGAATGATTCAATACTTCTTTGATTTCTTGCTATCTCTTCTTCTCTTTCCATCAACTCATTTAGTCTTTTCTTGCTTGCGGCTAAATTTTCGCTTATGATTTGTTTTTGGGAAAGGAGCTCTTTCTTTTTGGCTTCGTACTTTTCTATTAATCTTTTGTACTTCTGAATTTGGTTTTTGTACTCTTCTATTTTTTGAGTTTTTTCTGATAATTTTGTTTTTAACTCAATTATCTTAGAATAGATTTCTTGGACATCAATTAGAGTAGATATATAAGATAATACTTGTTCTGAAGAAACTTCTTTTAATTTCATAAACTAACCCTAATGTGGGCCCGGCAGGACTCGAACCTGCGACCCGCTGATTATGAGTCAGCTGCTCTAACCGACTGAGCTACAGGCCCAAATTGGGAAGGGGCGGAATCGAACCGCCGACGCAGGGCTTTTCAGGCCCTCGCTCTACCGACTGAGCTACCTCCCCACTTTATTTATGTGGAGAGAGGAGGATTCGAACCTCCGAAGGCTAACGCCAGCAGATTTACAGTCTGCCCCCGTTGGCCGCTTGGGTATCTCTCCACATTCGTAAAGCTATAATAAACTATAAATATTTTTACATTATTTTGTCAAGTTGAGGATAGTATTTTTGAAAGATCACTTTTTAGTTTTAAAACATTAATTTATTAATTATTTTTTAGGATAACTTTATTTTTAAATTGTATTTATTAAAATATTTTGGTTTTTGTAAATTTAGAGTTTACTATATTAGGAAATATTAAGTAGTTAAACTTTTTGTTTTAAAAATTGAGTTTTTAATCTTACTCTAGGTAATACAACAAAAGTAGTCATCAAAAGTATGTAATAAGAAATTAAAAATATTAATCCTGAAAGAGGATTTGTGATTTTGAAGTTTATGAAAAAAGTAATTTTTGAAAAAAGGTTAGTTATTATTATAAATATTATGTTTAATAAGTTTACTGATCTAAACATCAGTTGGGCTATTGTTTCTGAGAATAATGAAGTTATATAGGAAATTATACCTGAAGTTATATTTAGAGAAGAAAGTGGAACAAGAAGAATTGACGAAAGTATTCCAGTTAAAGAAGCACTACCAAACCAGATTATTATTATAGGTAAAGTAAATAGTACTGAAACGAAAGATACAGAGAATAGACTAATTATACCTTTTGTAAGAGAGGATGGTTCAATACCATTTTTGTTAAATATTTTTATGAACATATGATTTATGTAATTTGCAAAAAGGATTATGGCTATTACTGCTAAAAATGATAGTATGAATCCAATGTCTATTGATAGGAAAGGATCAATTAGAAGCATAATGATACCAGTTATTAGGGTTACGTTAAGGTAATTAGGGTAAAATTTAAAAGATCTTGTTAATAGTATTACAGAGGCAAGTATTGATGCTCTTACTGCCGGAGGTTTTAATCCTACAATGTAAGAGTATATTGCTAAAAATATTGTGATTAAGATAAATTGACCTAGCTTTGGTATTCTTAAAATACCTAAGAAAAGTACCATTGCACCTACAATTACTCCTACATGAAACCCTGAAACAGAGAATATATGAGATATTCCAACATTTATTATGTTTTCTTTAAATTCCTTAGAAATTCCAGATGACTCTCCTATTATTAGTGAAATTGATAAAAAGGATGTATTAGGTAAAAATTTGCTAAATTTGTTAAAAATGTCTTGTCTCAGTGTATTTGCTGCTTTAAAGAAATGAGAATCACTTTCAACGCTTTCTACTATACTATCATCTTCAGAATAAACTATATAGGGGACATTATTTTCAAAAAGATAAAGAAAATAACCATACCTATCTTTATTCGTTAAATAAGAGTATATATGTTTTGATTTTCCTACTACAAAAATTTCTGAATCAAGTGATGTAAATTCCTTGTCATATTTTTTTAAATACACAATTACAGTTTTGTTAGATGTTTCTACGAAAATTTTATCTAAAAAACTTATTTTTACTTTACCTACTACGGTGTTTGAGGAACTAGTTGCTATAAGTTCATCTAACCTTATTTTTGATTTTATGAAACTATAAGACAAACTTAGATAAAAAAGTAAAACTGCTATAGAAATTATGGAAAGTGTCCCTTTTTTAGATAAGATCAGCACTATACTTATAATAGATAATAATAAAAAAATCTTTGGGAAATCTTTTATTAAAAAGTTGTATCTTTCAAAATAATATGGATAATCGTAAGTACATAGTAATATTCCTACCCCCAATCCTGAGAGTATTGATATAAAGATTGTTAATAATACTAACCTATTCATAGTATTTCTATATGATGATCAGTTAACATACCTGGGAATTCTTTTTCGAGAAAATCAATAATTGAGTAGAGAACAGAGTTTAAATGCTTACCATCATTTGATACCATTGCAATTCCTATAAGTGCATTGTTGTGATCGTCGTTAAAATCTATTTCAGCAATAGATACATTGAATTTGTTCTTTGTTTTATCTTTTATACTGTTTATTATCCTTCTTTTCTCTTTTAAGCTTCTCGAAGGTAAAACGAAGTGTAATTGTATTGTGCCAATAAGCATATTTTCATTCTCTGATAAAGATAAATGAGATTTCAAATTTAAAATTTTTTGACTTTAGAATAAAGATTATTTATATTTTATACTGACCAGTCAGTAAGGATTGGCTTATGAGTAGTGAAGTAAGAGAGAGAATAATATACTCTGCGATAGAATTATTTGCTAATAAAAGTTTTCACGAAACTAAGGTAGATGAAATCGCAGAGTTAAGTGGTGTTGCTAAAGGAACAGTTTATTTGTACTTTAAGAGTAAGGAAGAATTGCTTAGGGAAGCTTTAAATTTTGTTTTTGAAAAAATGTTGGAGAACTATGAGATTGATGAAAGTAAGAGTTTTGATGAGAACATTTATTCCGTAATTACTAAGAATATTAAATTTGTTGGAGAAAATATTTATTTTTACAAGATGATGTTTAGCGGTATGTATAGAGGTATTAGAGGTGATTTCAAAAATAATGGAGAGTTTTGCTTTACTAGTGTTATTAATAAAGTTAAATATCTTCTGAAGAAGGGTATTGATGAGGGCTTTGTTAGAACGGATATAGATTTGGATAATCTTTCAATTCTTGTTAGTAATATTATCTTTAGCTCTCTTATGAATGTAGCTATTGTTAGAGTGTTAAATAAGAATCTAAATTTTGATGAAGATAAATTTAAGGAAGATGTTTACAAGTTTTTACTTGAAGGGATTAGGAGAAAGGTATGAAGAATGTAAAAATTTTATTTTGGTTTATTTTGATTTTGTTTTGGGGTTATTTTTCTTATGCTCAAGTTATTAAAATACAAAATGTTGATGAGGCTATAAAGATAGGTCTTGAGAATAACAAAGACTTAAAAACAAAACTCTTAGATGTTATGTCAGCTAATGCTAATTTGAGAGGAGCTCTTGCAGATATTATTTTGCCAAGCGTTAATGCTAGCTTTAAGCTATATACTTTTGATCCTAATACACTGGAGAGTGGTATCTCAAAGGTTACTTCTTTTCAAATCGTTACTAATGTTGTTATGGGTATAACTAATATTGCGATGATTCCTAAAGAAAGTACGGTGACTAATGTCTTTGCCGATAATTACTCTTTAGGTGTTAGTGCTAGTTATAGAGTTCCTTACTTGTTGCCCTTTGGTTTAGATATAAGCTATAATTCATATCTTCTTCAGCTTAAGAACAAGGAAATAGCTGATTTGCAATATCAGAAAGCTGTAAATGATTATATATATAATTTAAAAATTGCTTATTATAACTATTTATTTGCTAAGGAATTTGCAAAGATTTCACAAGAAACTGACAAGAGACTTGAGGAAAATGTAAGAATAGCAGAAGCAAATTATGCAGCAGGTATATTTTCTGATCTTGATCTTATAAGGGCTAAGGTACAACTTATAAACAACAAACCTAATTTATACTCATCAAGCAATAATGTAAGAATACAAAAACTCAATCTTATTAATTTACTTGGTTTAGACATAAATGAGGTAGATAATATAGAGATTTTGGGTAATATTGAAGATATAAAGAGAGAGTTTTCTAATGTTGTTATTGATTTTGATTATTATAAAAGTGTTATTCCTAGTACAAATCCTGATTTAGCTATTTTAAAGCGTCTTATTGATCTTTCTGAAATTTCTAAGAATGTATCTCTCTCTGCTAATAAACCAACGGTTGCTTTATTTTTCAACTATACTTATGAATTGAAAAAAACGAACAATTTTGAAAATGAAAGATACTGGAAAGATAGTTGGACTGCTGGTATTCAATTAAATATACCTATTTCTGAACTTATACCTATATCAAAAAGTTATGCTAATATGGAAAATGCTGATTACTCTATTAGTAAATCAAAGCAAAATTATGAGACTACTCTTAATCTTATAAATATACAAATTGATCAGATTAAGTTAAAAATTAACGAAAATTTGCAAAACATTTCTGCTCAAGAAGCAAATGTTGAGCAAGCAAAAAGATCTTTGGATATAATTACTCAGAGGTATTCTTATGGTAATGCATCTAGTTTAGATCTTATAGATGCTCAGCTTGCATATCAGCAAGCAGAGTTGAATCTTTTAAGTTCTTGGGTTTCTTATGTTAATAATATATTAAACTTATATAGATTAAGTGGTTTTTTTGTAGATGGAGGGAAGAAAAATGAAAGGGAAAACTAGAATAGCAATAATTTTAATTACTATAGTTTTGGTAATTTTGGTTGGACTGAGAATAACTTTTTCAGTTTTAGGATCTGGAAAAGAATCAAAGAATAAAGATAATAAACAGAGATTTGTAGATATCACTGTTGTGTATGATGAAGTAAAGAAGGGTAGAATTGAGAAGTATATTAATTTAGCTGGTGATATGAGGGGTATAGAAGAAGCAGTTGCCTTGCCTGATGTTCCAGGTAAAGTTTCTAAGATAGTTGTTAAAGAAGGAAGTTATGTTAAGAAAGATGATCCTATAATGTACATAGATAGGTCGCAGATAGGTTTCTCTTATAATCTTTCTCCTGTAAGAGCACCTATAAGTGGTAAAGTTGGAAGTATAAATGTTACTGAAGGTCAATTTGTCTCTCAAACAACTCCAGTTGCTAGCATTGTAAATGATAGTATTATGGAAATTGTTGTTCTTTTACCTGAAACTTATGTTGGTAAGGTTAAACAAGGAGATAAAGCAATTATTGAAGTTACTACTTATCCTGATGAGAAGTTTATTGGTTATGTTTATTCTACAGATGTCATAATAGATAAAAGTACTAGAACTTTGAAGGTTAGGGTTAGAGTAAATAATCCTTATAAAAAGTTTGTTTCAGGAATGTACTGCAATGTAAAGATATTATCTCAATTTGTTGATAATGTAAATTATGTACCTGTTACATCAGTAAAGAATATTGATGGTGAAAATTTTGTTTATGTCTTAACGAAATTAACTAATACTGAAGAAAATTTGTATATTGTTAAAAGTAGGAAGGTCTCAGTAGGTTTATCTGATGGAAATATTGTTGAAGTAAAAGGAGTTAATCAAGGAGAACTTGTTGTATCTTTAGGTACAGAATATCTAAAAGATGGTATGGTGGTTAGAGCAATAAAGGAGTAAAAAAAAATGGTTTAGTTTATAGAATAATTTATAGAATAATTTAATTAGTATTCTTTCTAATCTTTCTAGATGAAGGTACTACTAGAAGGTGAAACCTTTAATAGACTGAGTATAGGGAATTGGGAAATAGACAATATCACTATCAACTATAAGTGAAGTTTAGTATCAAAAGAAAGGTGAAATCTCTAAAAAGAGTGAGAATATTAAAAGTATTTTTGAGATATTTTTTAAAAATTGACAAGTTTATTAATTTGTATTACAATATAGATAGGTTAGGAGGGATTTTATGGCTGAAGCTACAGAGAAGGTTGATACAAGTAAAAAATCATCAGAGATACAGCAAGTTATATCACAGCAAAAAAAAGATAAAAAACAACCTAAGGTACTAACTGGTAGAAGAAAAGCAGCTATCTTCCTCATAACTGTTGGTCCTGAAGTTTCAGCAGAGATTTTTAAACACCTAAAAGAGGATGAGGTTGAGGAACTAACTTTTGAGATAGCAAGAACAGAGAAGGTTGAACCAGAAGAGAGAGATAGAGTTTTAGCGGAATTTCAAGAACTGATGATGGCTCAGGAGTTTATAGCTTTAGGTGGTGTTGATTATGCAAGGGAAGTTTTAGAGAGAGCTTTAGGTACTCAGAGGGCTATTGATATAATTAATAGATTGACCTCTTCTTTGCAGGTAAAACCTTTTGATTTCGTTAGGAGAGCTGATCCTCAGCACCTTGTTAATTTTATACAAGGAGAACATCCTCAAGTTATAGCTTTAATTTTGTCTTATCTAGATTCTAAAAAAGCGGCAACTATACTTTCTGCACTACCTGAAGATCTTCAGCCAGATATAGCAAAAAGAATTGCTCTTATGGATAGAACAACGCCTGATGTATTAAGAGAAGTTGAAAGAATACTTGAAAGAAAATTGTCAACTCTAGCTAGTGAAGATTATACTCAAGCTGGTGGTGTAGATGCTGTTGTCCAAATTCTTAATAATTCTGATAGACAAACTGAGAAAAACATACTTGAGGCGCTTGAAGAAGATACACCAGAGTTGGCAGAAGAAATTAAGAAGAGAATGTTTGTATTTGAAGATATCGTTTTACTTGATGATAGATCTATTCAAAAGGTTCTTAGACATGTAGATCAACAAGATCTAGCTAAAGCTCTTAAGCATACTGACCCCGAAGTACAAGAAAAGATATTTAGAAATATGAGTAAGAGAGCTGCACAAATGTTAAAAGAAGATATGGAGTATATGGGACCTGTTAGATTGAAAGATGTTGAAGAGGCTCAACAAAAAATCGTTGGTATTATTAGAAAACTTGAAGAGCAAGGTGAAATTATAGTTTCTAGAAGCCCAGAAGACGAATTGGTAGTTTAAAGATTAAAAATTACTCCATCATTCTAGATATATTATAGATAAAGTTATATCATCTAGAAGCTTTAGTTTTTCTTTGTTTTTATTTATCTCGCTTATTATTCTATTCCAAACCATTTCTGGATTTTTTATAGATTTTACAATATCTTTTATGTACTCTATTTGGTCATTACTTATTTCATTTTCGGGAGTTATAACATCTGTCATACCATCGGAGAAAGTAAGCAAAAATGTACCTTTTGAGAGTTTGAATTTAAAAGATTCTATTTCTATATTGTCAAATATCCCTAAGATTGTTCCTTTAGGTTTTATTTCATAAACTTCTTTACCATCAAATAAGATTATTGGAGGATTGCCACAGTTTACGATTTCTGCTTCAAGTGTTGAGGTGTTTATTGTTATTCCGGACAAAGTTAAGAAGAAATTTTCAACACTGAATAGTTGTTCGGTGATTAGTATATCATTTACTAATTTAGCTGTCTTGTGAATACTGATATTTTGTTTTATTACTTGGTTTATAAGGGAATAGCAAGTAAAAGATATTGCTGCTGCTGGAAGTCCTTTACCACATATATCAGATATCCAAGAAGTAATGTATTCGCCTATTGTGTTTGTTCCATATATATCTCCTGCAAGTTCTGTTATAGGATCCCAGTAATGTATTATTTTTAGTTCTCCTAAAGAAGTTGGTATTGTAATAATTTTGTTTGATTTTAGCAAATTCTCTTGAGACTGTCTTAAAAGTTCAAATTCAAAACTAAGTACTTTTGCTAGTTTCACCTCATTAAGTATTGAGAAGCTGTGTAAATCTACAGAGAAAATTTCTACTAATGTTTTAATTTGCTCTATTTCTATGCTGCTAAAGCTTTTATTAGTTTTTATACCTACAAATCCTTTTGTATTATCAGTTTCAAAGAAGAATGCGTAGTCTATATCTAGGTCATCAAAAAGCTTTTTGTTTTCTTGATACTCTTCAATAAAGGTAGTATCATTTATTGTTAAATATCTTTCTTCTGATTCCCATATATTACTAAAGTTAGAAAGGATCAAAAAGTCTTGTTCTATGTAAGCTGTTGGGTATTGTAGTACTATTTCAATTTTTGATATCGAAGGAATTTTCTTCTTTAATCTTGCAAATAAATATTTTTTTAAGTTTTGGCTTTTAAGCTCTATAGGAACTTCTATAAACCTTAAATTTGGAGTTTTTAAAAATTCTATTCCATACCATATTGCCATTGATAAAAATAGTGTAGAAGGAATTACATAGAGACCAAATATTATAACACCTTTTTCTTCAATATTTTCTGAAACGCTAGTAAGTAGCAATAAGAAAAAAAATGTGGTTAATGAAATTATGAAACTAAATATGATTCTTTCCTTTGAGTATATAACATTGTGATCATTTATTACAGTTGTTATTATTGGAGAAAATAGTATTAAAGCAAGCAAAGATAAAGATATCGGTAGCGTTTGCAAACTTAAACTTTGTAGCAGAAAAATTATAGACATGGTTATGATTGGGATAAGTAGTATGAAGAATATTGTTTTCTGTCTTTGCTTTTCAATAACATTTGTCTCTTTGCTTGAAGTATATATTAAATATAAAAAGCCTATTAGGACATTAATGAAGATGATTAGATAATTTATCTTTACAAAAGATAAAAGCATTGGTGTATTGGTGAAGAAAATTATATAACTCGTTAATAGAATAAGGGATAGTATTATATTTATAGACATTGCGTAAATCCAAAGATTATCTCTTCTAGGTGTTATGTAATAGAAAAATATGCTCAATACTAGACCTGTTATAGCAAATGAAATGTATAAAACTGAAAGATACTTTTTAGCACTTACTAAGTCAATCCCTCCTACTGTTAGAAAATACATATCTAAAAATAGCAATATTCCTCCTAACATCATTTGCTTTTTCTTTATTGAGAATAATTTAAAGTTCTTTATTAGAACTATTGAAAAATAAAAAGAAATTGACAGAAGTATTAAAGAGAAAGTTAGAGGAACTAAAAATGTTATAAAATAATCTGTGTATGTTATTTCGTACAGTTTTACTTTTGTTGAGTAACGAAAAATGTCCAAGAAGAATGGAATTGCAAATTCTACTGTAATTTCATTAGTTTTGTTTGCTAGCTCTGAGATTATTTTATAGTATTCTTCATCTGATTTTACTGATATTCCGTTTATTTTTTCTATATATGACAAAGGAAATACTCTTTTAAAAGATTCTTCCTTTAAAAACATTCCTATCGAATCTATACCTAATTGTTTTGTTACTAAAAATGGTGGTATTTTCTTACCTACAATGTTGTAAGAATTTACAAATTCACTTATTAAAAGATAAGAAATTCCTAAAAATATTAAACTAATTATAGTGTATAATAGTTTTTGTTTCATAATTACATTGTGAATAATATAATATATGTATAAGTTATTTTTTTCAATAATTTAATTACTTACTTTAAGTTGGTGTGAGAATACATTTTTAATTGTAAATATGGTAAACCAAATTATTACAATTCCAAAAGGAATTGCTACCATTGAAAGACCAAATAAGATTCTTACCTGGATATATCCAAATAAAGATGCTAGGACAGTTGCTACTGGTACAAACCACTTATCTTTAAACTTAAAACCAAATATAACAGAAATTATATCTGCTATATAAAAGTATCTATCGTGCATTCTAGGTAAAAAGTAAGGTTCTATCAGTGCAAAAACCAAAAAGATCATTAGAATAGATTCTTTTTGAATATCTTCTACTTTTTTTGATTTTACAATAAAAATGATTGCTAGTATAGTAGTTAATACTAAAGAAAATATGATACCTAATTTTGTTATTATATTTTCCATTTTTTCACTTAGATTTTCAGGAAAGATTGTGTATATATTAGGTGCAGACATTGTTAATTCTGTAAAGAACTGAGTTTGGTTGAAATATACTAACAATAGATCTTTTAGATCTCTTCCTGCTATGTATGAAGGTACTATTGCTAATATATAGGATAAGGGTATTAGTAAAGGTAGAAGTAATAGTTTAAAATCTTTTTCCTTAATAACTTTAATAATTAAGATTGTTCCCAGGGCTGGTAAGACAAATATTGATTGAAGTTTTAAAATGAAGCTTATTGAGTAAAATAAGAAACTTAAAAAGTACTTTTCTTTTATTATATAAAATAAGCTAAGTAGTATAAATGCGGTGTATATAGATTCAAATTGTCCCCATCTAGAACTATTTATTATTACTGTTGGTAGCAAAAGAATAGTTACAAATGATATTATTGAAAGTTTTTTATCTTCTGTTAAAGAAAATACTATTTTACTTCCTACAAATGCTAGAATAATATCAAAAATAGCAGAAAGAAGTTTTATTGAATATAAGGAAGGTAGAGGTAGAAATGTAAGTAAGTACATTAGATACATGTAAGTTGGGGTGTAGCTGTAAAAGTTTTTAGAAAACGCTGAGAATCCTTCTGATTTTAGGGTGTTATACCATAAAGATAGAGCGTTTTCATAATCCCAAGAGACATCAGGAAATAATAGTACTCTAATTATTACCGAAAGGTACGCTAAAGTAAGTAAAGAGAAGTAAAATTTTTTGCTTGACTTCATGTATTTATTATCAATTAAGTCTCTAAGGGAGTTCAAAAAATAAATTTAAGACGCTTGAAACTTGAAAGTCTAATTATTCTAATTTGAAATTTTTAGAAATTTGTAAAAGGCTTTTAATTAGGAAAGTATATTTAACTTTTGATAGAAGGTTTAAAAAAGAGGACTTTGTCTTCCTGCTTAAACTTATTTGTGATTATGGAATTGGTGTTTTCATTCTTTTCCCTTCTAATAATAAGGTTATATAGAGGGCAAAGTTTCTTATAGTCTAAAGGGTGAGGCTCTAAAAGGATGGTGGGAATACTAAAAGTAAATTTCTTAAAACTAAGAGGGGCATTATAATTTTGATTTATTTTTTAACTCTATTAAAATAGGTGAAGATTTTACCTTTATTTTTTAAATTGATTTTTAGAAAGATCATTTTTTAAAACTAAATAAAATTATTATCTAGGAGGGTTTTATGAAAAAAACAATATTTTATTTAGTTTCTTTCTTTCTGATAGTTGGTAATGTGGCTTTTTCGGATGTTCTAAGAGGTAGTGAATTTCTTAATTCAAGTATTACTGCTAGGGATCAGTCTATCGGTGGCAATAGTATTGCTAATATAGAGACTCCTTCTTCTGTGATAATAAACCCAGCAGGTGCTTCTTATCTTAAACAATTTGCTATTACTACATCTTTTGGTGGTTTTAGTGCTTTGGGTACTTACGGAATTTTTGGAGTTTCTTATCCTACATTAGTAGGTAATTTTTCAGGTCAATTTCTTTATTATGATTTACCTTCTTCTATGAAAATATTTGGTGGTAGTTTTGCTTTTTCTAAAGATGTTGCTGATGATTTAGGAGTTGGCTTTGGTCTAACCTTTACAAGTTCTTCTAGCGTAGGTTTGAATTTAGGTTTTGTTTATAAGGCACTTAATGATTACTCTGTTGGCTTGGGATTGAAAGAATTGATTATAGGTTCTTCTTTACTTAATTTGGGGTTACCTATTGTAATAAGTAATTATTCTCCTTTCCCTTCTTTGCCTACTTTTAAGATTGGTGGTGAACTGATGTTTTTGAGAACTGATCCTATTAAGTTTAGTTTTGATTTTTGTGGTACTTTAGGGCTATGGGGATTTGATGCTGAGGCAAATGGAGGACTTAAGCTGAAGATACTTGATACTCTAATACTAAGGGGAGGTGGTGTTTTAGGACTTAACAAATCTGGTTGGGGTTTTGGTGCTACTCTTAAATATACTTTAGAGAAACAATGGGGTATTGAAAGGTTAGATATTAGATTCCACTATTCTCTTCTCAATATTACAACTTCATCTTCGGGTTTGAATGGTATAGGGCACTGGTTTGGATTTGATTTTGCTTTTGGTACTATAGACTCTACACCTCCTAAGATTGAAATAGATATTGAAGCAAAAAACAATAAATTACCTGAATATCAAGAAGTATCATTGTCAAGAAATCTAGATTTCCTTTATCTCTCTCAAAGTGCAGAGAAGGTAATATATATTTCTCCTAACTATGATGGTGTCAAAGATAAGGTAAAAATAAAGCTTAATATAACAGAAAACAATTTATTAAAGGAATGGAAAATCGTCGTTAAAGATTCTAATGATAATGTTATTAAAACGATAGGTTCAAAGATCAAAAGAGATATTTCTCTTGATCTAGAAGAGTTTTTCAAAAGATTGTTTTCTCCTAAACAGTCAGTTCAAGTACCTAATTATGTATATTGGGATGGTACTGATTCAAAGGGAAAGGTGGTACCAGATGGGATATATTACTTACAGATTTTTGCTAAGGATATTGAAGGTAATGAATCATCTTCTCCTGTTTTTAAAGTTATAGTAGATAATACGCCACCAAGTGGTAGTGTTGGTGTACCTTACTTAATTTTCTCACCTAATGGTGATGGAAATAAGGATGATATAACTTTTTCCTTAAAAAATCTCACTAAAGGTGATAATTGGAGTGCATGGATAGAAGATCAAAAAGGTAATACTGTTAAAACTTGGAATTTAGGTACTGATCCAACTAATGCTATAACTTGGACTGGTTTAGGTGATGACGCGAAATTATTACCTGATGGAAACTATAACTTCTATTTGAAAGGTGAAGATTTAGCAGGTAATGTGTTCATAACTAATATAAAAGGTATTGTAATTTCAACTAAGTTAAGAAATTTGTTTGTTTCTTCTGATGTATATGAAATTTCTCCTAATGGAGATGGTATTCTGGATAAGGCTAATATAAATGTTATTGTTGATGATCTCAAAGGTTTGGTCAAATTAAATATTTATGTAAAAGATCCAAGAAGTGGTAATATTATAAGAAGTTGGAATATGGAAGGAGATAAATTTTTGACGAATGTATATTGGGATGGTACGGATAATACTGGAAATGTGGTTTTTGATGATACTTATGTGGTTTATGCAGAAGCTGAATATGTAGATGGTAATAAACCAGTTTCTCCTGAGATTTATATTAAGGTAGATAGGACACCACCTCAAGTGAAATTCTCTTTTGAACCAGCTTTGTTTTCACCTGATAATGATGGTGTGGATGATGAAGTTACCTTCAGAATAAATGTTTCGGATGATTCAGAAATAACAAGTTGGTCTTTTAAAGTTTGGTATCCTAGTGGTAAAAGGGTTTTTAAGGAATTTAAAGGTAATGGGACACCTCCATCTGAGATCATCTGGGATGGTATAGGAGATAATGGAGATTCGGTTGACAGTGCTGAAGAGTATCCTCTAAGTTTAGAAATATCAGATGTTCTCGGTAATAAAACAAATATTAGACCTGCGGCATTGCCTACAGATATACTTGTTGAGGTTACTCCTTATGGATATAAGATAAGAGTTAGTAGCATAGAGTTTGCTTTTGGAAGTGCTGAGCTTACTCCTAAAGGAGCACAGATTGTTAAGAAGGTTGCTGAAAAACTTAAGAAATTTGGTGGATATAAAATTAGAGTTGAAGGACATACAGATAATGTAGGCTCTTATGATTATAATCTCAAGCTCTCTAAAGCAAGAGCAGAAACAGTTAGGAAGGAATTAATTAAGTTGGGATTGAATGCAGATAGGATAACTTCAGAAGGTTATTCTTTTGATAGGCCTATTGCACCTAACGATACTGAGGAAGGTAGAGCAAGAAATAGAAGAGTTGAATTTATTTTAATAAAGTAGTTTTTGTTAATTAGAGTATAGGTTTTGATTAGGGACACTTAGAAGTTTAATTACCTGAATTTATGGGATTATAAAAAGAATTTTTGAATGTCGTAGTTTTAATTTGAAAAGTTGTTTTTTTTACTTCCATACTAAATTTATGAAGAAACTGTTTTGTACTATATTATTCTTGATTTTTTCTGTATGTGTTTATTCTCAGTCTTTATCTTTTAAATATAGTACAAATAATATTTACAGGTTAAAAGTATATACAAAGCAAGATATATATATAGATGGAGTTTTCTTTAGAACTGTTGAAGCTATGTCAAAGATAACACTTCAACCTTATGGTTACAAGGATATAGATAACGAAAGGTATGTTTTGATTAAGTATTTGTTTTATTACCTAAATAAAAAGCAAAATATTGATGTTGAATATAAATTATCAAAAGTTGATGAAGTAGATTTTATGATAAATCCTAAAGGTGATTTAAAGATAATAGGTGGAGCTAACTATCTACCACCTAGGAGAAATATCCCTTCATTTAATAATGTTGATGTTGCTAAAGGAACTAAGTGGCAGTCTAAAGGTGAAGATGTATTTACTGAAAAAGATGAAATTGTTGAAGTTCCTTCAATTATAAATTATTCTGTTGATGACATTACTATGAAAGATGGAAAAACAATAGTTGTTTTTAATGCTAGTTATGATACATTCTTCAATGTACCTAATGGAAAATATTTGAAAGACATTAGGATAAAGTCTTCTACTAAATATAATTGGGATATTATTCAAGGTATCTTTTCTGAGTATAGAGAACTTTTTGAGATTACCAAAAACTATCTTTCTACCTCCGGTTATCAATATTCATCGGCAAAATTTCAGGGTACCTCAGTTGGTGTTATGGAGGTAGTATCTATTGATGTTGCTAAGCAGTATAAGCTTGCTAGAGAACTTGAAAAGATAAGTTCTGAGGTGACTGTGTCTCCTCCTGAAAATAACGAAATAAAATTAAATATTTCTGATATCCTTTTCGATAAGGGTAGTTGGACCATAAAAGATGCCTACAGAGAAATGTTAAAAAAGGTAGCAGAAGTTTTAAAACAGTATAAAGAAATAGATATTGTTGTAGAAGGGCATACTGATGATACTGGTACTAGAGAGTTCAATCTATCTTTATCTGAGAATAGAGCCAGAGCTGTTGCTAATGCACTTATACAAAGTGGGATAAGTAGTGATAAGGTTTCATATAGAGGTTTTGGCCCTGACAGACCTTTAGTACCTAATACTTCTGAAGAAAATCGTTCTAGAAATAGAAGAGTTGAAATAAAACTTATATGGGGAAAGTAAAGTTATGTGATTTTTAAAATATATTTAGGGGGTGGTTTTATGTTGATTAAAAGTAAGTTTTATCCTTTAAATGTTGTTTTTATCTCAAATTACATTGATTATTTCTTAGATTCTTCTAATTTATTTGACTTTGAGAAATATTTTCTTTGTGGGTTTGCTTCATCTATTAAGAATATTGGTAATAATGTAACACTTATATTACCTTATCATAAAGGTATTGATTTAAACAAAATTTTTTCTAAAAAGGATTTAATTAAATCTGATACTGTAATAATTTCGTTTGATAGAGAGGGTAGGGATGAAAGAGAAGTCAAGTTTAATGTTTTTACGTGTAATGGTATTCAAGTAGTGTTTATTGAAGATTCTCTTATTTCAGAAAGGGATGGTTTTTTATTTGATCCGAGTAATGGAATTTTTTATCCAGATAATCCTAAGAGGTTTTCAATATTTGCCAAAAGTTCTTTAGAAGCATTGAAAGTTTTACCTTTAAAGCCTGATATAATTCATGTAGTTGGTGAGTGGGTATCTATCTCTGCTATTTATTGTAAGCTTTTGTATAAGTATGATAATTTCTTTAAGGGTACTAGAGTCATATTTACTGTGCCTTCTCTAAATAATCAAATCTTATTTCCTCCAGACCAGTATTCTAGCTTAGGTATTGATTGGAAGTATTTTAGTTATGAATATCTTGAATTCTACGGTAAAGTAAATATTCTAAAAGGTGGTATAGTGTTTAGTGATTTAGTTACTTTCTGTAGTGAATCTTACATTGAAGAAGCTAAAAAGGAAGAATTTGGTAATGGGTTGGAGGGGCTTATTAAGAAAGGAATAGCAGAGAATAAAATCAGAGCCGTTATTCCTGGAGTCGATAGTTCCTACGACCCTAGTAAGGATTATTACTTGGCTAAAATCAAAGCTAATTATTCTAAAGACAATATTACTGGAAAAGCTAAGGTAAAGAGGTATATATGTGATAAAGCAAAGATAAATCCTAATACAATGGTATTTTTGTTTTTTGATAAACTTGTAGAAAGTACAGGTATTTCTTTGGTTTATGAAGTTTTTTATGATTTGTTACCTAAAAACAATATATCAATCATAATAATTGGTAAAGGTGATACATTTAGAGAAGATTCTATAAGAGAACTTATTAGTCAATATCCAGGTAAAGTTACTTGGTTTAGTGAAGTAAGTAAAGATGAGATAATTTATTATATTGCTGGCTCTGATGTTATCCTTATTCCTTCTATTTCCGAATCTTCTACTATTAAGCATATAGTCTCAATGAAGTATGGGACTCTACCTTTAGTGAGAGGAGTGGGTATACTTAATGATGTAGTTAGAGATAAAATAAATGGCTTTAAATTCTACGATTATTTACCGAGCGTATTCAAAGAGAAGGTAGAAGAATCTATAGAATTTTACTTCAAAAATCCAAAAAGGTGGTACAAGTTTGTAGATACTGCTATGAAATCGGAATTTTCATGGAATAATACTGCTAAAAAATATGATGAAATTTACAGAGAACTTAAGAAATAACTCAAGTTTTTCTTTGATTGAAGTTTTGGTAGCTATTTTTATTGCTTCTCTTATTGTTTTTTCTTCAGTTGAAGTTTATAGATATGTTTTAAGTATAGTTTTAGCTTCAAGAGGAATTGAGAAGAATATAAAGGTTGTTAGCCTTGTATATAACAAAATTTCTTTTGGTGAAATAAAGGTTTTTGATGGATTTTATACTAATATTGAAAATGTTGATATTTTTATAAAACTTACTAATACCTTATCTACTAATCCTCTTATAAGTGATATTATTATATACTCAACTAACGATAAATATACTTTCAGTGTTTTGACCTCAGTTTTTTAGTTTTGGTTTTGGTATTATATTTTTTTAGAGGTCTTGAATTATTTAAAATAAGAATAATATGTTTAGAGTTATACATAATTGTGAAAAAACTAATGCTAGGGTGGGTGAGATTACTATAGGAGAGTTTGTTATCCCAACGCCTGTTTTTATGCCCGTTGGTACTCAGGCTACTGTAAAAACTTTATCATCCGAGGAAGTTAAGGAATTAAGTGAAGGTATAATTCTATCCAATACTTATCATCTTTACCTTAGGCCGGGAATTGATGTTATCGAAGAGGCAGGGGGATTACACAGTTTTATGAATTGGGATAAATTGATACTCACTGATAGTGGTGGTTTCCAGGTTTTTAGTTTAAAGGATTTAACTAAGGTTACTGATGAAGGGGTTGGTTTTAGGTCACATATTGATGGTTCTTACCATTTTTTTACACCGAGATTTGTTGTAGAGTTTCAGTTAAAGTTAGGTTCTAACATAATAATGCCACTCGATGAACCTGTTGATCCTAAATCTTCTTACTATGAAACAGAGAATTCACTTTCTAGGACACATAGATGGGCAAATCTTTCTTTAAAAGCATTTAAAGAATTAAAAAATAACGTTCCAAGAAGGGAAGTTAAGTCTTTAAGGAATAGAGAAATTTTTGAAAAATTAAGAGATTTAAATTACCATTTCGGAATAGTGCAAGGTGGGTTCTATAAAGATTTAAGAAAAAGAAGTGTCGAAGAAATTTGCTCTATGAATTTTGATGGTTGTGCTATTGGTGGACTCAGCGTAGGTGAAGAGAAAGAAAAAACTTACGAAATACTCTCTTTTACTTCTTCAATTATGCCCAAAGATAAACCTAGATACCTTATGGGAGTTGGAACTCCTGAAGATATAATTTTTGCAGTTATGAATGGTATCGATATGTTTGATTGTGTTTTTCCTACAAGAGCTGGTAGAAGAGGTTTATTTTTCACTTCTAAGGGAAGAATTAATATAAGAAATAAGAAGTACGAGAAAGACTTTTCACCTCCTGATGAAGAATGTGATTGCTATACTTGTAGAAATTATTCAAAAGCTTACATTAGACATTTGATTAGAACTGAAGAAATTCTAGGTTATCGTTTGGTAACAGCTCATAACTTATATTTCTTTAAAAAACTTATGAATAAAGTGAGGGAAAGCATAGTTTCAGGTACTTTTGGGAATTTTGCTAAGGAAATTATTAGCATTTATTTGAGAGGAGATTGAGATTTTATAAATCCAGCAATCCCAATTGCTATTGCATCTGCTACATCATCAGGTTTTATATCCTCATTTAGGCCTAATATTATTCTTACTAAATTCTGAATTTGGACTTTCGGATGTTTACCTTTGGTACCAGTTATATATTTTTTTACTTCTAGTGGTGTTATCTCTTCTATTTCTATTTCTTTCTCTATTGCTTTGATTTTTATAACGCCTACAGCTTGTGCTACTTTTATTCCTGTTTTTACATTTTTATTGAAGAATAATTCCTCAATAAACATTTTGGAAGGATTATGTTTTTGAATTAACTCTTCTATTTTTTGAGATATTAGGGATAGCTTGGTATTAAAATCTTTTTCGTTAGAAGTATCTATAATTCCTGATTCTAATAGTGAAAAATTGTTAGAATTGACATTAATTACAGCATACCCAACTAATGAATAGCCAGGGTCTATACCTAAAATTTTCATAGATACTTGTTATATTTATCTTTGCTCTTCATTATTTTAACTATTTCTCTTATAGATTGATCTTCGGAAAGCTTTGAAACTAAAACATTATCTCCATCTTTTACTACGATAATATCTTCTAAAGAACTTACAGCTACTACTCCTATGTTTTCACCTAATATTAGTGAATTCTTAACATCATAGAGTATTACATTACCTTCCGTAACATTGTTGTTTTCATCTTTTTTGCTTAATCTATACAATGCTCCCCAAGATCCTATATCATCCCATACAAAATCACTTTTTACGCATAATACAGATTTGCTTTTTTCCATAACTCCGTAGTCAATTGAAATACTCTCTAGTTTTTCAAAGTTTTCTAATATTACATCTTTTTCGTCCTCGGTACCTATATAATCTTCTATTTCAATTAAACTTTCTGAAAGTTGTGGCATATGTTTTGAAATTTCTTCAAGTATTACTGAAGTTTTCCATACAAACATCCCGCTGTTCCAAAAGAATTTCCCTGAACTTATGTATTCTAGTGCTTTTTCATGACTAGGTTTTTCAACAAACTTTTTTACTTCAAATATGTTTTTGTTGTTAAAATTGTCTATTATATTTCCTACCTCTATGTATCCATATCCTGTTTCTGGTCTAGAAGGTTTTATACCTAAGGTTACAAGTGAAATGTACTTCTCTGCTGCCATGAATCCTGCATCAACTGTATCATAGAACTTGTTTAGATCCTCAACATAATGATCTGAAGGAGTTACGAACATAGTTGCATCTCCCAAATACTTCCTTATGTATACTGCTGAAAGACCTACCGCTGGTGCTGTGTTTCTAGGTATTGGTTCTATTATTATATTTTCCTTAGGTAAATCTGGTAATTGCTTTATTACAATGTTAACAAAGTTTGAAGAAGTTATTACAAATATCCTTTCTGGATCAACTAGTTCTAATGCTCTTTGATAAGCCATTTGTAACATTGATTTTTCTCCAATGAGTTTCAAAAATTGCTTTGGATATGAAGTTCTGCTTTTAGGCCAAAACCTTTCTCCTTTTCCTCCTGCCATTATTACTACACATCTCATACTATCACCTATTTATCAATTTTAATAAATCTCTCGTAGTTAGAGTCAAAAAGAGTATGAGTACTTTCGTAGTCTATAGAAAAGATAATGTTCCTATTGGGATCAAAACAGTAAAAATTAGTTTTAGCTTTGTCTAGTATCATAATTGTGCCCTCTGAATTGTTTCTAAAAAGCTTTATGTACCCAAGAGGGGAATTAGTTTTTGAGATCAACTTGCTTTTCAGCTTAGAATCTTCAATAAATTCTTGAATGGTTATACTTCTTATATCTTTTAAGAAGGAACTCTCAATATATTTTGAATCGAGTATATTTTCTACAGGAGTTTTAGAAAACCATTTTTGGTTTATGTTTGTGAATATCATCACTTGATTCTGGGATATTGGTTTGTACTCAATTCCAGAGATGTTTGTCCATTCTGGAGTAAATAAGTTTCTATCTCTTAGTTCTTGAGGATATTTTGTTATATTATCTATTTTGTATGCATAGATTAAATAAAATTCATTGTAATTGTTGTTTAGTACAGAATAGTAATAGTCTTTGGTTGGTGTTAAATTACCAATTATTAGTTTGTTTGTTTTATCTTTTGTATCAAACTCTATTATAGCATTGGGCTTAACAAATCCTAAAGTTTGAATTGGATCAATAATTTCATTGGAAGATATAGTTGAGATTTTCTCAATATCTCCTATTATGTTTGCTATGAAGTTTGCTAATTTTTGATCGGTTCTATCAGTTATGTTAGAATATGAAACATACCACATTTCATTACTTTTGAAGATTTTATAATCGTATGTTTTAGATCTGTCATAGTAATCTACAAAGAAAATTTTGAAGAAAGTTATATCTTTACTTGAAAACTCCCCAATTAAAGGTTTTTTTTGATCTTTTGATAACTTTACCTCTCCTTTATCAAGGATTAAGAATAAAATAACTAATGCTACTAAAACAAAGGAGAGGGAAATTATTGTTAATGTTTTCCCCCTCATAGACTACTCTTTATTTGCTTTTTACTTTCTTACCTAATCTATGAGGTCTTGGTCCTTTCCTTGTTCTTGCATTTGTTCTGGTCCTCTGACCTCTTACTGGTAATCCTTTTTTGTGTCTTAAACCTCTATAGCATCCAATGTCGATGAGTCTTTTTATGTTTAACTTAATTTCTGTTTTTAAATCACCTTCGACTTTGTAATTTTTTTCAATCTCATTTTTTATTTTATTAAACTCTTCTTCTGTTAGTTCTGATACTTTTTTATTTGGATCTATTCCTAATCTCTTAGGGATACTATAGGCTAGAGATTTACCTATTCCATAAATATACCTTAAGGCAACCAATAATCTTTTATTAGGAATATCAATACCTGCTATACGTGCCATGAAGCTCTACCTCCTTTTTGTCTTTGTTTATGCTTGGGGTTTTCACATATTACCATAACTCTACCTTTTCTTTTTATAACTTTGCATTTTTCACATATTGGTTTCACAGATGCTCTGACTTTCATAAAACTCTCCAAAATCAAGATAATTGTATATAAAAACTAAAGTTAAATTCAAGTTGGTAATTATACAACTGCTTTTGCTATTAGACTTCCTACTAATGTATTACCTGATAATTTTTCTACCTTGATATCTACGAATTTACCTATTAATTCTTCTGGACCTTCAAATGCTATCATTTTGTTGTAGGTAGTTCTTCCTAAAAGCTGCCCCTCATACTTTCCTTTCTCTTCCACTAATACTTCGAATATTTTACCTATATCTTTTTGGTTACTTTCCTTGCTTATTCTATGTTGAAGGTTTATTAGTCTTTGTATTCTCTCTATTTTTATTTCTTCTGCTACTTGTCCATCCATTTCAGCTGCTGGGGTTCCATTTCTTGGATTAAAAATAAACATATAAGAAAAGTCAAATCTAACCTCTTCAACTAACTTTAAAGTCATTTCGAAGTCTTCTTCTGTTTCTGTTGGAAAACCTACTATTATGTCTGTTGATATTGAAGCATCTGGCATCTTTTCTTTTATATAATTTACCATTTCAACGTATTTTTCATAGGTGTATCCTCTTTTCATTAGTTTCAATATCCTATTTGATCCGCTTTGAACAGGTAAGTGAAAGTATCTACATACTTTATCTAATTCTGATATCGTATCTATTAGATCCTTTTTAAAGTTTATAGGATGTGAGGTTAAAAATCTTATTCTCTTAAGCCCTTCTATTTTATTTACTTCTGTTAGCAGTTCTTTAAAACTAGTACCTATATCTTTACCATAGGAATTAACATTTTGTCCGAGTAATAAAACTTCAACAACACCATTATCTACTAATTTTTTTATATCGTCTATTATTTCATTCATTGGTCTACTAACTTCTTTACCTCTAGTTTGTGGTACTATGCAATAGGTACAAGAATGATTACATCCATGTATTATTGTAACGGAGGCTTTAAAGGGGAATTGATAGTCTATGGTTGATGGTAGAAATTCATATTTATCCATTTTTACATCTATTATGTATGATGTATTGTTAAGTATATGTTCTATCATCTTAGTCCTATTGTATGTTCCAAATACACCATTTATGTAAGGTGCTCTCTCGAATAGAGTTTCTTTTAAGTTTTGGGCCATGCAACCTGTTAAGTATATCTTTAGATTGGGCTTTTTTTCTTTTAATCCTTTTAAGTACCCTAATCTTCCAAATACTCTTTCTTCTGCTGTTTCTCTAATACTACAAGTGTTTATTATTATTACATCAGCTTCCTTCTCATCTTGAGAATACTCAAAACCATTTTCTTCTAATATCTTTCTAACCTCAAATGAATCGGATAAATTCATCTGGCATCCATATGTTTCTATAAAAAACTTCATATGATAACTTACCTCTTCTTTAAATATATTATAAAAAATATTCCTACTATTTTTCTATATTTTTAGACCTATTTAGGTTTTGTAGTTTGCATAACTCTTTAATCTCATTATTAACTATCGTTACTATATCGTTTCTAAATGTTAAAAAATTAAGATTGTTTTTTCTTTCACTATAAGGTGAAATTTATCTACCTTAATAAAAATTAGAAATTCCTTAAGAAACATCTTTTTGTTTCCCGCCCACCCGCCCTATAGTGCGTTAAGAGGGTTTCACCCTCTTATCAATATCTCCCTTTAATTATCCCAC
>JBMFQU010000008.1:0-32179 GCA_049968435.1 Brevinematia bacterium | reverse complement strand
ACCAATTCTTTCCCATGAGCCAATAAAATCAAGGTATCTTTCGGTAATCCCCTGTATTCCATATCTTGGTTCAAGAATTTTGGTTCTATCATATCTTTTTAATAGATTTGCAATGAATTTAACAAAATTACCTTTATCAAAAGCCTTTTCAAAAGTTTCAATTATCAGATTTTTCGCCTGTTCTTTATTCACAGGTAAATTACCTCCTTTAAAATATGCCTACCTATGTGGGGTTTTAGCAACTTTTTCATAACGTGGTCAACCTTCACACCAAGCACATCGCTTAAAAAATTTTCTAAATGTATAAATTCAAGTAGCCCAATTTCGGCACTTTCGTAAAATTCAATAAGCATATCAAGATCGCTTTTTTCCACTCGCTGACTCCTTACATAAGAACCAAAGATTCCAATTTCTTTAACTTTATATCTTTCTTTAAGTAATGGTTTTAGTTCTTTCAATTTCTCTTTTATTTCTTTAAGGCTTTTCATTTTTGTTCCTCAGATAAATAAAGTGATAAAATAACCTCTCTTTTTCCCTCTGTTATAGCAGAAGTTTCTGAATAGTGACTTCTAAGAAAGGCAGGTGAGATCTCCTTTTGTAATACATCAATAACTTTCAATGGATTTTGAATGTCTTTCTTAATTTCACTTAAGGCTTCTAGGGCTTTCTGAACTGTCTTTTTCGGTAATGAACCTTCTTCAAGTCGGTTTATAAGTTTTTTAAGGTATTCTTCCTGGTCTTCGGTGAGTTGCTTACTGTTTTTCTGTGTTATTTTAAGTATTCTTAAAAGTTTATCATAACTACTTCTTCCACCGTGTTTAAAGGTCTCAATAATTTCTTCAATTGTGGCATTAAAAAATGCAGTTTTATTTTTATCAAGAAGTTCGTAATAATTTTCAAGTGGCAGTTTTGCGATTTTCTCATCTACTGAACTTTCAAGAATCTTTGCGGATATTAAAAAGTCAAGTTCTATTGTGGATTTACTGTCAGATAAAAAGAATTTCATCAGTTTTCCCTTTCTGAAAAAAGTGAGCAAGGATTTAGGTGATGCAAGAGGTTTTAGGTTTTCTGAAAACACCTTTGCTGAACGGGCTTTCTTGGGAAGACGCTTTATTCTTTCAAAAAGCTTAGGATTTTTATCTCTTATATCTTGGATAATTCTAAAATATTTAAGTTCACTTTCTTCTTCCTCATCTTCTGTAATTGTTTCCTTTGAAAGCAGTTTGTCAAATAATTCGTGGGATGAGACTAGCTCCCCTTCTGTTAATATTGCAGAATCTCCACCAAGTAAGGTTAAAAACGCTTCTATTTTTTGACGCGCAATTCTTGTGAGTTCAATTTCATTATCTGATTGTTTTGTTGGGAAAAAGTTAAATGTGTAAATTCTATCAAATTGTGTATCTATTCTATTTACTCTTCCAACTCTCTGAATTAATCTTGTAGGGTTCCAAGGTATGTCATAATTTATAACGATGTTTGATCTGTGGAGATTTACACCTTCAGAGAGAACCTCAGTTGAAATAAGGATTCTATAATCATCTTTTTTATTTCTTGCTCTTGCATCAAAGTTTTCTATAACTTTATCCCTAACTATCTCGGAAGATTCACCATGGAAAAGTAGCGCTATTTCACTTCCAAACTCTTTGTTTATATTTTTAGTCAAATACTCTGCTGTCTCTTTTGATTCTGTAAAAATAATTATTTTTTTATCTTTCAATATTGGATCGTTTTTGAGATTATCTAACAAAGTTTCAAGTTTAGGGTCTCTTTTTATTGATTGCCACATTTTTTGTATGTCTTTTAAAATTCTGAGGTCTGTTTCTAAATTTTCTTTAAATTCTGGTTTAAAATCTGAACTTGAATACTTTTGAGCTTTTTCTTCATCAATGAGTTTCTGGATTGCTTCATCATCGCCTTTTTCCAAAAGTTCAAAAATTTTGTTTATATATTTTTTGCTTATATATACATTTCCATTTTCGTATTCTCTAATGAACATCTCATAGGAGTTAATAAACCTATCAATAGTTTTTCTGAATGCGTGAAAACTACTCTCCAGGCGTTTAACAAGAAGCACTTTCATAAATCCGCCCATATTTTTCTGAGATTGCTGTTCAAGGGGAGAAATTTGTTTTTTTAAATAAAGCAAAGGAGTATGACGAGCATAGGTAAATTCTTGCGTTATTAATCTAACTGTTTCCATAAAGATTCTGTCTTCTTCCTCGTTAAGTTGATAAAAAAATGGTTTTGGGTCTTCAACTTCGGGGAATTTGATGTTATTTTTCTTTAAATCTTCTGCAAAGTATTTTTCAATTTCAGTCCTTGTTCTTCTTACCATTATATATTTTAAAACTTTTTCGCGAATTTCTTTTGCCACTTCTTTGGTTTCTTCAATATATTTGTTATAATCTTTTTCACGATCAATTCTGTTTAACCTACCTTCAAGTCTTCCGAAGAATTCTTCAATATCTTGAACCCCTGGAATGTTACTTTTCCTTGCGTTTTGAAAAAGTTTAATTTGTGCAAGAATATCTTTGGGAGAGTTATTGTATGGAGTAGCAGAGACTAAAATCACCCTTTTACCGCGACATATTTCTGCGATATCTTCATAACTAATTGTTGTCTCGTTTCTAAAACGGTGCGCCTCATCAATAACGATATTTTTGTACTCTCTACGTTTTATTTCTTCTTTTGCTTCATCAAGTTTGCCAATAGAGAAAAATTCAGCTGGAATATGAAAATCGGAAAAAACATTTGGCCAAGAACCTGGATTATTCTTGTTAAGAAGGGATGGTGGAGCAATAACAATAGTTCTTCCATCAAGTTGCCCACATATCATAGCAGTAATATACGTTTTTCCAAGCCCAACAACATCTGAAATAAAAACTCCTCCATACTCTTCTAATATCTTTTTTGCGTTTAGTACAGCTTGTTCTTGATATCCTAATTTCTTGAAATTTTCAGGTTGATATTTTAGAAATAACTCATCGCTTGTACTCAATTCATCCTTGAAGTATTCATATAAAAATTTAAGATAAAGCTCATAAGGAGTGATATTGTCGTTCAGCCAGGTTTTTTCTTTTATTGTGTGGACATATTTTTCAGTGACATCTACAGCCTGTTTCCATAGCTCTTCAAATTTCTCTTTCGCAAATTCATAATCAGAACGGTTTTTCAACTCAACATTAAATTCAAGATTATCCTCTAATCCTGATTGAGTAAAATTACTTGAGCCAGTTATAACACGTCCTATATCTCTATCTCCTTCTTTAAAGGTGATAATATATAATTTAGCGTGTACATTACGAGATGGATAAGCCCTTATCTCAATTTTGCCATTCTTTATCCAATCAATAAATTTTTGAATCTCTCTTTCAACATCCTCACTATCATCTGAGTTTTCCATTTCTTCTATAATTTTATTTTCAACAATCTGTTTAGCTTCTACATGAGATAGTTGATAAGATTGTCCAATTAATTCATATGTTCTTTCATCCATTTCGATTCCTATAAGAATTCTTATTTTTTCACTTCTTTCTAGGGGTTTAGATAATAATTTGAATCCGGTAAAATAAAAATAAGCAGTTAGGCAATCAAAGAAACGAGCATCTTTTATTAGTTGAACAAACCTATCTTTTAAAGATTTACCGGGTTCATTAGTTATAAAAGTTAAGTCTAGAGAATAATTACTAAGGTTTTCAACTTGAGATGATTTTTTATTAGATGTTTCCATTTTTAGTGGAAATAACTCCGCTTTGCTCCCCGGGAGGGACTCGAACCCCCGACCCGGTGGTTAACAGCCACCTGCTCTGCCGACTGAGCTACCGGGGAATAACAACACAACTTACAATAGTAATTATAATAACTTAAAAGTAGTTTTGTCAAATTTTTACAAATAGCACTTGAAAAATACTTTTCAAACACTTCTTTAAAAACATTGAATATAAGAATATAATTATTTAGAATTGGTTATAGAAGGAGGGATATATATGAATTTCTACAAAAGTTTATTTATAGTATCTATCTTCCTCTTATCTGTAATGGTGTTTAGCTGTACACCACCAGAAGGAGAGAAAAAAGTATCAAAAGCCACAAGTGAAACTCAAAAAGAATACAAAATACAGATAGCAGTAGCAAGTGCTTTAGACGAAACAAATGTAAGTATTATACTAAAGTTTACACCACCACAAGACTTTGAATTCAAGCCAGATATGTTTGTGATAAGATCAGATTCAGATACAAATAAAACAATAAAAGTAACTGATGTTAAAGTTTTAAAGAAAAAAGAACTAAAACTAACGATAGAAAGACCATTAGAGATTGACGATGTATGGGCTATATCATCTAGTGACGATACCGGCTTTAAGAACAAAAGGTTTATATCTTACGAAAAGATATTATACAAGTTTTATTCTGACAAACCCTTGGGACACAATATCGAGAATGGTAAAAATGTTTTTAGAGTTTTCTCACCAAGGGCAACCAAAGTTTGGCTTGTAATAGCTGATGATCCAATTGAAATGAAAAATAAAAAAGAGTATGAAATGACAAAGGATGAAAATGGGATATGGGAAGCCACAGTTGAAGGAGAACTTTGGGGCAAATACTACGGTTACAGAGCTGATGGACCAAAGCATTTTACAGAAGCGTTTGATCCAGATTTGATAGTTTTTGATCCATACTCAAAAGCAGTAGCTGTTGAAAATTCATATAAACAAAAAGGAATGACAGTTATACTTGATACTTCAAAATATAATTGGGAAGGAACTAGTTATACAGGTTTGAAAGCAGAGGATGCCATAATATACGAAGCACATATAAGAGATTTCACAGCACACCCATCTTCAGGAGTACCTAAAGAGATAAGAGGAACTTACAAAGGCTTCATTTACTCTAAGAAAGAAGCAATAGGTGGTATAAATTGGTTAAAGTATCTTGGAGTAAACGCTGTTGAATTTTTACCAATACATGAGTCTGGAACTTACGAACCACCTTTTGGAGAGCAAGTTGAACATGCAGGAGCAGAAAAAGGTACAACTATAGTAAATACCTGGAATGCACAAAGCAGAAACCATTGGGGATATATGACTTCTTGCTTCTTTGCTCCAGAATCTTACTATTCTTCAGGAGATCTAACACCTGGCAAATACAGTGGGATAGGCGGTAATCAAGTAAAAGAATTCAAAGATGTTGTTAAAGAACTACATAAAGAAAAAGTAGCAGTACTAATGGATGTTGTATATAACCATGTTTCACAATACGATTATAACCCACTAAAGAGATTAGGTAAAAAGTACTATTTCTTCCTAAATGATTTCCAAGGTTATGACTCCAGAAGTGGTTGTGGGAATGATTTTGATACAGCAAAGCCTATGTCAAGAAAACTAGTAGTAGATAGTGTAAAATATTGGGTCATTGATTATAAAATTGACGGATTTAGGTTTGACTTGGCAACAATAATAGATTGGAAAACACATGAAAAGATAGTAGAAGAAACAAGGAAAATAAATCCTGACACCATACTAATAGCAGAACCATGGGGAGGAGGCAGAGGTGAACCAAGAGATGGTGGTGGTTATACACTAGAAGGATTTTCTAAAAGAGGAATAGGAGCCTGGGACGATAGAATAAGAAACTTTATAAGAGGAGGTGCTTCAGCAAGTTCAAGCCCGTCAAGTGGATTAGTATTTGGTAAAGGAAACAATGCTGAAATGCAAAAATTCGTAAAAGGATTTCTTAAGAGCGTAGGCGGAGATTTCTATGAAAAAGGACATAATGTAAACTATGCAGAGTCACACGATAATGAAACATTGGGTGATTTTATAAGAATAGGAAACAAAGATTACAAAGAGAAACAAATCATAACCAACAGGTTAGAATTTGTTAAACTAACTGATAAACAACTTGCTCAAAATAAGATAGCAGCACTATTCTTACTATCAGTACAAGGTGCTATCATGCTACATCAAGGACAAGAATTTGCTAGATCAAAGATTGTTGACCCCAATAGCCCCTGGTTAAAAGATTTCAAAATTGACGAAAAGGGCAATTGGTACAAAGAAATAGTATTACCAAACGGTAAAACTAAAAAAGTTATGTGGCCTGGAGGAAAAGCAAAACCAAATACAATTGATCACGATAGTTATGAAAAAGATGATGATACTAACTGGATAAACTACGATGAGGCACTAAAACTCGAACCAAACAAAGAATTGGTTGAATACTACAGAGGACTTATAGCCATAAGAAAGAAGTTTAATCCATTCAGAAAAGCAGACATAAACAAAATAACATTTATAGAATCTAAAGAAAAATTAAATCCAACACTAGGTTGGATATTACCAGGTGACAACACAACAGGTGGAAAAGATATTATAGTAATAGTAAACGGTAATCAAGTTTCCTCAGCAACATTTACTCTACCTGAAGGAGAATGGGAAATACTAGCAAATGATAAAGTTGCAGGAACAACCTCAATAGGCACAATTTCTGGTGAAATAACAGTTAAACCAATAAGTGGAATGATACTAATAAAGAAATAAGTTTTAAGGGGCTTAGGCCCCTTTGTTAATTAATAATCCAGCTTAATCTCAGTAGGGTATGTTTTTCTTACGACATTTCCAATGAACTCGAACTCACCTTGTATTATGTAAGTACCTTTTTCTAAAATTTCACCATTCCCATCCTTTAAATCCCAAATAACATTTTCAAACTTAATAGGAGAACCCTTAGCAATCTTACCATCCTTCGTAAGAGTTACATTTGCCTTATCCTTAAACTCTCTTACAACATTACCTGTTTTCTCAGAAATTATAGCAATTCTATAAGAAATAATGTTATCTCCAATAGGTCTAAAAGGTTTTATATTTACCTTTTCTGAAGGAGATGTAATAAAATTCTTATCCACAACTAGAATTATATTCCTAGGATCTGAATTTATTATTAAGTTTTTCTCAACTTTTTCAGATAAATTACCTGCCTCATCATAAGAAAAAACTTTCAACATGTAAATATCATCATAAAGAATAGTACCCGTTGAAGATTTACCATCCCAAACTATACTTTTTGAAACTTTAGGTAAAGATTTTGCATTAGTTAAGGCAAACTCATAAACCACATTCTCACTACTGTCAACAATCTTATATCCCCAATACTTTATTCCAATGTTATCAGCAATAGTTATATCAATATTTATGTTTTTATAATCCTCACTACCTGGAACTATAACCTTAGGTCTTACCATCAAAGAGATAATCGGAGATTCTAAATCAGATTTTGCCATGGTTTTCTTCAAAATGAAGTCAAAATTATATGAAAGAAGGACAGAGTGAGAAGCACCAACAAAACCTAAGTTGTACAAAGAGTATGTAATAGTCGCACCATACCAAGAAATGTCAAATCCACCAGACAAACCGGATAAAATACCTAAATCTTTTGAAGGAAAAGTATCATAACCTAACCTAAATCTAAATATTCCATCCCAAAAAACAGGAATCCATGTATACTCACCACCAAACTTGAGAGAAAAACCACTACCTTGAATGGAATCAAGCTGCCCTGAAACCGCAACAGAATGCTGATTATCCGGGGTTGAAAAAACGGTATAATAAGCACCTAAAGAGATACCCATAGGTATTGTCATAGTTTCACTACCGATACCTATATTTTTTACTGCAAGACCTATACCAATACCTTCAATTTTACTTAATGCACCAACATCAACAAGAAAAGTCATAGAGGATACATCATCAACACTCTTCCCTCCCAACTTCAAACTAACCCCAAATGATAATGCATCAGAAAAAACTTTTTTATACCCAAGTGCAAACAGGTATTCATTAGCGTAAACTTTACCCTCAAGCTCATTAATATCATTCCACCCTTCATCTTCGGTAGACCAAAAAGCAAAACCAAACCCTCCAAATCCATCAAGCAAACTTATATTTTTAATCGGCACTTTAAAACTACCATAGGTCTCAACATAATTGAAACCTAAAAACCTATTCTGATAACCTATTGAAATTGAACCATACTCAACATTAGGAATACCAGCAGGGTTCCAGAAAATACTTTCATTATCTCCACCAACTGCAATATAAGCTCCAGCAAGAGATAAAGGTCTTGCGCCAACAGTACCTTCAAGCAAACTTAAAGAATATACCTCACCAACTAAAAACAAACTTAACAAAACAACTAAAAACTTCTTCATAAAAACCTCCTAAAAAGGTGGAAATCCACCTACTTTATCATTATCCTCTTAATAATTGTCTCTCTACCATCATTAACCACAAACAAATATACTCCTTGCTTCAAAATAGTTCCATCTTCTTTCCTTAAGTTCCAATCAAAACTATATTGCCCTTTCTCCATAATTTCATCGTTAACAAACCTCTTAAGTACAACTCCTTTTATATCAACAATATACGCTTTAACTTGAGACCTCTGAGGTATGTTAATAAGCAATTTAACATTACCACCACTATTAACAGGATTTGGGAAAGAATGAGCATCAAAAACATCTTCTTTTAGGTTATACTTTAGAAGAGTAAAGCTTTCAAGATCGTATTCCAATACCTCAGGTATTGTCACAACCTTTTCAAATAAAATGTACTTATCCTTACTTACTAAAAATCTGTAAGTAGTAGGAATAAGTTTTATACCAAACTTACCATCATTACTAGTAAAAACTTCTTTTAAAAGATTACCACTCCTTCCTTCAAATACCTGAACTTTAGCTCCTTCTATAGGATTGCCACTTACTTTTTCAATAACTATACCTCTAACATCACTTTCTATCCTTTTTGTAATAATCTTAACAAAATCTACTTTATTAGTGTTCTTAAGAGAATAAACTTTAAACCATATAACATTACTTTCTCCTATACTAACATTTGTAGCATTAACAAGTTTAACCTCTACCTGATATATAGATTGATTTGTAGCAGAAACAGTGTTAGTAATACCATTTATAAACTGATAGGTAAGATCAACATCATTCTGATCTTTAATACTAACATCCCATTTATTAGATACAGAAAGATCACCATAGACCTTTACAATAAATGTATCTTCAACAAAATCATCATTCTGAACAAAAAGAGAATATATTGAAGGTAAAACAACCATAACATAACCAACAGCTATGGAATTTGTTGTTACATTTGAAGAAATTTCATATAAATCACTACCAACCAAATTACCACCACTACTAACAGGCAATGCCATAAGATCAGGTTTTGGATCAACAACTACAAACTTCATGGTACCACTATCTTTCACTAACTTACCTTGGGAAAGCACATCAAAATTAACCATTCCCAAACTGGAACTAATAACATCGATACTATTACTTACGAAAGTAATAACCCTTCCTGTTAAGGTAGTATTGTAAGGTAGATTGGTTACAAAACCATTGTTTGTAAATAAATTCGCAATGGAAACCCAACTAATACCATCAAAAACATCTACTTCATAAACCCAATTAGTGCCACCTACAAAGCTACCCTTCAAAGTAAGATCTTCAGCTCTATCAACTCTATCATTCTGGACATAGAAATAGTTAGTAATATACTCTGCCTTTTCTATTTTATTAGTAACCTCCTGAATATCTGGGTAATATACTCCATCCTGAGAGGAAATAAAGAATATATCAGGTCGTCCTAAATCATTAACTTTGTATATAACTTGAAATACATCTTTAACAAGTTTTGTATACGAGAATAAATTTAAATTAACTATGAAATTACTTTCAAAAGTACTCATAGAATTTTGATCAAGAGAAGCTATAATCTGTAAAGTTTTAGTACCAAGAGGCGGTATAGAACTCAAAACATAACCAGTATCGGTAACAGAAGAAGTTATATCCACACCATCAAGAATGTAGGAAATATTCCAATCACCACTACCAGAATTACCTTCTAAAATGAAATCTGAAGTTCTATCGTTTTTAGCGTTCATAATAACTATTTCTTGTGTAATTGTACTACCTTTCTCTATAAGATTAGTAACTCTTTGAGGTATTGGGTAAAAAGTATTACTACCTGTAGTTTGAGTAAATAAATCAGGTCTATTCTTATCTTTAACAACATATCTCAATTTAAAATTATCATTAGAAACACCAACATAAGAGTAAAGCTTAAAATTAATTTCAAGCATATCATTAATATCGTTAGTCGATAATAAAGAAAGTAAGGATTGCACCTTAAATAAAACATTACTATTTGCAATAACCGGTATAATATACTCATTTGTGTTAGTAAGATGCTGTGTAATATTAACCCAATCAACTCCATTAGTACTTACAAAATAGCTTAACTTAAATTCACTATAAGGATGATTTGATGTCCATATTTTCATATTTTCATCTTTATTTCTATCATTCTGAAGAGTCAGGTCTATTTCGTTAGTAACATTCTTCTCTATTTCAACATCCTGAACTTGGATAGAAGGAGAAGTCTCATATATATTTTTGCCATTTGTTATGCTACCTGAAATATAGAATACATCAGGTCTACCCATATCAGTTAAGATATACCTAAACCTACCTTTATCAACCTTTAACTTACCTTGAGATGTCAAAGAAATATCAATATCCTCAGTAGTGTTAAGAGGCAGAGAAGTATTTGAATCAACTGAAATAATAACTCTCACATTAACAGAATTAGTAGTCAAAGCCAAGGTATGTTTAGTACCAGAATTAGTTACCTCCGATGTTATATCAATCCAAGAGGAATTACTAAATTTTTCAACTTTGATTGAAAAATCACTTACCATAGGAGATGTAATATACAATTCATTTGTTTCAAGAGCATTTCTCCAATTTGCTATTGAGAAATAATTAGTTATACTATCACCCTTACCTATATACGAAGTAAGTATCTGAGAGGAAGGAGAAGATTCAAAAACATTGCTCCAAGCACTAGAAGCATACACATCAGGTATTCCTCTGTCGGTTATAACCGAAAACAACCTAATAGTATCCTTATTACCTTGATCATTTTCAACAGATATGTCAAAATTGGTTATTTCACCAAATCCATAAGTAGAACCAGCAACCGCATAAACCTTTACATAAAAACTATAATTACTCAAAGGCAAAACAGATATAGAGTATCCACTGCTACTAACCACAGAAGAAGTTATTTCATTTGTATCTTGAGAATAATACTTTATAACCCACTGTCCCTTATTACCATCACCTTTTATCAAAAATACACCAGATATATCAGAGTTTATATTACTCACATTGAGAGTTATTACATCCCCCAAAGCTTTATCAAAAATGTTTGTTATCTGAGTATTATAACTATCATTCAAAACATTTCTACCTGCACCATCTTGAGAAAATAGATCTGGAATACCAATACCATAAGATACAGAATACTGTCCAACATCACTCCATTTTGTACTCAATCCATTAGCAGTTAAATTAAGAATAATTTTATCATTGTTGTTAGTAGCACTTATAGGTTTAGAACTTATCCTATAAAGCACATCACTACCATTAGTTATTGAGTTGGTTATTCCAACATTAGTTATATCAACTGTAATCTCACTCCAATCGGAAGGATTTGAAAAATCTGGATTATCAACATTACTACCTACATATCTATAAATTTTGTAATCCCACTCATTATCTTTCTGAACCTCCGAAACTTTTATCAAAACATCCTCAGGTATAGGTCTTAAGTTCTTTATTCTAAATAAACCTTCCTTGTAAGTAGTATCACCATTTGGATAAGAATTATAAACTACCTGATTAGCACTATTTGGGTTAGTAGAAAAAGTATTAAAACCTCTATACAGACTTTCATTAGTATTCTTAACAACAACATCTGGAGGTAACGACTTCTCAACAAAAACAGATAAATTATCAACAACACTATCTTTCAAAGGAGATCTTACCAGTATAAAAACTTTATTAGTATCACCAACATTCGCACCAAGTCCATTATCTTCATTTGTTGAAGAAACATAAAGTGTTAAACTATATGTACTTCCTGAGGTAATTGAAGGAGTAATCCAATAATCATTAGTTATCAAAGAAGTAATATCAGCACTACCATTCGAAACTGAAATCTTCCATTGAATATTATTAGCATTGGTAACCTTTACCAAAAACTCAAAATCTGAAGGAGAAGGATTTGATAAAATAATAGTGTAAGTATCGTTAGAGAAGGTATAAGCATAAAGATACTGAGAGAGAGGATCACTACCTATTATATTATATCCCCCTACACCATAAACCGAAGAATAAACTATACCATCAACTTTAGTAGAAACAAGTTTATCATAGATAGCAAAAGTATCCCTTTTTGAAATATTATTTGTATCACTATCACCAATACCTTCAAAGAAAATTCCCATAACCTCATTAGCACCTGTAGGATAACTTAGAGGAGAAATAACTCTAACTATTATATTGCTACCTTGATTTGAAGGTGAAAGATTTGATATTACAAAACCAGTATTAGTAATGATAGAAGTTATGTAGTTATTATCAAAAAGATACTCTACCTCCCAACCTGAAACAAAATTTCTATTACTTGCTTTTAAGGTTATATCTTCATAGTAACTACCTAAATTAGTTATCGAAATTTCGTAGACATTTGTAATACCATTGTCAATTCTATTACTTATGTTTTGCGAATAATCTTGGGAGAAAACATTTCTTCCAATCCAAGTAGAATCATTATATTTTCTTGCAACAATCTCAACTTTTGTCACAACAGGCCTTACTACAAACTTTATAACATCTTCTTTAGTAGGATCAGATTGAGAAGAAGCTTTTATAAGTATATTTTTAGATACATTTATAGGAATAGAAGAATTAGTAGGAGCAAACCTAACTTCAAATGGACCAAAATCTTGACCAGAATTGAGATAAACAGAAAAAGTACCATTCTCAATAGAAGAAGTTATATCAATACCATTAGTTAGATATTGTACTTTCCAAAAGCCATCTCCTCCAGTACCTTGAATTTTAATGTTATCACCACCACCAGTATTTCTGAGTTTAAAGTAACCAACTTTCTCAACTCCTACATTCATTCTTAATTCAATCGTCTGACCATTAGCATCTGAATTGATTACATCAATTCCATTATAATTTACATTATCTTTACTAATATATAGATCAGGTCTAGCGGCACTTACTATACCTCTAAACCCTACAACATCAGATTGCACCCAATCACCAGAAGGTAATTGTGTATAAGCATAACCTTTTACAACAAAGTTATCACCGCTAGATAAACTACTCGAAGGAGTTAGAAAAACTCTAATAACAACAATATTACTATTACCACCAGCATAAGGCGGTAAGTTTGTCTCAAATCCATTATTAGTCAGTAAAGAAGTAATTTCCTGATTCGTAACCCACTCAGAACCGTTGTTGGTACATATGAAATACTTCACACTCCAGTTAGCATTACCTGTATCGGCTTTTATTCTTATATTAGTCGCTACAGTACCATTATTAATAAAGAAGAAAAATCCTTTAGCAGAATTTACTCCATCATTATAAACATATTCATCCACCATCTGTACGCTTTGATAAGTATTAACATCTCTAATTACATTAATACCCGTTTTATCATCACCTGAAGGTAACTTACCAACCATAGCATCAGAAAAGTAATAATCCGTAAACTCAACTTTAAGGTTAGTAATAACTATTCTATTTGTGCCTTCATTACTTACATTGTCAAGGATTATGTACATAAATACATTACCTTTTTGATAAGAAAAATTTGAGTTCTGACCATTTGTTAAGATAATGTAATTTGTAGAAGCACCTGAAAAGTTAGTTTCAGGGGAAAGATAAAAATAAGCATAAGAACTTATAGAGTTTCCCGAGAAAATAGAATTTACTCGAGCAGCAATAGGAACAAAGCCTGTAATAGCATCTGGAAGAATCAAATTCTTAGTTCTAAAAGTAGCATAATTATTGTACATTCTATCAGTATCTAAAAGATTAACATTCCAAATTACATTACCAAATTGATCAAGTTTAACAATGCTTCTATAAGGATTTGCAGAAATAACATACAAGAAAGCACCATCTGTTGCAATTCTTGCATGGTGAGAAACAGCAGCACGAGAATATAGGTTTATATCCCTATTCCATAAAACTTGACCTGTAGTTTTATCAACCCTCTGTAAGAATGCTTGATCATTTTCCGTAGGGCCATGGTTTATCCAAACAACAAAAACAGAATTACCAAGCACAACAATATCAGGATATGCATCGGCTCTATACTGACCTAAATCAGTACCTCTACCAACCATAACATCATCAGACCAAACCCTAGTAAAATTACCATCACTAAAGTTTATCTTCTGTAAGAAAACTTTACTTTTAGCATCTCTATATAATTTAAAAGCAACATATAGATCATACCCATCTACATCTATAGAAATAGTCTCTTCTGAAGCTCCATACCAATAATTAGCAGAAGAATAATTAGTATAAGCATTTACAGTTTTATCAGTAGTATTTCCACCCCAGCTAACATTACTACCATCAGCAGGATTAATCCTTTGAGCAAGTACATTATAATTACCGCTAGAATTATTTAACCAAACAACATACAAATATCCATCAGGACCAACAACTATATCAGGATAATAATTTGAACCTGAGGAAGTATTTACTTGAACATCAAAAACTATAGAACCATCAGAAGAATTTAACTTAGCAAGCCTTATATTATTACCTATATAATAAGCAACAAAAACATACCCTTCATAATAAACAGGTTTTGCTTGATAATTAACAGCATTAGTTATAATTACATCTGAAACTAAGCTACCCCATAATAAGTTTCCTGAAGATGAAACTTTCTGAGCAACTAATCTCCAAGAAGAATTAATAAAATCAGAGTAAACAACATATAAATTACCACTATCATCTAAACAAGCAGAAGGATATCTACTCCCACCATTATCAAAACTAAGTAAGCTTTCGTTAGTGTTTTCTCTAGCTCTAACACTTAAAGGCCAACTTTTACTACCTCCCGTTGTCAATTTATGTACATAAACATCGTACCTAAATTTAGCATTATCTATAAACACAGATCCACTTAATCTAGAATGAACATCAAGTTCTCCAACTGAATACACCCTCGAATTAACTTTATCAACAACAACATCAACAACTGGACCATCCCATGCCCAAAGAACAAAACCTTGATTTCTCAATCCTCCAACCCACCCACCTATATAAGAATTATAAGCATCTAAGTGAAAAGCATCTGAAAATATTTCCTCCCAAACAATAGTATTTGATATTGTCTTATACCAATAACCACCAAAACCCAAAGAAGGAATTATAAAAAGTAATAAAATAATCAACAAAAACTTTTTCATACATGCCCCCTACTTAATGAATAGTTTTTTTACTATAACTTCTTTACCTGTATTTATAGTGAATATATAAACACCTTGTTTTACATAAGCTCCATTTTCATCAGTTCCATCCCATAAAACATAATAAACACCTTTTACTTTCTCTTCATCTTTAACCAAATGTTTTACAAGTTTTCCTTTTAGATCATATATTGAAACAGTAACTTTTGAAGGTTCCTTAACAGCAAAAACAAAACTACCTCCAGTACCACTCTTAATAGGATTTGGGAATATCCTTAAATCATTATTATCACTACTCATATTAAACCCAACTAATTCAAAATCAACCACATTAGTCCCTATTTCAAGGTAAATATTCGTTAAAGCACCAACATAACCATTAGCATCTACTTTAACGCTATACAATCCTCCAATAACAGGATAAACTGGAGCAGAATAATAACCATTAGTATCTCCCATAACAGAAACTTTTACACCATAAGGATCCAAAACTTCTACAAATGGATTTTTTATAGGATTCTTTGTTTTCCTATCTTTAACATTACCAACTATGAACATACTCTCTATAGAAACAGTGTTAGTTATAAAATCTTTCCTAGTATTATTTTTATAAGACCAAACTTGAATATCTTGTGAAAATACATCAGCAGGATTAACTTCAACAGAAGGCTTTACAACAGATTTAATTATGTAGAAACTACCACCATCAATATAAGGAGTGATGTAAGTACCATTAATGACACTCTCGGTTATATCATTGTTATTAAGATCATAATAACTAACACTCCAGACACTATTACCTCCCTTAGCCTTAACTCCAAATTTTTCTTTAACCAAATCAGTATTCATTATGCCAATATAAATAGTAACTGGTATGTTCTTAAATGTTTTTAAATTCTTACCACTATCAGAATAAGAAAAAAAAGACCACACTGCATCATACCCACTCGCACTTCTTACATCAACTTCAGGATCCACAACAACATCGTTTAGAATTATATTATCATAAATATTATTTTCAACATCAACCGTCTTCATACTTAACTTAAGGTAAGAATGAAATCCTCTCGATACGAGAGTATTTGTATTAGTAAGTACTCTAAAAACTTTTATGAATGTACTTTCACCAGAAGCAAGTTCTACAATATAATTAGAGTTAAATACAAGAGAAGTTATATCACAATTAGCACTATCCTTTATAAATGTTTCAATTTCTGGAGAAAAATTACTTTCAACAGAAATCCTAAACTTTACCTTACCACCAGATGATATAGAGTTGCTTAGATAAACTATATAACTATTCGTTTCATTAAGTTCAATTTTATTAGTTAAAGCACCATCAATAGTTCCAAAACCTACAATTAAATTTGTATCATCATCTTGATTCCTAGCAAAAACATCAGCAACAGCATCAACATACACTACATCAACTCTTAAAGTATGATAAATATTTGTATTCTTTTTAGGTCTAGCAGTTATACTTATGGTATTAGTAGTACCACTAACAAGTTGGTCAGTATTAGTTATTTCAAAAGACATAAGATAGACATTATTACCTTCGATCTTTTCAGTCCAGAACCCAGAGAGCATGAGAGAAGTTATATCAGTTGAATTTGTGAAAAACTTTATACCCCAGCCTGAAGGAGAAGATTGAGTAAACTTTACAAGAAATTCCTCACCTACAACATCGGCATTCGAAATTACAAACAAACCATAAGAAGACTGATATTTACCCAAATAAACAGTAATATTACTTGAATAAGAAGGTATAGAAAGTACCCTAACATCAGGCACAACAAATTGATTTGTTATGAAAATAGTATCATACACACCTGGATTATCGTATAAACTAAAATCATATCTTATTATAACTTTATCTCCAGATAAAACACCTGATTTAGGTACAATTACAAGGTTAATGTAATCCTCTGGCCATCCATTAGCTGCACTGTAATTGCTTAAGGAATTAGTATACCCTATAGTGGTAATAGAATTAAGATCAATACTATCACCTTGTTTATTAGTATGGTAAATATCAAATTTACTAATATCACCAAACAATGTTGCTTTGAGTTTAAATGTTGGCTCACCAACTATAGGAGCAATATTCCTAAGGAAAATTCTATATCTACCTCTTTCGCCAGATTCTAATTTTTGATAATCAGAGCTATCTGGAGCAAACTGATTTGTTCCTTTCATTTGACCTGTTATAAGATTAGACATAGACACATCTGGAAGACCAGGAGTTATTATAACTTCATACCAAAGCGTATCAACTCTTTTTTCCTTAGAAAGAGTTTCGAAATAAAATCTAAGGAAAACATTGTCATTCACAAAACCATTACTATTAACAACAACCATCCTAATAATTTTCTCATAACCATTAGTTATAACATTTGTCCAACCTGCATTTGTATTAGTAATGTAGTAAGTTATATCATTTGTTTGTTCATCATAGAAAGAATATAACCAATTAGTAAGTTCCCCTACACCATTAGAAATAGTAGTAAAAATCCTAAATGTATCTCTATAGTCACCTACATTCTTAAACCTTAAAATAATATCCTCTCTAGGATAATTCTTTGTTATACCATAAATTAGATAATTAGTATAGTTAAAATCATTTGTTATAACATCCTTACCTACACTTGAAGATTCATGGTAAGCATCTGGAAGTCCTCTTACCACCATAAAACTATGCATACCTTTATCAACAATATTTGTCCTGAATACACTTACAAAATCGTATTTAAGTTCAAAATAATTACTCACAGCTCCATTAGTAGCAGAAATATCATTCTCAACAGCATTGGTTAAAATAACATCAACTAAAACATCCACAGTTTGACCACCAGAATAAGTATTAGTCCATCCATTATTAGTAACATAATGGGTAATATCATTAGTAATGGAACCTAAAACACTTCTAAAAACATAATTCCAATCAGATAAACTACCACCTACATTGCTAACGCTAACCTTAAGTATGTAATCTTGGACACTTAGAGTATCGTTTTTAAGTTTAATTTTTATCTTATTTGTAAAACCTGAAATTATTTTGTTACTAAAACTTCCTTGATCATCATAAGAAGATGCTATAACAGGGAGATCTATCCATCCACTTGAAGAAGAATACACACCTATATCAGGTTTTATACTTATAGCTCTATTTGAGACAACAACAACATCTTCCTGAGAAGTGACGTAAGAAGAATAAGTTCTAATTCTTATCTCAAATAACTCATCATCAGAAGCACTACCTTGAGGATAAGAAACAACTTTAAGAGTAATACTACTAGAAAGAGGTATTGTTAGATTTGTGCCATTGGTTATATTATAAGTAATATCACTATCACTCAAGCTCAAATATTTAACAAACCAATTAGCATTACCTCCTGATCCAACTATGTTAATTATGTCAGGATCAGTTGTACTATCATTCTGTATAACTAAAAAATTAGTACTAATTTCAATACCACCTTTTCTTAATATATTAAAAACATTTTGATTCAAACCAGTTGAATTATAAACATTATCACCAATCAATAGAGATAGATCCTGTCCAATAAGTGCATCTGGCCTCACTTTTATATTTCTTGGTCTTGCAAAAACAGTATCATAAATATTAGTAATAATGGTAGAGTAAGCAATAAACTTAACCCACGGTTCAATACCACTATCAACACTACTACCAGGAGTAAATATACCTCTGAAGGTAAATTCACCTCCTGGAGATAAAACTAAATTAGTACCATTTGTAATGTCAGTAGTGATATTTGAAGAACCAGCATAATAAACTTCCGTCCAGTCAGAATTTGTTATACCAAACGATTTTAAATATATAGTATCGCTCTCTAATCCATCATTTCTAAGCTTAAAGTAGTAAGTAAGACCTACATTATTAACCGTCCTAACCATAATAGATTGAGTAACTGAAGTGTTTGTATAAACATAATTACCTTCACCTACACTACCTAGGAAAAAAGAATTAGTTGATATGATAAGATCAGGTTGCACTTTGTGATTTTTATAAACAAACCTAACACTATCTTTTCTTAAATCATCATAATATATATTACCATCGATTATGTAATATGTATTAGTTGAAAAAGTAAAAAACTCTAGATTTAAATAAGAGCTTATAGTAGCATTAGTATTAGGAGAGACAATAACTTGAAATACCTTACTTTGTCCTACATTAAGATCAACATAGTAGGGATAACCATTAACTAGTTGATTGTCGCTTATATTTGATACAATTATATTCCAATCACTTACAGATCCAGAAGTAGTGTAAAAATTGTTAGTTATTTCAACAACATCATTTGAAATACCTCTATTTGTTATTATTATGTAATTTGTAGTAGAACTTTCATAGTTATAAAATCTTGAATTTACAAAATTAGAAAACACTTGAGCATTCGGTGAAATCTCATAAACATTAGTTCCCAAAATACTTGAAAAATTGCTTATAAAAATATCTGGCTGATACTTCCAAGATATAGCTCTAAATGTAAAAGCATCATGTAGTACTCCTCCTTGGATAGCACTCGAATAAAGTACAAAATCCTGAACCTCTCTATCACTTGCTGAAGAGGGAATTGAAATTTCCATTCTGAAATTAGTATAAGAATTTGTTGGAATTACAATGCTGTAAGTACCATTTGTAAATTGAGTTGTAACATCGTTATTATCCCAATCAAAAACACTTACAGGCCAACCTGAAGGAGTTAAATAAAAGTACAAATTACCATTCGTTGTACCAGTATTCTGAACCATAAAATAGTAAATCGCCTTACTAATGTCATCAGAAAAAGTTACATTAGTAAGAATCTGGATAGAAGGAGAAGAAGATATAAAATTACTACCTAAAGAAAAAGTAAAATTTGAATTCGTTGATGAAAAAATATCACCTGAGTAGTAATCAACAATTTGCACACTATAGTTATCTATCCAGTTAAGAGTACTACCATCACCTGAAAATTCAATCCTGACCCTTAAATCAGAACCTATATTTGTAAAAACTATAAGAGTATTAGTATTAGATGTATAAAATGTAAAACCACCATCAGGAGAAACTTTAAATATTGAACTACCACTGTATATTGAATTTAAATTAACTGAAACAGGAGTCCCAACTAAATTAGCTAAAATCTTAGTAGAATAAAGATGAGCATATTTTTTATATTGAATCTCTGGAAACTCTTTAATCCAACTAAGATTACCTCCAAAACTATCATACTTAGCTATCTTAACCTTAATTTTACCACTACCTCCATTTTCTTTAAAGAAAATATATATACTGCCGCTATCATCAATAAAAAACTTGGGTAAGTAAAAACCATAGGTAGTACCACTATAAAGAGAAGATTCAAAGGTCATAGTTCCTAAAACACTACCAGTATCTTTATCAACCTTAGCAAGCTTAAGAATAGGAAGTCCCGTAGAATTATCAACATAAGAAACATATATATTCCCTAAATTATCAAAGCTAACACTTGAGTATTCTTGATTACCTGAACCAGAAGCTATAGTAGATTCAAAAACTCTACTACCACTATTAGTATCGATTTTAGCTAAAAAAACATCCATCGTACCATTTCTTAAATCTGAATAAGTAATATAAATAAATCCTCCATAATGTATAAGAGAAACTTTTGGAGCATATTCTCTTGTATAGTTATAAATAACCCCCCTATCGTAGGTTATATTAGTACCTTTTCCCCAAGATGCAGTGTAAGTATCATTTGTACTTATTTTGTTTATACCAATGCCAAAATCACGTGAAGGAGACCATATCCAATGTTGACCTGTTGCATAAACATAACCATCCAAATAAAGAACTTCACCACCAATAATAAAAACACCTGAATTAAACACTGTGAGAAATTGAGTACCCGGATAACCAGCACTTATCCAATACATAGTACCATCAGACAAAATTTTTGAAATAAAAGAAAATTCACCGCTACCAATCCTATTCCATACTTGAAGTAAATACAATTCACCATTAGCCCCTACTGTAGAACGAATTTTAAAAGGCACAGGCGTATAACTAATATTATCTCCAAATCCATTATCAACCCTCTTAGACCAAACTAAATTTAAGGATGAACCTATATCCTGCCACTTGGTAGTATAAGTTGTATAAACACCATTTATATACTGAAAAAAAGAAATGTATATATTATTTTGATCATAAACAGCAATAGTTGGAATTCTTGCATAATCAGAATAATTAGAATTAGTTAAACCGTTTATTGATACTTCTACATTCGTAGAAAAAATAATACTACCATTAGTATCTACTTTCGTCAAAAAAACTTGATTTTGCCCATCATATCTTCTATCAGCCCAAACTATATAGAAATTACCATTATAATACGCAAAATCCCCCCACTCATTAAACCAAGTAGTACCACCATCAACATCAGGATAACCTATCTCCATCCTACCAAGATTAGAATTAAAAAACATACTCGTTGAGTAAATATTTGAAGTATCAACAAAATCATCAGTAAATGTAATAGCACCTAGTAAACCATTAAAAACTATTAGAAAAAACACTATAGTAATCAACAATTTTCCCATCAATTCCTCCTAGCAGTATAATAATTAATATAATACACCCATCATTGATATTTTCGTAAAATACAAACTTCAAAGTTAAGATTCTAACTTTTTAATATAATGCAATTTTTTTGCCAAATTTACTCACAAATAAAAAAGATCCTTAAAAACATTGTAGAATACATACCTAGAAGATAATGTAAAAAATAATTAAGTAAAAAATAATTAAGCATCAAACTTAAAAAAGTGTAAAAAAATTTTACATAGCATTTGAAAAAATTTCACACTTTAAGTTAATTTTGCATCTATTATGTCTAGGCCTGTTCTATTTTTTTGAACAGGATCTGAGTCAAAGAATTTTTTTATAAGGTTTATATCATCAGAGCCGTATCTTTTAAGTAGAGCGCTAAAGATTTCAATAGCCGTAACAGATTCAATTATCACCCCAGCTGCAGGTACAGCAGTAACATCAGATCTTTCAACATGAGCCAAAACTTCTTCCTTTGAAACCATATTAACAGATCTTTTAGGTTTAATCAGAGTAGAAATAGGTTTCATTACACATCTAAAGACAATAGGTTGTCCATTTGTCATACCCCCTTCAATCCCTCCTGCGTTGTTTGACCCTCTTGTAAATTTTTCATTCCAAAGTATTTCATCATGAACTTCACTACCTTTAAAGTAACCCATTTTAAACCCTAAACCAAATTCTATTCCTTTAATTGCTTGAACGCTCATTACTGAGTAAGAAATCCTTGCATCAATTTTATCTTCCCAATGTGCATAACTACCAAGACCCACAGGAGGATTAATAACAACAACTTCAATTATTCCACCTAAAGTATCTCCTTCCTTTTTAACCTGGTCTATAAGATTTTTTATTTTTTCCTCATATTCAAGATTTCCAACTCCAACTTCTGAGTTTAAAGAATTCTCTAAGATCTCCCTATAAGATAATCCTTTTAAACTAACTTCAATCCCACCGAAAACGACAACATGTGAGAATATTTTTACATCAAAAAACTTTTCAAGCGTGTATTTAGCCAAAGCACCTACTGCTACTCTAACAGATGTTTCTCTAGCACTCGCTCTTTCTAAAACATCTCTTATATCATCAAAACCATACTTTAGAGCACCAACAAGATCAGCATGTCCGGGCCTTGGTTCAGTAACCTTAGGTACAACTTTATTTTTCCAGTTTTCCCAATCTTTATTCCAAATAACTATAGATATAGGAGAACCTATAGTTTTACCATTTCTAACACCGCCGATTATATCAACTTGGTCTTTTTCTATCTTCATCCTACCGCCACGACCATAACCTTTCTGCCTCCTACTTAGTTCATTGTTAATGTAATCTAGATCAATAGGTATATTCGCAGGAAAACCATAAACTACAGCAGATATACCTCTACCGTGAGATTCACCAGATGTAAAGTATTTTATCATACTATTTTACCTCGTAAAAACCTATGTTTCTAAATTTCTGATACCTCATCTTTAAAAGCTGCTCATTGGTGAATTTAGAAAGGTTATCAATTTCTCTTGAAAGTTCTTCTTTAAGGTTATCAAAAACAAAACTAGGATTTCTATGAGCACCTCCTAATGGTTCTTTAATTATTTTATCAACTATACCAAATTCCTTACACCATTTAGCAGTCAATTTTAGTGCTTTTGCAGCCTCTGGTGCTTTAGAAGCGTCTTTCCACAATATTGAAGCACACCCTTCTGGAGAAATAACAGAATATATAGCATATTCTAGCATAAATACCCTATCAGCAACACCGATAGCAAGAGCACCACCACTTCCACCCTCACTTATAACAACAGAAACTATAGGTGTTTTAAGTCCAGACATTTCTTGTAAATTTTTTGCTATTGCTTCACCTTGTCCTCTTTCCTCAGCCCCAACACCAGGATAAGCCCCTGCAGTATCAATAAAAGTGATAACTGGTATTCTAAATCTCTCCGCTAACTTCATAACTCTAAGAGCCTTCCTATACCCTTCAGGATGGGGCATCCCAAAATTTCTCTTTATCTTATCTTCAATCGTCTTACCTTTCTCTTGACCTATTATACAAACACTCCTATCTCCCAACTTACCAAATCCAGCAACTATAGCTTTATCATCTGCAAAGTACCTATCACCAGCAAGCTCAACAAAATCAGTAAATATTGATTCTAAATACTCAAGAAAAGTAGGCCTAGAAGGATGCCTAGAAATCTCAACTATTTGCCATTCATTTAGATTTGAATAAATTTTATTTTTTATATCCTCTAATTGCTTATATAAACCTTTAATTTCAGGTGCATTATCATCCAAACCAAGTGTCTTTTTCATTTCTTCTATTTTTTTCTCCATCTCAATTATTGGCATTTCAAAACTTAAAGGCTTTAAATTATCCATCTTACACCTCTCAAATATTCATAAAAACTTATTTTAAAGTTCAGATTATCTAATAGTAAAACCTCTTATGATAAGCATATTACCTCTTTGGAACTTTATTAAGAACTGCTTTTGATTTTTATTATTTTTAGCAAACTCTATAAAATCAGAAAGTTTTTCTATTTTTGTCTTATTTATCTCAATTATTACATCACCTTTTTGTAAGATATCAGAAAATGGGCTATCTTCCTTAACTTCAACAACCACTACTCCACCACCTGAAGAAGTATCGGAAACCACAATACCTTTATACTCGTAAGTATCACCAGTCCCTTCATTCTGATCTTTACCTTTCGCTAATTCTTCACTAGTAGGTCTTACAGCAACTTTTATATCAAAGTCAATATACTTACCATCTCTAAAAACTTTTACTCTAGCAATTTCTCCAGGAGATTTTGAGGAAATCTTATCAAGAAGCTGATTAAAATTAGAAATCTTAAACCCATCAACTTCTACAATAACATCACCTTTTTTGATACCAGACTTATCAGCAGGAGAACCAATTTCAACTCTACTAACCAAAACACCTAAATCATTAGGTAATCCCATCTGCTTCCTAGTTTCATTATCTAATTCTGTAATACTAACACCGATATAACCTCTTTCAACCTTACCTCTCTTAATAAGCTGATCAATAATCTTCTTAGCATTATTTATTGGAATAGCAAAACCTATACCAACATTACCAGCAACTCCTCCAAACTGATTAGGGGAAATTATCATAGTATTTATACCTATAACCTCGCCAAACATATTAACAAGTGGACCTCCACTGTTGCCAGGATTTATAGGAGCATCAGTTTGAAGATACTTTGAGAAAACATTACCTTGTACATCTCTATTTACCGCACTTATAGTACCAAAGGTAAAAGTACCATTCAAACCAAAAGGATTTCCTATCGCAATAGCAAAATCTCCAACTTTGACTTTATCCGAATCTCCCAAAGGAGCAATAGGTAAATCTTCCTTTGGCTCAATTTTAAGTAAAGCAATATCTGTTTCTTCGTCATAACCTACAACTTTAGCTTTATACTCTTTACCAGATTTTAAAACCGTAACTATTATGTTTTTAGCAACTTTACCAGCAGGCCTAATAACATGAAGATTACTTAAAATATAACCTTCCTTTGAAATTATAAAACCTGAACCTAAACTAGGTATAACCTGCTTATATTTTCTTTCTTTTGGCGCATCAGGAAGATCAAAAAACTTTCTCAAAAATTCATCATCCCCAAAAAACTTGTAGAAAGGATCCTGATAAGTATATTCAACTACATCTTCACTCTTTATATTAACAACAGCTGGAGAAACTTTTTCAGCAACTTCATTTAAGACTAGCTGTACAGAGTAAGCATATTTATATTTCTCAGGTAATTTAGAAATATCAACATCTCCAGAAACAGCATAAGATAAACTACCCTTAGACTGGCACCCTCCACTCAAAAAACCAAAAGAGAAAATAACACCAAACACAAAACCCGTCAGAATCAAATTCAAAACAAACCAGTTTTTCATAAATCTTCTAAGAAAGCTCTTCATAACACCTCCTAGTTAATTCATAATAAAGATAAAGAAAATATAACGATAGTTTCATAAATTTTTCAACTTAAATAGTTAGTTAAGAGTTAAAAATAATTTTTGAATAATTCAAAAAATAAGTGATTTAAGACTTTAAACCTAACTTATTTATCACCAGAATATTGTATTCGATAAATTTTACCATTCTTATCATCAGAAACAATAATACTACCATCTTCAAGTAGCTCAATATCAACAGGTCTACCATAAACATTTCGACCATCAATAAAACTCGCAAATATCTCATAACTAATAGGAATCCTATTTTCATCTATTTTTAAAAATGATACTCTGTAACCTATTTTAGTAGATCTATTCCAAGATCCATGTTCTGCTATAAAAAGCCCATTTTTATAATAATTTGGAAAAGAAGAACCTGTATAAAATTTTATACCCAGAGGAGCAACATGAGCAGGTAGTTCCCATACCGGTTTTTGAAATTTATCTTTTATGTTACTAAATTCATCTCCAAATTCAGGATCTAAAACATCCTTACCATGAATATAAGGAAAACCAAAATGCAATTCCTTGGATTTAGCAACATTTATCTCATCAGGAGGTAAATCATCTCCCATCCAATCTCTACCATTATCACTAAACCACATATATCCAGTTATAGGATCCCAATCAAAACCAACAGAATTCCTAACACCATAGGCAAATATTTCAAAACCACTTCCATCAGGATTCATACGGGTTATAGTAGAATAAATCTTATTATCTCTCTTACATACATTACAAGGAGCACCTACAGGCACATAAAGTTTACCATCAGGACCAAATCTTATATATTTCTACCCATGAGCAGTATCTTTTGGAAATCTATCAAAAACTACTTTAAGATCATCAACACTATGCCTTTTATCAATCTTCCTCATTACATCTTCTAGCTTATATATTACGCTATGCGATGAAACATAAAGATCCCCTCTATAGTAATCTAAACCCACTGGCCATGCAAGCCCATCAATAAGTACCCTTATGTCTTTGGAACTACTTTCAAAATTTTTATTAATAACGACATAAACTTTGCTTTCCTTAGTACCAACAAAAAGTATTCCATTACCAACATATTTCATAGCTCTAGCCTTAGGTACCTCAGCAAAAACACTAATCTTAAATCCCTTAGGAACAACGATATTACTAGTTACTTCTAAACTAAATGCAAAAACAAACAAAATGAGTAAAATAACCTTTTTCATAAGATAATATACAATTTAAGAAAAACTCTTAAAAATAACAATATAAAATTAAGATTATTTGAAATTTTTATATTACCTAGTTAAAGTAAGAATACTAAAAACGATTTCTACTTTTCTATTAGGGATTAATGCTTTATCTTTATTAATTTACTTGCTTAAATAAGGGTGAAGCTTACTCTGGAATGCTTAAGGATTTACCACTAAGAGGCGTAGCTTCGCTAATCTAATATGGCAAAAAGCAAAAATCTTTAACTTTGTTAGAAAGGATATCTTACTTTGAATGACTAAAGGGAGGTATTCATAGGAAGGCTACGCCCTCCTACATGGAACTAAAGGGCAGGTGGGTGGGGAAAATGCTAAAAGCATTTTTCAAACATTCTTATACAAAATCGAATAAAAAATTAACAAGATAAAAAACCTTAAAAACGCTAAAAATTTTAAAATTTAATTATATTTGAATAAAAAAAACAAGAATATAAATAATTTTTTCATGGAACTTGGACTAAAAGGTAAAATAGCATTAGTTACAGCAAGTAGCAAAGGTATTGGCAAGGGTATAGCCAAATCATTAGGTAAAGAAGGAGCACAAGTTATAATATCTTCAAGCAATCCTACAAACCTTGAAGAAACAAGAAAAGAACTTGAAAGAGAAGAAATAAAAGTTTTTTCCTTTGTTTGTGATCTATCAAAACCAGAGGATGTTAAAAATTTAGGAGAATATGTAATCAATAACTTCGGGAAAATAGATATATTTGTCTTCAATACAGGAGGACCTAAACCTGGCTATTTTTTTGAGATAAGCGATGAAGATTGGTATAAAGGACTTGAACTAGTACTTATGTCAGCAGTAAGATTAACAAGAAAGTTCTTACCTAAAATGATAGAGAACAATTGGGGAAGAATAGTATATATGACTTCAGTTTCAGTAAAAGAACCTATTGATGAGCTACTTTTGTCAAATGTTTTTAGATCAAGTTTAAATTCTTTTTCAAAATCACTTTCTAGAACTATAAAGAATAAAAATATAACTTTTAATGTAGTATGCACTGGAAATATTTACACAGAAAGAGCAATGAAATTACTTGAATTAAGAAGCAGAAACACAAATAAACCTTTTGAAGAAATAAAAAAAGAGATGGAGGAAAGCATACCACTTGGTAGATACGGAAAAGTAGATGAAATAGCAGACTTCGTCACATTCCTATGTTCAGAAAAGGCTAGTTACATAAATGGTACAAGCATACAGGTTGATGGAGGATTCATAAGAGGAGTTTTTTAATGCTTTGCACTATAATAAAACTCAAAAGATCACTACTAAAGTTAATTGGTAAAAGGGATAAATTGAGGATTGGAATATTAATTTCTGGGCGTGGATCAAACATGGAAGCAGTAATAAAAGCTTGTAAAGAAGGTAAGATAAATGGTAAAGTAGCAATCGTTATAAGTGATCAAAAAGATGCTAAAGGGCTAGAAGTAGCACGAACCCACGGAGTAAAAGCAATTTACTTATATCCTGGTAAATATAAAACAAAATTTGAAGAAGATAGAGAATGGGAATATGTGAGAGTTCTAAAGAAACATTGTGTTGATCTTGTAGTAATGGCAGGATTTTTAAGAGTTATAAAACACCCTCTACTTTCATCGTTTAGGAACAGAATAATAAACATTCACCCATCTTTACTACCTAAATACCCCGGACTAGAAACACACAGAAGAGCATTAGAAAATAAAGAAGAAATTCACGGATGTACCGTGCACTTCGCAAATGAAATAGTAGATGGTGGGAAAATAATAATGCAAGCTAAAGTTAAAATACTACCTAATGATACCCCCGAGACATTAGCAAAGCGCGTTTTAGAAAAAGAACACAAAATACTAGTAAAAACAATTTCACTAATAGCAGAAGGAAAGATCTCTTATGAAAACCTATCCTCACCTATGGTATTCGAACCAGAAGAAGAAATAAACTAAAACAATTAATTTTTACACAAAAAGCAAAAACAATTATAATTTGATCCTTAGGAGAGAGTAATGGATAAGAGACCTATTGGTGTTTTTGATTCAGGGGTTGGAGGACTAACAGTTTTAAAGCAGATAAAGAAATATTTACCTAACGAATCAATAATATACCTAGGAGACACAAAACACTTACCCTACGGAGATAAATCAAAGGAAGCAATAATTCGTTTTTCAATAGAGAACACAAAATTTTTAATAAAAAACGATGTAAAAGCAATAGTAGTAGCTTGTAATTCGGCATCTTCAGTTGCAATTGAGCCATTAAAAGAAATGTTTAAAATCCCAATAATAGGGGTAATTGAACCCACAGTAGAATGTATAGTTAAATCTCCTCTAGAAAGGATATTAGTAATAGGAACTATTAGAACTATAACCTCAGGAATGTATGAAAAAAAAATAAGAGAAGCAACCAATAAAGAAGTATTCGGTAAAGCATGCCCTCTATTTGTACCATTAATCGAAGAAGGAGCATTTATAAAAAATAATTCTTACCTATACAAATCTCTTCAAATATCCATAATCCATTATTTAGAAGAATTTAGAAATAAAGTAGATGGAATAGTATTAGGATGTACCCACTATCCATTAATAGCAAAAGAAATAGAGGAATACATGGGAAAAGTAAAATTAATAGATCCAGGAGAGTGCGCAGCTACCAAAATAAAAGAATTACTAGAAAGTAATAACTTGCTCTCCAACGAAGAAAATCACTTTGAAAAATATTTTGTAACAGACCTCTCAGAAAGAACAAAACAAGTTGTAAACTACATAATGGAAAAAGAAATAAAAATTGAAGAAGTTTACATATCCGACCTCTAATTACTTTTCTATACCTTCAAAAGAGGTATCTTCTAGTGTTTTTTTATCTTGTTTTATTTCATAACCATTCTTTATTTTTTCTATAACATTATCAATACCGCTTAGCCCCTTAAGATCAGCAATAATTTCAGGTATAGCATTTGTTCCATAATCCTTTAGCAAAGCAATCGCTTTTCTAATGTTATCAGATTCTTCACCATTAGGATCTATTTGTAAATACCTTTCCCATAAATTTATTGTACTATCAATATCTAACATTCTAAGAGAAGCCATACCTCCAAACCAGTATGTTTTCGAAAAAGAAGGATTACTCTCAATAACCCTAGAAAGATACTTAAAAGAATTCGTATAATCCTTAAAAACATAATAAGCATAACCAAGATTAAATTCAAAAACCCAACTTTTATCACTAAATAACTCTAATCCCTTGACAAAAGTAGAAATAGATTTCTCAATTTCACCAGTAGCCATATAAGAATTGCCTAACATAAGAATAAGTTCTTCATTTGTAAAACCTTGCCTTAAAGATTTCTCAAAAGAAAGCTTAGCCATCTCAAAATTACCAGAGAAATAATATTCTTTTCCTTTTTGGAAAAAGTCATTAGAAAAAACAAGATTATTCAACATAAAAACCATTATGAAAATTAAGAATCTTTTCATATAATAATTATACGGAATAAAGAAGAATTATTCAAAAATATTAGTGTTTTACATTATAAAACTTGTTAAGTATATATTCATAAACATTTTCTCTAACTAAGTATCTAATACTCATAGCATTTTCAATTCTCTGTCTTATCAAAGTGGAACTTATACCTATCAAAGGAACTTCTAAAAATGTAATTTTATTTCGGTACACTTCTATCTCTTTTGGAATCTCTAAACTATACCCCAATCTAGGGTAAACAATTAACTTCACATTTTCCAAAATATATTTATACTCCTTCCACTTAGTAAAACCCTCAAAAGTATCGCCCCCAATTATTAAAAAAAGTTCATTACCTTTATAAACATTCAAGAAATGTTTAACTGTTATGTAAGTATATGAAATTTCATCTCTTTTAATTTCAAAATCAGAAACTTCAAACCTAGGATTACCTTCTATAGCCAATTCAATCATCTTTAGTCTATCTTCATCAGAAAAAAAGCAACTTTTACCTACTTTAAAAGGAGAAACTTTAGAAGGAACAAAGATAACCTTATCAAGGCCAAAAAAATCAACTGAAAACTCAGCAACTATCAAATGCCCTATATGTATTGGATCAAAAGTACCACCAAATATAGCTATTTTCATTAATTAGAATTATAAATTAAACTAATCATCTTCGAATAATTTTGAAGGATCCTTCAAGTATTCTTTTTTCTTTTTCTCTAATTCTTCCTTTCTCTTTTGTTGAATTTCTTTAAGCATGTTAATTCTCTTTTTAAATCTCTCTCTTTCCGAAGCAATCAAAGAAACTTTCTTTTTCGTCATAAATCCTTCAAACTTCTCTTCATCAGTTATAAAACTCGTAGCGTTTATCACATCTATTTCTGAAATTTCAATCTTTTGACCTTCATTTACAAAAATTGACCTACTAATCAATTCTTCTTCACTAAGTGCAACCAAAGGTACTATAGCCACTTTACCTTCAAGAACATATAGAGAGGTAGTTGTATCATCTTTTCCTACCTCCATAACAAACTCTGTACCCCTCACAGTAGCAAAAGCTGTACGTGTTTTAACTCCTAACATAGCATTTTCTGAATATACACCTTCAACAGAGGAAACTATATTACCTTTCAAATTCACCTTATCAATGGTACCACTACTAGTAACTTTATCTATCTCCTCAAAAGCTATTGAAGATTTTTCTTCAATCTTTATAGTTCCCTTACCATTATCAACTGATATATAACATTCCGAATCTTTACCTGTAGTTATGACATCTCCTTTCTTTATAACGTAACCAATATCTACATTTATCTTATTCTTACCATTTTTAACAACCACATCACCGATCATAAGCTCAATAGTATAAGTTTTACCATAAGCAAAAGTAGTAGCAAAAACAAATAACAAAACAACTAAGAAAATATTTCTCATAACTCCCCCTACAATAAAATAAACCAGTATATTTAAAATTTCAAATTGAGTTTTTAAGAAACTTTTTTGCTTCCCACCCACCCGCCCTTTAGT